>NZ_PEFF01000001.1:3427500-3748986 GCF_002754375.1 Variovorax sp. 54
GATAGCCCCGTACGTGAAATGACCTGTGTGGTACTGAGCTAACGACAAGTAGGGCGGGACACGAGAAATCCTGTCTGAATATGGGGGGACCATCCTCCAAGGCTAAATACTCATCATTGACCGATAGTGAACTAGTACCGTGAGGGAAAGGCGAAAAGAACCCCGGGAGGGGAGTGAAATAGATCCTGAAACCGCGTGCTTACAAAAAGTAGGAGCCTCGTAAGGGGTGACTGCGTACCTTTTGTATAATGGGTCAGCGACTTACATTCAGTGGCAAGGTTAACCGAATAGGGAAGCCGTAGAGAAATCGAGTCCGAATAGGGCGATCAGTCGCTGGGTGTAGACCCGAAACCAAGTGATCTATCCATGGCCAGGATGAAGGTGCCGTAACAGGTACTGGAGGTCCGAACCGACTAGTGTTGCAAAACTAGCGGATGAGCTGTGGATAGGGGTGAAAGGCTAAACAAACTTGGAAATAGCTGGTTCTCTCCGAAAACTATTTAGGTAGTGCCTCAAGTATTACCATCGGGGGTAGAGCACTGTTTTGGCTAGGGGGTCATGGCGACTTACCAAACCAAGGCAAACTCCGAATACCGATGAGTACAGCTTGGGAGACAGAGCACCGGGTGCTAACGTCCGGACTCAAGAGGGAAACAACCCAGACCGCCAGCTAAGGTCCCTAAAATTGGCTAAGTGGGAAACGAAGTGGGAAGGCTAAAACAGTCAGGATGTTGGCTTAGAAGCAGCCATCATTTAAAGAAAGCGTAATAGCTCACTGATCGAGTCGTCCTGCGCGGAAGATGTAACGGGGCTAAGCCAGTTACCGAAGCTGCGGATTTGCAATTTATTGCAAGTGGTAGGAGAGCGTTCTGTAAGCCTGTGAAGGTGCGTTGTAAAGCGTGCTGGAGGTATCAGAAGTGCGAATGCTGACATGAGTAGCGTTAAAGGGGGTGAAAAGCCCCCTCGCCGTAAGCGCAAGGTTTTCTACGCAACGTTCATCGGCGTAGAGTGAGTCGGCCCCTAAGGCGAGGCAGAGATGCGTAGCTGATGGGAAACAGGTCAATATTCCTGTACCGATTGTTAGTGCGATGTGGGGACGGATCTTAATAGGTCATCCAGTTATTGGATTATTCTGGTTTAGTTGGATGTAGGCGTGCATTAGGCAAATCCGGTGCACATATACCGAGGCCAACGATCGAGCGGACTTGTCCGTGAAGTGACTGAACGAGGTTCCAGGAAAAGCCACTAAGCTTCAGCTAACAACGACCGTACCGCAAACCGACACTGGTGCGCGAGATGAGTATTCTAAGGCGCTTGAGAGAACTCAGGAGAAGGAACTCGGCAAATTGACACCGTAACTTCGGAAGAAGGTGTGCCCTATTAGTGTGTAGTGAACAACGAAGCATGAATGGGTTGCAAAAAATCGGTGGCTGCGACTGTTTATTAAAAACACAGCACTCTGCAAACACGAAAGTGGACGTATAGGGTGTGACGCCTGCCCGGTGCTGGAAGATTAAATGATGGGGTGCAAGCTCTTGATTGAAGTCCCAGTAAACGGCGGCCGTAACTATAACGGTCCTAAGGTAGCGAAATTCCTTGTCGGGTAAGTTCCGACCTGCACGAATGGCGTAACGATGGCCACACTGTCTCCTCCTGAGACTCAGCGAAGTTGAAATGTTTGTGATGATGCAATCTCCCCGCGGAAAGACGGAAAGACCCCATGAACCTTTACTGTAGCTTTGTATTGGACTTTGAACAGATCTGTGTAGGATAGGTGGGAGGCTTTGAAGCAGGGTCGCTAGATCTTGTGGAGCCAACGTTGAAATACCACCCTGGTGTGTTTGAGGTTCTAACCTAGGTCCATTATCTGGATCGGGGACAGTGCATGGTAGGCAGTTTGACTGGGGCGGTCTCCTCCCAAAGCGTAACGGAGGAGTTCGAAGGTACGCTAGTTACGGTCGGACATCGTGACGATAGTGCAATGGCATAAGCGTGCTTAACTGCGAGACTGACAAGTCGAGCAGATGCGAAAGCAGGACATAGTGATCCGGTGGTTCTGTATGGAAGGGCCATCGCTCAACGGATAAAAGGTACTCTGGGGATAACAGGCTGATACCGCCCAAGAGTTCATATCGACGGCGGTGTTTGGCACCTCGATGTCGGCTCATCTCATCCTGGGGCTGTAGCCGGTCCCAAGGGTATGGCTGTTCGCCATTTAAAGAGGTACGTGAGCTGGGTTTAAAACGTCGTGAGACAGTTTGGTCCCTATCTTCCGTGGGCGCTGCAGATTTGAGGAAGCCTGCTCCTAGTACGAGAGGACCGGAGTGGACACACCTCTGGTGTATCGGTTGTCACGCCAGTGGCATTGCCGAGTAGCTAAGTGTGGAAGAGATAACCGCTGAAAGCATCTAAGCGGGAAACTCGTTTCAAGATGAGATCTGCCGGGGCCTTGAGCCCCCTAAAGAGTCGTTCAAGACCAGGACGTTGATAGGTCAGGTGTGGAAGCGCAGTAATGCGTTAAGCTAACTGATACTAATTGCTCGTGCGGCTTGACCCTATAACTTTGATCAATCTGATCAAGGTGTTATGCCAAGTTGACGCATTCAAAATAATTCGCCAAAAGCTGATTCCAAACTCTATGAATTCGTTTGATTGATCGTGTGATCAATCGGACAACCCTTTATGCCTGATGACCATAGCGATTTGGTACCACTCCTTCCCATCCCGAACAGGACAGTGAAACGAATCAGCGCCGATGATAGTGCGGGTTCCCGTGTGAAAGTAGGTCATCGTCAGGCTCTTACAGCCCAGAAAACCCCAGTCAGCAATGACTGGGGTTTTTTGCTTTGCGCGACGCAAGGACGAAGAGCTCGCAAAACAAGAACAAGCGAATAGACAGACAAAGAAAAAGCGCCAACTCGAAAGAGGTGGCGCTTTTTTATTGCGGCAAACAACGGCCAATCAGGCGTTGCGAACTCCCAAAGCATCGGATTGCGCTGCGCCAACTGCAATCAGCTCCGACAGCAAGTCCGCCGTCAGATCGACCAGCGTCTCACCCGCAAAGAATCGAGCTCGAATCAGCTCGAAATACGGCGTGCCCTCAAGCCACGCTCCCCACTCAGCGTGCGACACCGCATGCAACTCCAGCAGCTTGAACTTCATCAACACCTTCATCGCATGGCGCGCGTGCTTGATCGGGTCTCGCTGCAAGCCAGCTAAACGCCGGCGCGCCGTCTCCAAAGCTCGGTCGACATCGACAAAGACTCCGCCATGACCTGGAATCACCTGACGTGGCGCTAATTGAGTGCCGCCTAAAACAAGAAAGCCCGATGAGATGAGCTCATCGGGCTTTCTATTGGGCCTTCTAGGCCCGGCCTTAGCAGGCCGCGTGAGCCTGCGAGAAGAACTCAGGCCGCCAACCGCTGCTCAATCGCAGCCTTCGTCTCCGGCAATTCCTTCGGCAGATGATGCGCCAGTTGCTGGAACAGCTCCGCGTGCAGCTTCAACTCCGCCTGCCAGGCCGCCTTGTCGATGCTCGTGACCGTCGCGAACTGCTCGGCGCTGAAATCCAGGCCGGTCCAGTTCAGGTCTTCATAGCGCGGGCTCACGCCGGTGATGTGCTCGACACCTTCCTTTGCCTTGCCTTCCACGCGGTCGATCATCCACTTCAGCACGCGCATGTTCTCGCCGTAGCCCGGCCAGACGAACTTGCCGTCCGCGCCCTTGCGGAACCAGTTGGTCGTGTAGATCTTCGGCAGCTGGGCACCCGAGGCTTCCAGCTTCTTGCCCAGGTCGAGCCAGTGCTGGAAGTAGTCGCTCATGTTGTAGCCCATGAACGGCAGCATCGCGAACGGGTCGCGGCGAACCACGCCCTGCTGGCCAGCGGCTGCTGCGGTGGTTTCCGAACCCATCGTCGCGGCCATGTAGACGCCTTCGACCCAGTTGCGGGCTTCGGTGACCAGCGGCACGGTCGTCGAGCGGCGGCCGCCGAAGATGAATGCGTCGATCTTCACGCCCTTCGGATCGTCCCAGGCTTCGTCGAGTGCGGGGTTGTTGGTGGCGGCCACGGTGAAGCGTGCATTCGGGTGGGCGGCCTTGGCGCCGGTTTCCTTGGCGATCTGCGGCGTCCAGTCCTTGCCTTGCCAGTCGATCAGGTGCGCCGGCAGCGCCTTGCCTGGCGCGTCCTGTTCCATGCCTTCCCACCAGACGTCGCCGTCGTCGGTCAGTGCAACGTTGGTGAAGATCACGCCGTCATCCAGGCTGCGCATGCAGTTTGGGTTGGTCAGCATGTTGGTGCCCGGCGCCACGCCGAAGTAGCCGGCCTCGGGGTTGATGGCGCGAAGCGAACCGTCCGCTTGCGGCTTGATCCAGGCGATGTCGTCGCCGATGGTGGTGACCTTCCAGCCCTCGAAGCCGGCGGGCGGCACGAGCATCGAGAAGTTGGTCTTGCCGCAGGCGCTTGGGAACGCCGCCGCCACGTGGTACTTCTTGCCTTCGGGATTGGTCACGCCCAGGATCAGCATGTGCTCGGCCAGCCAGCCTTCGTCGCGGCCCATGTTCGAGGCGATGCGCAGTGCAAAGCACTTCTTGCCCAGCAGCGCGTTGCCGCCGTAACCCGAACCGTAGCTCCAGATTTCGCGCGTTTCAGGGTAATGAACGATGTACTTGGTGGTGTTGCAGGGCCAGGACATGTCCTTCTGACCGCTTTCGAGCGGCGCACCCACGGTGTGCACGCAAGGCACGAACTCACCGTCAGTGCCCAGCACCTCGTACACGGCTGTGCCCATGCGGGTCATGATGCGCATGTTGACGGCCACGTACGGGCTGTCGGACAGCTCGATGCCGATATGTGCAATGGGCGAGCCCAGCGGGCCCATGCTGAACGGCACCACGTACATGGTGCGGCCCTTCATGCAGCCGTCGAACAGGGGCTGCAGCGTCGTGCGCATCTCGGCCGGAGCCATCCAGTTGTTGGTGGGGCCGGCGTTTTCCTTCTGCGCGGAGCAGATGAAAGTGCGGTCTTCGACGCGTGCCACGTCGCTCGGATCGGACATCGCGAGGAACGAGCCCGGGCGCTTGGCGGGGTTCAGCTTCTTGAAGGTGCCGGCGTCGACCAGTTGCTGGCAGAGGCGGTCGTATTCTTCCTTGCTGCCGTCGCACCAGTGGATGGCGTCGGGTTTGCACAGTGCGGCCATGTCGGCCACCCAGGCGATCAGCTTGGCGTTCTTGACGTATGAGGGCGCCTGAATGGGGAGGCCCTTCATCGTGGGTGCGTTCATCGGAAATCTCCTAAGTTGAAAAATCGTCTTTCCGAACGGGGCGCCGCGCCTGACCAGGCACGGAGGTCCGTTTGAGAAAACGTTTCGCTTTGGGAGATTGCGTCAACGCGGGCCGCACAGCCCGCGGACAAAAGCGCGAAAGCCTGTCAGTTCAGGCGAGAAAAACGGCGATCGACGCCAGCAGCAGCATCAGCACGCCGCCCGCCAGCGGGAGCACGAGAGGCATCAGGTGAACGACCGACTCGACGGCGTCATGTTCTTGAGCGGCGGCAGCGTGGCCGTGCTCGGCGGGGGTGGGGTGGGACATCGGGAAATACCTCGAATACGCAAATGACAAAGCGCCAAATGCAGTCAACCGCAAATGACAAAACTCCCGCCATTTTACCGGCGAGGCGCCGTCAGCGGGTCTAGGGGGTTGCGAGGAGCCCTCAGTGCTGCTCCACCGCTTCGAAACCGGCGTCTTTCAGGGCGCTCAACACGCTGGCCAGATGGGCCCGGCCGCGCGTTTGCAGCACCAGCTCGACGTCGACATTCTGCGCGGCCAGCATGGTGAAGGCGCGCTGGTGGTGCACCTCGTCGACGTTAGCGCCCGCTTCGGCCACGGTGGCCGTGATCTGGGCTAGCGAGCCCGGCACGTCGCGCGCGCTGACACGCACCCGGGCCAGCCGACCGGCGCGCACCATGCCGCGTTCGATGATGGCCGCGAGCAGCAGCGGATCGATGTTGCCGCCCGACAGCACCAGGCCGACGCGCTTGCCGCGAAAGCGTTCGGGATGCCGGATCAGCGCCGCCAAGCCGGCCGCACCGGCGCCTTCGACCAGGGTCTTTTCGATCTCGAGCAGCATCAGCACGCCTTGCTCGATGTCGCCTTCGTCCACCAGCAGCAGGTCGTCGACCTTGGCGGCGATGATTTCCCGCGTCAGCACGCCGGGCGTGCCGACCGCGATGCCTTCGGCGATCGTGCTCGTGCCTTGCACATGGTGCGTGCCCTTGACGGCATTCACCATCGCCGGGAAGCGCTGCGTCTGCACGCCGACGATCTCGAGGCCGGGTTTGATCTCGCGCGCCGCGACGGCCATGCCTGCGATGAGCCCGCCACCGCCGACCGCGACCACCAGCGTGTCGAGGTCGGGCACCGCGTCGAGCATCTCGAGCGCGATCGTGCCTTGGCCGGCAATGATGGCTTCGTCGTCGTAGGGGTGCACGAAGGTCAGGCCTTCGCGCTCGGCCAGCGCCAGTGCATGCGCGCGTGCTGCGTCCAGCGTGTCGCCGTGCAGCACCACCTCGGCGCCGAAGCCGCGCGTGCGTTCGATCTTCACGCCGGGCGTGAAGCGCGGCATCACGATGAGTGCGCGCAGGCCCAGCCGCTGTGCGTGATAAGCCACACCCTGCGCATGGTTGCCGGCCGACATGGCGATCACGCCGCGCGTGCCGCCCTCAGACAAATCAACCAGCTTGTTGCACGCCCCGCGCTCCTTGAAGGAGGACGTGAACTGCAGGTTTTCGAACTTCAGGAACACCTGCGCGCCCACGATTTCAGAGAGCGTGCGCGACTCCACGCAGGGCGTGTTGAGCACCTGGCCCTGCAGGCGCGCCGCGGCGCGCCGGATAGCTTCGATTCCGACCATGGCGCGCATTGTGGCTGGAATCCAGCGGATCAGGGTTTTTACTCTTTCGGCGTCTTCCCGAAGCCAAAAGTCTGCGTTATGGTCGCTCCAAGTATTTCCTCGCAGGAGGTTGCCTGATGGTCAAGCGTGCGGGTGTCGATGTGGTGGCTGCTGCGGTGCGCGGGCAGGCCTTGCCTTCGCCCGGCCTCAAGGAGGCACCGGTGCTCGAGCTCATGTGCTCGCACTTCGTGCTCACGCTCGCCGCCAAGCAGGGGCCGCGCTTCAATGTGCGGCGCGATATCAACGGATTGCTCTCGCTCACCGGGCGCCACCTCGTGTGGCCCGCCGCGGTGCTGCAGCGATTGCGCGAGTTCCTGGGCCGCCGCTGTGCGGGCAACGAAGCGTGGAAAGGCGTCGAAGATTTCGACGGCCGCACGCTGCTCGAACGCCACGGCGTGTGGCGCGGTCCGTATGAAGAAGGCACGCTGTTCTTCTACCTCGACGAGTACGCCAAAGACCAGCCCAAAGACCTGCTCTCGGTGCTGGCCGTCACGCGCGACTGGCTCACGCACGCGTTGCGCAAGCAGTCGACGCTGGTCGAGAAGAACATCGACGCGCTCGCCGGCCTGCTGCAACTCAACAAGGCCGAGCGCGCGCTGCTGCTGTACGGCACGCTCGCGCGCTACCAGCGCGACCTGCGCTCGCTGCTGGTCGAGTTCAAGGTCAACAACGCGCCCGAAGCCTACGCCGCCATCGCCGACATCGCGGGCGTCAACGCGAGCGAGGTGGGCGAGGCGCTGCGCGCGGGTTCGCGGCTCGAACGCATCGGCCTCGTCGAGAACCTCATCTCCGAGCACAACATCACCGACCTGGCCGACCTCATGAAGGTCAGCGAGAAGCTGCCGCCCGTGCTCATGCGCGAGTACCGCGACCACAACGAACTGATGGCCGTGTTCACGCGGCCCTCGGCCAAGAGCGCGCTCACGCCGCACGATTTCTCCTTCGTCGAGGAAGACGCGCAGATGCTCGTCACGCTGCTGCGTGCGGCAGTGGCGCGCAAGGAGCCCGGCGTCAACGTGCTGCTCTACGGCCCGCCCGGCACCGGCAAGACCGAGCTGGCCAAGGTGGTCGCGCAGGCGGCGGGCCTCGAACTCTTCGAGGTCGAGTACGCCGACCGCGACGGCAACTCGCTCAGCGGCCGCGACCGCTACCGCTCGCTGCAGATCGCGCAGGTCTTCCTCAAGGGCAGTGCGCAGGCGGCGCTGTTGTTCGACGAGGTCGAGGACGTGTTCCCGCCCATCAGCACCGAGGCTGCGCAGTTCATGGCGCGCGCCGAGCAGATTCCCGCGCCCGCCAGCGGCAGCGTGAGCGGCAAGGCCTGGGTCAACCAGATCCTCGAGGCGAATCCCGTGCCCACGCTGTGGGTCACCAACCGCATCGAGCAGATCGACCCGGCCTTCCGCCGCCGCTTCGCCTACCACCTCGAACTCAAATCGCCGCCGCCCGGTGCGCGCGAGCAGCTCGTGAAGAAGACGCTCGAAGGCGTGGTCGTGTCCGAGGCCTTCACGGCCAAACTGGCCGAGCGCAAGGGCCTCACGCCCGCGCAGATCCGTACCGCCGTGCGTTTCGCCGGCCTGGCGAAGACCGACGAGGCCTCCGTCGAGGCCCTCATCGAGCGCCAGCTGCGCAACGCCGACCTCGCACTCGGCACGCTCGACAAGAGCCCGGCCGAGCGGCGCAGCGTCACCACCTACGACCTGGACATGCTCCATGTCGAAACCCGCTTCGAAATCCCGCGCATCGTCGAGGCGCTGAAGGCGCGCGGCCACGGCACGCTGTGTTTCTACGGCGCGCCCGGCACCGGCAAGACCGCGCTGGCCGAGCACATCGCCAAGGCCGTGGGGCGCCCGCTCATCGTCAAGCAGGCCAGCGACCTCATGAGCAAGTACGTGGGCGAGACCGAGCAGAACATGGCCGCCATGTTCAAGGAGGCCGAATCCGAAAAGGCCGTGCTGCTGCTCGACGAGGCCGACTCCTTCCTGCAGGACCGGCGCGGCGCGCAGCGCACCTACGAGGTCACCGAGGTCAACGAGATGCTGCAGGGCATGGAGCGTTTTCGCGGCGTGTTCATCTGCACCACCAACCTGCTCGACCGGCTCGACCAGGCGGCGCTGCGGCGCTTCACCTTCAAGATCAAGTTCATGCCGCTCACCGCGGCGCAGCGCGAACGTATGTTCGTCACCGAGGCGCTCGCAGGCGACGCGGCCCTGCTCACCGGCGAGGTGCGCGCGCGCCTGGCGCAGCTGTCGCAGCTGTGCCCCGGCGACTTCGCGGCTGTGAAGCGGCAGACCGACATCCTCGCGGCCGAGTTCTCGGCGGCGGAGTTTCTCGAGCAGCTCGAAGCAGAGCACCGGATCAAGCCCGAGGTGCGCGAATCGCGCGGCATGGGCTTCATCCAGTAGCGGGCGGCGTTGCGCCCCCGCACCCCGACCAAGACAACCAAACAGAACCGTCCGCACCACGGACGCCAGGAGGATCCGATGGCCTTTCACACTGCACACGCGTCGCGGCGCCCGAGGGCCGTGGCGGCCATCGCCGGAGCGCTCGCGCTGGCCGGCCTGCTGGCGGGGTGCGGCGGTGGAGGTGGGGGCGGAGGTGGCGGCGGTGGGTTCCCGATCGGCGTGGTGCCGACGCCGACGCCCACGCCCGGGGGCGGCGGCGACAGCGACGCCATCGTGGCGTCCTCGACCGTCGCCGGCCTGTGCGCCGCGCCGCGCCCGGGCACCAACCCCGAGACCGGCCGCGCCTACCCTGACAGCACCGGCACCGTCGGCAACGAAAAGAGCTGGGTGCGCGGCTGGATCGACGAAACCTACCTTTGGTACAGCGAGGTGCCCACCACCTTGAAGGCGGCCGACTACGCCACGCCGGTGGCCTGGTTCAACGTGCTCAAGACGCCGGCCACCACGCCCTCGGGCCGGGCCAAGGACCGCTTCCACTTCACCTACAACACCGAGGTGTACCGCCAGCTCTCCGAGGGCGGCGTGTCGGCCGGCTACGGCATGGAAACGGCGGCCGTGCGCAGCTCGCCGCCGCGCAACATCCGCATCGCCTTCGTCGAGCCCGGCTCGCCGGCCGCGACGGCCGGCCTGGCGCGCGGGGCCAAGCTGGTCGTGGTCGACGGCGTCGACGTGGTGTCCAGCACCGGGCAGGCCAACGTGAACGTCATCAACCGCGCGATCTCGCCGCAGGCCCTCGGCGAGAAGCACACCTTCACCTTCGAGGTGAACGGCACGCGCGGCAGTCCCATCGAGCTCACGGCCCAGAGCGTCACCAGCACGCCGGTGCAGTACACGCGCACCATCGGGCCGGCCGGCAACCGCGTGGGCTACCTGCTGTTCAACGACCACATCACGACCTCCGAGGCGCAGCTCGTCGCGGCCGTGAACACGCTCAAGCAGGACGGCGGCATCCAGGACCTCGTGCTCGACATGCGCTACAACGGCGGCGGCCAGCTGCGCATCGCGAGCCGGCTTGCCACCATGATCGCGCCGCCGGCCACCACGGCCGGCAAGACCTTCGAGCTGATGTCGTTCAACGACAAGAACCCGTTCCACCTGACGCTCGCGCAGACGCTCATGGGCTTCCTGACCACCGACCGCAACGGGCAGACGCTGCCCAACCTGGGCCTGTCGCGCGTCACCGTGCTGACCGGCCCGGACACCTGCTCGGCCAGCGAGTCGGTCATCAACAGCCTGCGCGGCGTGGGCGTCACGGTCAACCTCGTGGGCGGCACCACCTGCGGCAAGCCCTACGGCTTCATGCCGCAGGACAACTGCGGCACCACCTACTTCGCGATCCACTTCAAGGGCGTCAACCAGGCCGGCTACGGCGACTACGGCGACGGCTTTGCGCCCAACGACAACTGCGCCGTGGCCGACGATTTCGACCACCCCCTGGGCGACGCCGCCGAGGCCCGGCTGGCCGCGGCGCTGCGGCTGCGCAGCAGCGGGTCGTGCACGGCACCGACGGCGTCCGCCAAGGCCGCGCCCGACACCCTGGGCCTCGAGAAGGCCGCCACGCCGGCGGAAGACGCGCCCTACCTGCGCCCACGCTCGCCGCTGCGCGAGAACCGGCTGCTCGGCCCCGCGCCCGACCTGGGCTGATGACGGGCTGACGTCCGCGCGCGAGGCCGCCCCCGGCCTCGCGGAAAACCCCTACCCGCACCCCATTGCCACGCTGGCGGCACGCCATTTAGAGTTTGGCAAACGTTTGCGCAAAGGTTTGCGCAAACGTTTCCACTCCCTGGCGCCCGTCCGAGAACCGGGCTGCAAACCAAACACTTAGGAGAAACAAGATGCGCAAATGGACAGTGGCGACCTTCTGGCTCGTCGCCGTGGCCGTGCTCACGGCATGCGGCGGCGGTGGGGGCGGCAATGACGGCATCGGCCTGGCGCCCGGCTTCGCCGCGCCGCCGGTGGCGCAGAAAGTCATCATCGACAGCGACTACAACACCATGAGCGACGACGGCCAGCTCGGCGTCATGGCCGCGCAGCTGCAGGCCGAGGGCAAGGTGCAGGTGATGGGCATCAGCGTGGTGTCGGGCAACCAGTGGCTCAAGCAGGGCGTGGCCGACGCGCTGATGTCGGTCGAGCGCCTGGGCGTGGGCCAGCGCATCGGCGTCTACGTGGGCGAGAACTACGCGCTCAACCACAGCTTCGCGGACATCGAGGCCGAGATGAAGGCCGGCGCGGGTGGCGACGGCTACCTGGGCGCCTGGAGCGGCCCCGAGCCCAAGACCGACGCTGACCTCAAGCCCTCGCCCGACGGCTTTGCCACGCGCACCGTGGTGCAGCGCAAGAGCGCAGTCGATTTCATCATCGACACCGTCAAGGCCAATCCGAACGAGATCACCATCCTGGCCATCGGCCCGCTCACCAACATCGCGCTGGCCGTGAAGAAGAGCCCCGAGATCGTGCCGCTGATCAAGAAGATCATCTACATGGGCGGCGCCGTCGACGTGGCGGGCAACACCACCCATTTCGCCGAGTTCAACTGGTGGTTCGACCCCGAGGCCGCGCAGTTCGTGGTGCGCCTGCCGATCCCGCAGGTGGTGGTGCCGCTGGACGTGACCGACACCGTGTTCCTCACCAAGCCCATCTACGATCGCATCGCGCACCCGGCCAAGCCCACGGCCGTGACCGAGGTGTTCCGCAAGCTCAACGGCTACGGCTTCAGCGGCACCAACGGCTTCGAGAACAACCCGAACTACACGCAGAACATCTGGGACACGCTGGTGCTGGCCTACCTCATCGATCCGCGCTATGCCACGCAGACCGTCGAGCGTTATGTCGACGTGGTCGCCAAGCCCGGCGCCGCCGACAACGGCCGCTCCATCGGCTACGCCACGCCGCCCGCAGGCGTGCCGCTGCAGAAGATGACCGTGGTGAAGAAGTTCGACAACGCGCGTTTCTTCGAGCTCTACATCGACCTGCTCACGCGGCCGGTGCCGATCACGCTGCCGGCGACCACGCCGTAAACAACCTGCCGCCAGCGGCCTGCGCGCCTGGCCGGAGCGCCGATACTCCGGCCCTCGAACAGGGAACACACGCATGCTGCTCGGCATCGATATCGGAACCTCCGCGGTCAAGATCGTCCTGACCGACATGCAGCTGCATGTCGTCGCCACGGTCGATCGGCCGCTCAGCTCGCAGTACCCGCAGCCGCTGTGGTGCGAGCACGACCCCGACCAGTGGTGGGCCGCCGTCTCGGACGGCCTCGACGAACTGGCGCGCATGCACCCGACAGCGATGGCCGGCGTGCAAGGCATCGGCCTGTCGGGCCAGATGCACTCGCTGGTGCTGCTCGACGAGGCCGACCGCCCTGTGCGCCCGGCCATCCTCTGGAACGACGGCCGCGCCGCCGCCGAGGCCGCCGAACTCATGCAGACCGACCTGGCCCTGCGCCGTGCCGTCGGCGTGCAGCCGATGGCGGGCTTCACCGGCCCCAAGCTGCGCTGGCTGCGCACCCACGAGCCCGACGCCGTGGCGCGCGCCCGTTCGCTGCTGCTGACCAAGGACTACGTGCGCCTGCAGCTGTCGGGCGACAAGGTGACCGACGTCACCGACGCGGCCGGCACCTGGCTGTTCGACCAGGCGCAGCGCCGGTGGTCGCCGCAGGCGCTTGCCGCCTGCGGGGTTGATCCCGCCTGGCTGCCGCGCGTGGTCGAGTCGTGCGAACCCTGTGCCACCGTGCGCGATGCATTGGCCGCGCGCTGGGGCTTGCCGCGCGGCGTGCCGATCGCCGGCGGCGCGGGCGATGCCGCGGCGGGCGGCGTCGGCATCGGCGTGGTCGGGCCGGGCGACGGCTTCGTGTCGCTCGGCACCTCGGCGCAGATCCTCGTGGCCGACACCGCGCACCGCCCCGACCCCGAGCGGCTGGTGCACGCCTTCTGCCATGCGCTGCCGCAGCGCTGGTACCGCATGGCGGCGCTGCTCAACGGCGCGAGCCCGCTGGCCGCGCTGGCGTCGTGCACCGGCGGTGCGTCGGTCGGCGAGTTGCTGGCCGAGGTCGAGGCCGCGTACACCGGGCCATCGCGCCTGCTCGCGCTGCCCTACCTGTTCGGCGAACGCACGCCGCACAACAACCCGTTCGCGCGCGGCGCGATCGTCGGGCTCTCGGGTGCCACCACGCGCGCCGACCTGATGCAGGCGGTCTGCGAAGGCATCGCCTTCTCGCTCGCCGACGGCCTGCAAGCGCTGACCGCCCAGACGGCGCGGCCCGAGCGCCTGGCGCTGATCGGCGGCGGTGCGCGCTCCGCCTTCCTGGCGCAGCTGATCGCCTCGGTGCTCGATGTGCCGCTGGTGCTGTACGAATCCGCCGACCGTGGCCCGGCCTTCGGCGCGGCGCGGCTCGCGCGGCTGGCGGTCACGGGCGAAGACCCGGCGGGTGTGGTCGTCGCGCCGGCCGTGCGCCAGGTGCTCGCGCCCGACGCCGCCTTGCACGCGGCCTACCAGCCCCGGCTCGAGGCCTTCCGCAGGCTCTACCGCGCGATGGCGCCGGTCTGGGCGTCGGTGGCCTGACGAGGCGCTCGCCGGTTCAGTCCGGCGTGAGTCCGGCGGTGTCCACCACCTTCTTGTAGACGTCGAACTCGGCGGCGATCTGCTGCGTGAACTCCTGCGGCGTGTTACCGACGACGAAGGAGCCGGTGTCCTGGATGCGCTTGCGCACGGCAGGATCTTCGAGCGACTTGCGCGCCGCGGCGTGCACCTTGTCCACCACGTCCTTGGGCAGGCCCTTGGGGCCCACGATGCCGTAGTACGCCATGCGGTTCACCGGCGCGAGCCCGACCTCCTTGAAGGTCGGCACGTCGGGCAGGTCCTTCAGGCGCTCGGACGCCGCCACGACGATCGGGATCAGCCGGCGGTCCTTGATGAAGGGCAGCGCCGACGGCAGGTTGTCGAAGATCATCGCGACCTGGCCCGCGACGGTGTCGTTGAGCGCCGGGCCCGACCCCCGGTAGGGAATGTGCGTGACGGACGCGCCGGCCATGCCCTTGTACAGCTCCATCTGCAGGTGCCCGATGCTGCCCGTGCCTGCGGTGGCGTAGGCGTACTTGCCCGGGTTCTTCTTCAGCACCTCGATGAAGCCCTTGTAGTCCCGGGCCGGAAAGCTGGGATGGACCGCAATGACATTGGGCGTGGCCGCCAGGTTGATGATGGGCGTGAAGTCGGTCTTCGGGTTGTACGGCACCTTGGGGTTGATGGCCGGGTTGGCCGCCGTCGTCGACACGGTGCCGATGCCC
This sequence comes from Variovorax sp. 54, assembly GCF_002754375.1. NCBI lineage: Bacteria > Pseudomonadati > Pseudomonadota > Betaproteobacteria > Burkholderiales > Comamonadaceae > Variovorax > Variovorax sp. 54. The sequence goes on from NZ_PEFF01000001.1 coordinate 3,442,191, forward strand.
AGCGCGTAGCCGTCGGGCGTGGCGCGCGCGGTCTCGGCGGCGCCGATCGCGCCGCCCGCGCCCGACTTGTTCTCGACGATGACGCTCTGCCCCAGGTGCCTGCCCAGGGGCTCGGAGATGACGCGCGCAATGATGTCCGTCGTGCCGCCCGGCGCGAACGGCACCTGCAGCTTGACGGGCTTGTCGGGGTAGCTTTGTGCGTGGACGGGCACGGTCGCCGCCAGCAGGCAGGCGAGGGCGAACAGGGTGGGGTGTTTGGGCAAGGTGTCTTCCTCCTCTTGGATTGATGGAATGGGTGAGATGGGTGGCGGCCGCTCAGGGGCGCCGCGGGATCAGGCAGCTCGCATCGAGCTCGCCCGGGTCGTTGACGCCGAGCATCGCCATGTTCCGGTCGACCTCGTCCCGCAGCAGCCGGATCGCGTGCGTGACGCCTGCGTGGCCGCCCACGGCGGCGGCATACATGAACGGCCGGCCGGCGAACACGGCCTTGGCGCCGAGCGCCAGCGCCTTCAGCACGTCGCTGCCGCGCCGCACGCCGCCGTCGACCATCACGGGCAACTCGCCCGCGGCGTCCAGCACCTGCGGCAGCGCGCGCAGCGCCGGTGCCGCGCCGTCGAGCTGCCGGCCGCCGTGGTTGGAGACGATGAGCCCGTCGGCGCCGAGCTGTCGCGCGCGCCGCGCATCGGCCGGATGAAGAATGCCCTTCAGGATCAGCGGCCCGCGCCACTGCTGGCGGATTCGGGCGATGTGGTCCCAGTGGATGTGGTCGCGGCCGGTCGTGTCGCGGATCGCGGTGCTCGAGAAAAGAGGCGCGCCGCGCGTGGCGAACGAGTTCTCGAAATGCGGCATGCCCTGCGTCACGAAGGTCCGCGCGAGCGTGCCGAGCAGCCAGCGCGGCCGCACGAGGCCGTCCCATGCCAGCCGCAGGCTGGGCCGCAGCGGCGTCGTGAAGCCGGCACGCACGTTGTTTTCGCGGTTGGCCCAGACGGGAATGTCGACCGTGACGACCAGGTGGCGAAAGCCCGCGCCGGCGATGCGCGCCACCAGGCCGTCGATGCGTGCCGCATCGCCCGGCAGGTAGGCCTGGAACCAGGTGCCGGGCGCGGCCTGGGCCACTTCTTCCATCGGAATGAGCGAGGTGCCGCTCATGACTGCGGGAATGCCGGCCGCCTGCGCCGCCTGCGCGAGCACCAGGTCGCCGCGGTAGGCCGACAGCGCGCTGATGCCGACTGGCGCGATCCCGAAGGGCGATGCATAGCGCTGGCCGAACAGCGTGACCTCCTGCGAGCGCCGGGAGACGTCGACCAGCACCCGGGGCAGGAAGTCGTGCGCGTCGAACGCGGCGCGGTTGGCGTCCAGCGAGCGGTTGTCTTCCGCCGCGCCGGCGATGTAGCCGAACAGCGGGCGCGGCAGCCGGCGCTTCGCCGCGTGCTCGAAGTCCTGCAGCGACAGGATGCCGGCCAGGCGGCGCGGCGTCGCGGCAGCAGCCGCCAGAGCTTGCGCCGGCGCGGTGCGCGGGGCATCGAAGGCACGCGAGAAAACAGTCATGTCCGCCATCCAGTCAGTCGTTCGGTCCGCGCGGACTGTAGGCGTGCAGGAGGTTTTGAAAAAGCGAATTTATGGTAATTTGTCATTTCGCTTTTTTCGAAATGACGGAGGGGACGGCGCATGACGCTGAAGCAACTGGAGGCCTTCTACTGGGCCGCGACCTGCGCCAGCTTTGCGCTCGCGGCGCAGCGGTTGCACCTGTCGACCTCGTCGCTGTCCAAGCGCCTGGCCGAGCTGGAGGTGTCGCTCGGCGCGCCGCTGTTCGACCGCGCCGGGCAGCGGGCCACGCTCACGGACGCGGGCGAGCGCTTCCTGCCGCGCGCCGCCGCATTGCTGCTGGCGGCCGACGAAACGAAGCGGTCGATCGGCGCACCCGCGAGCCTCGGTGGCCGTTGCACCTTCGGCATCGGCGAGCTGAGCGCGCTGACCTGGCTGCCCCAACTCGTCGCGCACGTGGGGCGGCACCTGCCCGACCTGCGCCTGGAGCCGCACGTCAATTTCGGTTCGGCGCTGGACGAGCGCCTGCGCAACGGCGAGCTCGACTGCGCGGTGATCGCCGGGCGCTCACCGCACCACGGGCTGATCTCGTCGCACACCGTCGGCCAGGCGCATTTCGTGTGGGTGGCCGCACCCGCGCTGGCAGGCAAGACCACGACGATCGGCGCGCCGCTGCTTGCGCAACATCCCATCGTGACGCTGCCCCCCGGCGCGGGCACCAGCCGCCTGCTCGACGAATGGCTCATGGCCGAGAACCTCGAGGCGCCGCATCGCCTCAGTTGCAACAGCTGGGGCGCGGTCGCGGGCCTGCTGATCGAGGGGATCGGTGTCGGGTTCCTGCCGGAAAGCTGGGCGCGCCTGCTGTCGCGCCGCGGCGACCTGCGCATCCTGAAGACCCGCCAGGCCCTGCCCGCGCTGACCTACACCTTCCAGAAGCGCAGCAACGACGAGCGCCATCTGCTCGCGGCCATGCGCGCCGCGGTGCTCGCGTCCATCGATTTCTCGAAGGCTGCGCGGCTGCTCTAGGGCCTGTTCACCCTATTTCTGGCGTCGCGTTGGCCGGCAAAGGGGCTGGCTGCAAGGCGCCCGTGCGCAGCAAGGCTTCTGCCTTGCAAGCGCGGGCAACGCCGCAGACGGCCCCTTTGCCAGCCAACCCGAAGGGAAGGTCTGCCAGAGCGGGCCACTCGGCGTTGCGCTCCTTGCGTGTGCGCATGCACACGCGGCGTCACGCGCCTTGATTGGCCCGCTCTGGCAGACCTTCGCGACGCCAGAAATAGGGTGAACAGGCCCTGCAGGTGGTCAGAAGGCTTCGCACACGCGAAGCACTTCGGCGCCGTAGGCCTCGAGCTTCTTCGTGCCGATGCCGCTGATGCCCTGCAGGTCTTCGAGCGTCGCGGGTGCACGCTCGGCAATGGCGGCCAGCGTGGCGTCGTGGAAGATCACGTAGGCCGGCAGGTTGTGTTCCTTCGCCACCTCGGCGCGCCAGGCCTTGAGCGCTTCGAAGCGCTTCTTGCCGGTGTCGTCGAGCGAGGCGGCTGCCGGCGACGGTGCGCCCTTGGCGACCTTTTCGCGCCGGGGCTTGCGCTCGGCCGGTGACGACACCGACTCGCGCAGCGACACCGTCGTCTCGCCCTTGAGCACCGCGCGCGAGCCCTCGGTGAGCTTCAGCGTGTTGAACGCTTCGGCGTCCACCGCCAGCGCGCCCGTGGCGATCAGCTGGCGCAGCACGCCGCGCAGCGCCACCTCGCTGAACTCCGCGCCGATGCCGAAGGTGCTGATGCGCTCGTGCCCGAACTGCTTGACCTTCTCGGTCGCCTTGCCGCGCAGGATGTCCATGATGTGGCCCGCGCCGAAGCTGATGCCGCTGAGCTGCTGCACGCGGTAGATGGTGCTCAGCAGCTTGCGCGCAGCATCGGTGCCATCCCACACCTGCGGCGGGTTCAGGCAGTTGTCGCAGTTGCCGCAGGGCGTGCTCTTCTCGCCGAAGTAGCCCAGCAGGCGCACGCGGCGGCAGTCGCTGGCTTCGGCGAGGGACAGCAGCGCGTCGAGCTTGCCGCGCATCACCTGCTTGAACTCTTCGCCGGCCGGGCTCTCGTCGATCATGCGGCGCTGGTTCACCACATCGTTCAGGCCGTAGGCCATCCAGGCGTCGGCGGGGGCGCCGTCGCGGCCCGCGCGGCCGGTTTCCTGGTAGTAGCCCTCGATGTTCTTGGGCATGTCGACGTGGCCGACAAAGCGCACGTCGGGCTTGTCGATGCCCATGCCGAAGGCGATGGTCGCGACCATCACGATGCCTTCTTCGCGCAGGAAGCGGTCCTGGTGCTTCTGGCGCACCGCCGCATCGAGGCCCGCGTGGTACGGCAGGGCGTTGATGCCGGCACCCTTCAGCGTCGTCGCGAGGTCTTCCACGCGCTTGCGCGACTGGCAATAGACCACGCCCGCATCGCCCTCGTGCTCGCGCTCGATGAAGCGCAGCAGCTGCGTGGTGGCGTCTTTCTTCTCGACGATGGTGTAGCGGATGTTCGGCCGGTCGAAGCTGGAGACGAACTGGCGCGCTTGCTCGAGCTGCAGCCGCTCGACGATGTCGGCGCGCGTCAGGTCGTCGGCCGTGGCCGTGAGCGCGATGCGCGGCACGCCCGGGTAGCGCTCGTGCAGCACGGTGAGCGCGCGGTACTCGGGGCGGAAGTCGTGGCCCCACTGGCTCACGCAATGCGCCTCGTCGATGGCGAACAGCGAGAGCTTGCCGCGCTCGTTCAGCGAATCGAGCTGCGACAGAAAGCGCGGCGTGTTCACGCGCTCGGGCGCCGCGTACAGCAGCGTGATCTCGCCGCGCAGCATGCGGCGCTCCACGTCCTGCGTCTGTTCCCAGTCGAGCGTCGAATTCAAAAAGGCCGCGTTCACGCCGGCCTCGTGCAGCGCGCCCACCTGGTCGTGCATCAACGCGATGAGCGGCGACACCACCACCGACACGCCGCGCCCTGCGCGCTGCCGCGCGATGGCCGGGATCTGATAGCAGAGCGACTTGCCGCCGCCCGTGGGCATCAGCACCAGCGCGTCGCCACCACCCACCACGTGCTCCACGATGTCCTGCTGGGCCCCGCGGAACCGGGCGTAGCCGAACACGTCGTGAAGGATGTCGGCGGGGGCCGCGCTGCCGGAGCTGCTGCCGTCGCTGGACGCGTCGAAGGGGCGGGGAGCGAGGGAAGACACAGGCGGGGTGCGAAGGGCGGGAGAGGGGGAGAAAAGGGCCGGAGCCGGGGCGGACGCCGATTGTCCCCCAGCGGCCCCGATCTGACTGTGGCACGGCGTTTGCAATGGTGAACGCCGTCTCGGCACCCCTCTTGTCTAGACAGCAAACTGGTGCATTTCTCTCTGAAATGCACCGAAACAGGACTTTCGGGTTATCCTGTATAGACAAGTTGGGGCGCCTGGCAACAATGCGAGGCGTGCTGCCCATATCCCCTGGGCATGTATCGCCGAGTCATCTCTCTCAAAAAATGGAACCAGGAGTCCCCATGGTCAAGGTAGTTGTGAAAGTCGCTTCGCTGCTGGCAGCAGGTGCATGTGCAGCGGGCATGGCCGGAACGGCCGCCGCCCAGGACACGAAGATTTCGCTCGGCATGTCCGGCTGGACCGGCTTTGCGCCGCTCTCGCTGGCAGACAAGGCCGGCATCTTCAAGAAGAACGGGCTCGACGTCGAACTCAAGATGATCCCGCAGAAGGACCGCCACCTGGCGCTGGCCGCCGGCGCGATCCAGTGCGCGGCCACCACCGTGGAGACGCACGTGGCCTGGAACGCCAACGGCGTGCCGATCGTGCAGATCTTCCAGATGGACAAGTCCTACGGCGCCGACGGCCTGGCCGTGCGCAACGACGTGAAGAGCTTTGCCGACCTCAAGGGCAAGAGCATCGGCGTGAGCGCCCCGGGCACCGCACCGTACTTCGGCCTGGCCTGGATGCTCAGCAAGAACGGCATGACCCTGAAGGACGTGAAGGTGGTCTCGCTCGAGCCGCAGCCCGCCGCGCAAGCCTTCGTGGCCGGCCAGAACGACGCCGCCATGACCTACGAGCCCTACCTGTCGACCGTGCGCGCCAACCCGGCCGCCGGCAAAATTCTGGCCACCACGCTCGACTACCCGATGGTGATGGACACCGTCGGTTGCGCGCCCACCTGGCTCAAGGCCAACCCCAAGGCCGCCGTCGCGCTCACCAAGTCGTACTTCGACGCGCTCGACATGATCAAGGCCGACCCGACCAAGGCCAACGAGCTCATGGGTTCGGCCGTCAAGCAAAGCGGCGAGCAGTTCGCCAAGTCGTCGGCCTACCTGCGCTGGCAGGACAAGGCTGCCAACCAGAAGTTCTTTGCGGGCGAACTCACCAGCTTCATGAAGGAAGCCGCGGCCATCCTGCTGGAGGCCGGTGTGATCCGCAAGGCGCCGGAAGACTACGCCGCCACCTTCGACGCCAGCTATGTCAAGTAAGGCCTTGCCGCAGATGCAACCGATGACCGCCGCCCCGGCGCGCGCCGAGGCGCCGCCACCCGCGGCCCCCGTGCGGCGCCGCGCGTTCGCGCCGCTCGAGCCCATCGGCGCGCAGGCGCGCGCGCTACTGGGGCTCGGCTTCTTCGTGCTCTTCGTGGCGGTGTGGGGCCTGGCCACGCTGGGCGGCTTCGTGTCGCCCACCTTCCTGGCAAGCCCGATCACGATGGTCAAGGAGGGCTGGCTGCTCTTCACCGAGTACGGCTTCATCGGCGACATCGGCATGACCGTGTGGCGCGTGTTCGGCGGCTTCCTGCTGGCGGCCGTGCTTGCGGTGCCGCTGGGCGTGGCCATGGGCACCTGGAAGACCGTCGAGGCCTTCTTCGAGCCCTTCGTCTCGTTCTGCCGCTACCTGCCGGCCTCGGCCTTCATTCCGCTGCTCATCCTGTGGGCGGGCCTGGGCGAAATGCAGAAGCTGCTGGTGATCTTCATCGGCTCGTTCTTCCAGATCGTGCTGATGGTGGCCGTCACCGTGGGCGGCGCGCGGCGCGACCTCGTCGAGGCCGCCTACACGCTGGGCGCCAACAGCCGCGGCATCGTGGCGCGCGTGCTCATTCCGGGCGCCGCACCGGGCATCGCCGAAACGCTGCGCCTCGTGCTGGGCTGGGCCTGGACCTACGTGATCGTGGCGGAGCTCATCGGCTCGTCGTCGGGCATCGGCCACATGATCACCGACAGCCAGGCGCTGCTGAACACCGGGCAGATCATCTTCGGGATCATCGTGATCGGCGTCATCGGCTTGCTGTCCGACTTCGCTTTCAAGGCGATGAATCGCCGTCTGTTTGCATGGGCTGCACTGTGATGATGACGAGCAACAACCAACTCTCCATTCAAGGCGTCTCGCGCGTCTTCACCGGCACCAAGGGTCAGCGCACGCAAGCGCTGCAGCCGATCGACTTCGAGGTGAAGGAGAACGACTTCGTCACCATCCTCGGCCCCTCGGGCTGCGGCAAGTCGACGCTGCTGCGCATCGTGGCGGGGCTCGACTTTCCGACCACCGGCCAGGTGATGCTCGACGGCGAGCGCATCGAAGGCCCGGGCGCCGACCGCGGCGTGGTGTTCCAGAGCTACACGCTGTTCCCCTGGCTCACCGTGGCGCAGAACATCCGCTTCGGTCTGCGCGAGCGCGGCATGAGCGAGGCCGACCAGAAGGAACGCAGCGAATTCTTCATCGCCAAGGTCGGCCTGCGCGGCTTCGAGCACCACTTTCCCAAGCAGCTCTCGGGCGGCATGCAGCAGCGCACGGCCATTGCGCGCGCGCTGGCCAACGACCCCAAGATGCTGCTGCTCGACGAGCCCTTCGGCGCGCTCGACAACCAGACCCGCGTGCTCATGCAGGAGCTGCTGCTGGGCATCTGGGAGTCGGCGCAGAAGACGGTGCTGTTCGTCACGCACGACATCGACGAGGCGATCTTCATGGCCAACCGCGTGGCGGTGTTCAGCGCGCGGCCGGGCCGCATCAAGACCGAGATCGCGGTCGACTTTCCGCACCCGCGCAGCTACACCATCAAGACCTCGCCGGAGTTCATGGACATCAAGGCGCGCCTGACCGAAGAGATTCGCGCCGAGTCGATGGCCGCTGCGGAACATTGAAAGCACGATGAAACGCGACCTGCCGTCCCTCGCGCTCTACGCGCAAGTCAAGGATCACATCTCCCGCAAGATCCAGGATGGCACGTGGCCGCCCGGCCACCGCCTGCCTTCCGAGAACGAGCTGGTCGCGCAGTTCGGCATGGCGCGCATGACCGTGAACCGCGCCCTGCGCGAGCTCATGGAGCAGGGGCGCATCGTGCGCGTGGCCGGCGTCGGCAGCTTCGTGGCCGAGAACAAGCCGCAATCGACGCTGCTGCAGATCGCCAACATCGCCAGCGAAATCCGCCAGCGCGGCCACGACTACCGCTGCGAGATGCTCGCGGTCGAGCGCCTCGCGGCCTCGCCCGACGTGGCCGCCTGGCTCGACCTGCGCGCGGGCGACTCGGTGTTCCACAGCGCCTGCCTGCACCTGGACAACGACACGCCCGTGCAGCTCGAGGAGCGCTACGTCAACCCGCAGGTCGTGCCCGACTTTCTCGAACAAGACTTCACGGCCGTGCCGCCCAGCGAATACCTCGTGCGCCACGTGCCCTTCGACCAGATCGAACACGTCGTCGATGCCGTGCTGCCCAGTGCCGAACAGGCCGAGCGGCTCGCGATGGCGCCCACCGACCCCTGCCTGCTGCTGACGCGCCGCACCTGGATCCGCAACACGCCCGTGACCTGGGTGCGCTGCCTGCATCCGGCCTCGCGCTACAGCCTGGGCAGCCGCTTCAAGTCCGACGGCAACCCCACGTTCGGCTAGCCCGTTTTTTTCGACCCTCAGAGGCCTACGTTTTCTCTCGCAACCACTTGTATAGACAGGTTCACATGCCAAGCAATCACACCGCCACCCCCGAAGCCACCCTGACCCTCACGCCCGGCAAGGTCGACCTTGCGATGCTGCGACGCATCCAGGCCGGCGGCGTGCGCCTTGCGCTCGACCCGTCGGTGCTCGATGGCATGCAGAAGGCCGAGGCCGCGGTGCGCCACATCGTCGAGAACGACGAGGTGGTCTACGGCATCAACACCGGTTTCGGCAAGCTCGCGAGCACGCGCATCGGCAACGACCACTTGGCCGAGCTGCAGCGCAACCTCGTGCTGTCGCACAGCGTGGGCACCGGCGAGCCGCTGGCCGCGCCGGTGGTGCGCATGATCCTCGCGACCAAGGCCGTGAGCCTGGCGCGCGGCCACTCGGGCGTGCGGCCCGCGCTGGTCGATGCGCTGCTGGCGCTGTTCAACGCGGGTGTCACGCCCAGCATCCCGTGCAAGGGCTCGGTCGGCGCCTCGGGCGACCTCGCGCCGCTGGCCCACATGGCCTGCGTGCTCATCGGCGAAGGCGAAGCCACGCTGGCCGACGGCCGGAAGGTGAGCGGTGCCGAGGCCATGCGCAGCATCGGCCTCGAACCCTTCGTGCTCGGCCCCAAGGAAGGCCTGGCGCTGCTCAACGGCACGCAGGTGTCGACCGCACTCGCGCTGGCCGGCCTGTTCGGCGCCGAAGACGTGTTTGCCGCCGCGCTGATGTCGGGCGCGCTGTCGCTCGAAGCCATCCAGGGCTCGATCAAGCCCTTCGACGCCCGCATCCACGCCGCGCGCGGCCAGCCGGGCCAGATCGCCGTGGCCGGTGCCGTGCGCACGCTGCTCGACGGCAGCGAGATCGTGCCCTCGCACGCCGACTGCGGCCGCGTGCAAGACCCGTACTCGGTGCGCTGCATTCCCCAGGTGATGGGCGCCTGCCTCGACAACCTGGCCCACGCCTCGCGCGTGCTGGTCATCGAAGCCAATGCCGCATCGGACAACCCGCTCGTGTTCTGCGACACCGGCGAGGTGATCTCGGGTGGCAACTTCCACGCCGAGCCGGTCGCCTTCGCGGCCGACATCATTGCGCTGGCCGTGAGCGAAGTCGGCGCCATCGCCGAACGCCGCCTCGCGCTGCTGCTCGACAGCGGCCTCTCGGGCCTGCCGCCTTTCCTCGTGCGCGACGGCGGCCTGAACTCCGGCTTCATGATCGCGCAGGTCACGGCCGCCGCGCTCGCGTCGGAAAACAAGTCGCACGCGCACCCCGCCAGCGTCGACAGCCTGCCGACCTCGGCCAACCAGGAAGACCACGTGTCGATGGCCACCTTCGCGGCGCGCCGCCTCGGCGACATGGTCAACAACACCGCGGTCGTCGTCGGCATCGAAGCGATGGCCGCCGCGCAAGGCATCGAACTGAAACGCGGGCTCAAGAGCTCGCCGCTGGTCGAAGCCGAGTTCGCCCGCATCCGCCAGAAGGTCGCCTTCCTCGAGCGCGACCGCTACCTCGCACCCGACATCGAAGCCATGCGCCAGTGGGCGCTCGCGGCCGACCTGCCGGCCGCGCTGCGCGACATCCTGCCCAGCCACGCCAAGTAATCCGAACCGTCCGTCTGCCCACCCGACAAGGAGAACCACGCCATGAACGCACCCGACAAATTCGCCCTGAACACCCCCGCCGCCGGCACCGACCCGCGCCATGACCCGACCCGCGTGATCCGCGCCCCGCGCGGCACCGAGCTGAACTGCAAGAGCTGGCTCACCGAAGCGCCGTTCCGCATGCTGCAGAACAACCTCGACGCCGAGGTGGCCGAGCGGCCCCAAGACCTCGTGGTGTACGGCGGCATCGGCCGCGCCGCGCGCGACTGGGCCTGCTACGACCAGATCCTCGCGTCGCTGAAGGAACTGGAAGACGACGAGACCTTGCTCATTCAATCGGGCAAGCCGGTCGGCGTGTTCAAGACGCACGAGAACGCACCGCGCGTGCTGCTCGCCAACTCGAACCTCGTGCCGAAGTGGGCCAACTGGGAGCACTTCAACGAGCTCGACCGCCAGGGCCTCTTCATGTACGGCCAGATGACCGCTGGCAGCTGGATCTACATCGGCAGCCAGGGCATCGTGCAAGGCACCTTCGAAACCTTCGTCGAAGCCGGCCGCCAGCACTACAACAACAGCCTCGCGGGCAAGTGGATCCTGACGGCCGGTCTCGGCGGCATGGGCGGCGCACAGCCGCTCGCGGCCACGCTGGCCGGCGCCGTGTCGCTCAACATCGAGTGCCAGCAGAGCAGCATCGACTTCCGCCTGCGCACGCGCTACGTCGACAAGCAGGCGCGCGACATCGACCACGCCTTCGAACTCATCAAGCAGCACTGCGACGCGAAGGAAGCCGTGTCGATCGCGCTGCTCGGCAATGCGGCCGACATCCTTCCGGAACTGGTGAAGCGCGCCAAGGCCGGTGGCCTGAAGCCCGACCTCGTGACCGACCAGACCTCCGCGCACGACCTGATCAACGGCTACCTGCCCTCGGGCTGGACCGTGCCGCAATGGCAGGCCGCGATGAAGGACGTCTCGCAACACGAGGCACTCACGAAGGCCGCCGCGAAGTCGTGCGCCGTGCACGTGCAGGCCATGCTCGACTTCCAGGCCATGGGCATCCCCACGGTCGACTACGGCAACAACATCCGCCAGGTCGCGTTCGACGAAGGCGTGAAGAACGCGTTCGACTTCCCGGGCTTCGTGCCGGCCTACATCCGTCCGCTGTTCTGCGAAGGCAAGGGCCCGTTCCGCTGGGTCGCGCTCTCGGGTGATCCGGAAGACATCTACAAGACCGACGCCAAGATCAAGGAGCTGTTCCCCGAGAACACGCACACGCACCGCTGGCTCGACATGGCGCGCGAGCGCATCGCCTTCCAGGGCCTGCCCGCGCGCATCTGCTGGCTCGGCCTGGGCGAGCGCCACATCGCCGGCCTGGCCTTCAATGAGATGGTGAAGAACGGCGAGCTCAAGGCGCCCATCGTCATCGGCCGCGACCACCTGGACACCGGCTCGGTCGCCAGCCCGAACCGCGAGACCGAAGCCATGAAGGACGGCACCGACGCCGTCTCCGACTGGCCGCTGCTCAACGCGCTGCTCAATACCGCAGGCGGCGCGACCTGGGTCAGCCTGCACCACGGCGGCGGCGTGGGCATGGGCTACTCGCAGCACTCGGGCGTGGTGATCGTGTGCGACGGCACCGACGCTGCCGCCAAGCGCATCGGGCGCGTGCTCTTCAACGACCCGGCCACCGGCGTCATGCGCCATGCCGACGCGGGCTACGACATCGCGGTCGCCACGGCGAAGAAGCAAGGGCTCAAGCTGCCGATGATCAAGTGACTCGGCGAGTGCAGTAAAAAAGCGGGTCACCCGACACCCCGAAAAGAAGGAGACCCGACGATGACCCTCGATGCTTCCGACCTGCAGCGCCGCGTGCGCGAACGCGTGGACGACGCGCTGGTGGCGCAGTTCCAGCGCGACGGCGCGGTCTGCATCCGCCAGCTGCTCACGGCCGACGAACTCGCGCTGCTGCGTGACGGCATCGAAGCGAACCTGGCGGCGCCCAGCCCGCGCGCCAAGGTCGCGAGCCGGCCCGACGACCCGGGCCGCTTCTTCGAGGACTTCTGCAACTGGCAGGACATCGACGCCTTCCGCCGCTTCATCTTCGAGGCGCCGCTCGCGCAACTCGCGCAGCGGCTCATGGGCTCGCAGACCGTGCGGCTGTACCACGACCACCTGCTCGTGAAGGAGCCCGGCACGCGCCAGCGCACGCCGTGGCACCAGGACCAGCCCTACTACAACATCGAGGGCATGCAGAACGTCAGCATGTGGATTCCGGTCGATCCGGTGTCGCGTGCGGCCACGCTCGAGTTCGTGGCCGGCTCCCACAAGGGGCCGTGGCTCATGCCGCGCACCTTCATGGACAACCACGCCAAGTGGTTCCCCGAAGGCAGCCTCGAAGACCTGCCCGACATCGAGGGCGCGCGCGAACGCTTTCCCATCGTCGGCTGGAACATCGAGCCCGGCGACTTCGTCTGCTTCCACATGCTCACGCTGCATGCGGCGGCCGGCGTCGAGGGGCCGAACCGGCGCCGCGTGTTCTCGGTGCGCTTCCTGGGCGACGACATCCGCCACGCGCCGCGCAGCTGGAAGACCTCGCCCGATTTCCCGGGCCTGGCCGAGCGCCTGCCGGCGGGCGCGCCGATGGACGATCCGCTCTTCCCGTTGCTCGTCGTCTGATGCCCGGGTAAGACGAAGGTAGAAAGAAAAAACGCGCTCATTCCCATCGCGTGGGAATTCGGGCTTGGACGTGGGAACGGCGAGCAAGATACTGCACGCCGCATCCACTTTCGACCGCCCAGCGATTGCCCCCGATGACGACCTCTCTCGACGCTCCTGCCCACAACGACCGCGCGCTGTTCGTGCTGTCGGTGCTGGCGCAAAGCAAGGCGGCGATGACGGCGGCCGAGCTGGTGCAGGCCACCGGCCTGTCGCAGAGCACGCTGTACCGGCAGGTCGCCACCTTGCGCCGCTGGGGCTTCGTGATGGAGTCCGAGGGCCGCTACTCGCCGGGGCCCGTGAGCGTGCAGCTGGCCAGCGGCTTCGACGGCAACTCCGACCTCGTGATGGCCGCGCGCGCCGACATGCGCGTGCTGGCGCAGCAGAGCCACGAGAGCGTGGCGCTCGTCACCCTCGTGAACGACCGCGTCGTGTGCCTGGAGATGATCGACAGCGAACAGTCGCTGCGCTGCTCCTTCGACCGCGGCCGCAGCGTGCCCGCGCGCGACGGTGCCAGCGCCAAGTGCCTGCTGGCCCATGCGCCCGACGACGCGCGCGACCTGCTGCTCGACGGGCTCGACGAAGGCCCCGAACGCCGCGCCGAGCGCGCCGCCGAACTCGGCACCATCCGCGCTGCCGGCCATGCCGTGACGCACGGCGAGGTCGATGCCGGCGTCTGGGGTGCGAGCGCGCCGGTGCTGGCCGCGGGCCGGCGCCTGCGCGGGGCGATCACGCTGATGGCGCCGCTCACGCGCGTCGAAGGCATGGAAGCTGCGTTGGTCCACATGACCGTCGTCACGGCGGCCCGCATCTCGCGCGCACTGCAATAGCCGCACCGTTTTTTCTTTTCTCCTCCCTCTCACACCTCCACGAAAGCCCTCTAATGAACACCCGTCGCACCCTCGTCGCCGCCGCACTGTCCGGCCTCGCCTTCTTCGGTTTCGCTGGCGCTGCGCACGCCCAGGGCGAGCCGCTGCGCGTGGCCACCGACGCCACCTTCCCGCCGATGGAGTTCGTGGAAAACGGCAAGCGCACCGGCTTCGACGTCGAGCTGGTCGAGGCCATCGGCAAGACGCTGGGCCGCAAGATCGAGTGGATCGACATCGACTTCAAGGGCCTCGTGCCGGGCCTTATTTCGAAGCGCTTCGACATGGCCGTGTCGGGCATCTACATCACCGACGAGCGCAAGAAGGTCGTCGACTTCACCGTGCCGTACTACGCCGGCGGCCTCGTGGTCATGGTGAAGGACAACAACACCACCATCAAGAAGCCGGCCGACATCAACGGCAAGAAGGTCAGCGTGCAGGTGGGCACCAAGTCGGTGGCCTACACCAAGGAAAAGTTCCCGCAGGTGCAGCTGCTGGAAGTCGAGAAGAACCAGGAGATGTTCAACCTCGTGGACATCGGCCGCGCCGACGCCGCCGTCACCGGCAAGCCCGCCGCCTTCCAGTACGTGCGCACGCGCGGCGGCCTGAAGGTGCTCGACGAGCAGATCACCACCGAGGAATACGGCATGGCCATCCGCAAGGACACGCCCGAGCTCACCAAGGCCGTGAACGGCGCGATCGAGAAGCTCAAGGCCGACGGCACCTACGCGGCGATCGTCAAGAAGTGGTTCAGCGCGAACACCAAGTAAGCGCGCCATGGACTTCGATTTCTCGCCCGTCTGGCAGGGCTGGCCCGACCTGCTGCGCGGCGCGCTGGTCACGGTGGAAATCACCGCCTGCGCGCTGGCCCTGGGTTGCGTGCTGGGCTTGCTGGTCGGCATCGGCCGGCTGAACCCGAAGCGGCGCTGGATCTACGGCGTGTGCACCGCCTACGTGGCGGCCATTCGCGGCACGCCGCTGCTAGTGCAGCTGTTCATCCTGTTCTTCGGCCTGCCGCACTTCGGCATCCTGCTGCCGGCCTTTTTGTGCGGCGTGCTGGGGCTCGGCGTGTACTCGGGCGCCTACGTGTCGGAGATCGTGCGCGGCGCGATCCAGTCGATCGACAAGGGCCAGACCATGGCCGCGCAATCGCTGGGCATGACGCCCGGCGTGGCGATGCGCCAGATCGTGCTGCCGCAGGCCGTGGTGCGCATGATTCCGCCGCTGGGCAACGAGTTCATCGCGCTCATCAAGAACTCGGCGCTGGTGTCGCTGCTGACCATCCATGACGTGATGCACGAGGGCCAGAAGATCATCAGCGTGTCGTACCGCTCGCTCGAGGTGTACCTGGCGATTGCGGTCGTCTACTTCGTGCTCACGGGCACGATGACGCTGATCCTGCGGCACTTCGAACAGAAGCTGCGCCAGGGCGGGTTGATGCGATGAGCGTGCAGCGTTTTTCGCGCGCGACCCTGCGCGCCACGCCCTGGAAAAACGGCGGCGGCACCACGCAGGAAATCGCCAGCTGGCCGCCAGGCGCGGGGCTCGACAGCTTCGGCTGGCGCGTGAGCATCGCGACCATCGCGTCGCCCGGCCCGTTCTCGGTGTTCCCGGGCATCGAGCGCCAGATCATGCTGCTCGAAGGCGACGGCGTGCGTCTCTTCACGCACGACGGCCGCGTGTCGCACCGGCTCGACGTGCCGCACCGGCCCTTCGCTTTTTCCGGCGACGACCCGATCGACTGCACGCTGCTCGGTGGCGCCTCGAACGACTTCAACGTGATGACGCGCGGCGGCCAGTGGCGCGCCGACGTGCAGGTGCTGGACCATGCCGCCGACATCGCGCCTGCACCGCACGGCGTGCTGCTGGCGTTGCGCGGCGATTGGCGCTTGAATGACGAAGGCCTTGGCGAAGGCGAGGGCCTGTGCTGGACCGATCACGCGCAAGCGTGGCAAGCCGCACCGGGCAGTGAAGACGCGCGGCTCGTGGCCGTGCGCTTCGTGCCGGCCTGACCGCCGGAAGGAAAAAAATGACGATGAAACCCCCCAGCGAATTTCCCTCGGCCGACGGCCTCTGGACCGGCCTGCGTCTAGCGCCCGGTGCGGCGCCCGGCGTCACATTGGCGCCCGATGCCGAAGCCGCCCTCGTGGTCGCGCAGGGCATGGTCCGCTGGGTCGGTGCGCGCGCCGATCTGCCCGCCGAGTTCGCGGGGCTCGCGCCGCACGACGGTGGCGGCGCGCTCGTCACGCCCGGCCTCGTCGATTGCCACACGCACCTGGTCTACGGCGGCCAGCGCGCCAACGAGTTCGCGATGCGGCTCGCGGGCGCCACGTACGAAGAAGTGGCGAGGGCCGGCGGCGGCATCGTCTCGTCGGTGCGCGCCACGCGCGAAGCCGACGAGGACACGCTCTTCGCACAGGCCGCCGCGCGCCTCGAACAGCTGCTGGCCGACGGCGTCTGCGCCATCGAGATCAAGTCGGGCTACGGCCTCGCGCTCGAACACGAGCGCAAGCAGCTGCGCGTGGCGCGGCGCCTGGGCGAGGCCTACGGCGTCACCGTGCGCACCACCTTCCTGGGCGCACACGCGCTGCCACCGGAATACGCCGGCCGCAGCGGCGACTACATCGACCTCGTCTGCAAAGAGATGCTGCCCGCGCTCGCCGCCGAAGGGCTGGTCGATGCGGTCGACGTGTTCTGCGAACGCATCGCCTTCTCGCTCGAAGAAACCGAGCAGGTCTTCAAAGCCGCGCAGGCGCTGGGCCTGCCCGTGAAGCTGCATGCCGAGCAGCTCTCGGACATGGGCGGCGCGGCGCTGGCCGCGCGCTACGGTGCGCTGTCGTGCGACCACATCGAGCACCTGTCGGCCGACGGCATCGCGGCCATGCGCCAGTCGGGCACCGTGGCCGTGCTGCTGCCCGGCGCCTACTACACGCTGCGCGACACGCACCTGCCGCCCATCGACGCGCTGCGCGCCGCGGGCGTGCCGATGGCCGTCTCGACCGACCACAACCCCGGCACCTCGCCGACGCTGAGCCTGCTGCTGATGGTCAACATGGCCTGCACGCTGTTCCGCCTCACCGCGCCCGAGGCGCTGGCCGGCGTCACGGTGCACGCCGCGCGCGCGCTGGGCCTGCAGGCCACGCACGGCGCCATCGCGCCCGGCATGCCCGCCAACTTCGTGCTCTGGAACCTGGCCGACGCGGCCGAGCTGGCCTACTGGTTCGGCCAGCAGCCGGTGCGCACCGTGGTGCGCCAGGGGCGCATCGCCATCGGAGCCACTGAATGACACACACGCTTTTCGCGGCCGATGCGCTGCTGCCCGCAGGCTGGGCAAAGAATGTCCTGCTGACGTGGAACGACGCGGGCCAGCTCACGCAGGTGCAAGCCGGTGCGCAACGCAGCGCCGACACGCCCGCCGCCCACGGCCCCGTGATCCCCGGCATGCCCAACCTGCATTCGCACGCCTTCCAGCGCGCCTTCGCGGGCCTCACCGAGCACCGCGCCGAGCAGCAGGACAGCTTCTGGAGCTGGCGCACGCTGATGTACCGCTTTGCGGCGCGCCTCGGCCCGCAGCACATGGAAGCCATCGCGACCTGGCTCTACGCCGAGATGCTCGAGGCGGGCTACACCAGCGTGTGCGAGTTCCAGTACGTGCACCACGACACCGACGGCCGCCCCTACGCCGACGACGCGGCGCTGAGCCGCGCGCTGCTGCGCGCCGCACAGAACACAGGCATCGGCTTCACGCTGCTGCCGGTGCTCTACCAGACCAGCGGCTTCGGCGACCAGCCGCCCACCGACGGGCAGCGCCGCTTCATCCGCTCGACCGAGTCGATGCTGCGCCTGCTCGACACGCTCAAGCCCGACTGCGACGCGCAGGGCGCGCGCCTGGGCCTGGCGCCGCATTCGCTGCGCGCCGTGCCGCCCGAGGCGCTGCGCGAGGCGCTCGCCGGCCTGGACGCCATCGACCGCACCGCACCGGTCCACATCCACATCGCCGAGCAGACGAAGGAAGTGGACGACTGCGTCGAGTGGAGCGGCCTGCGTCCGGTCGAATGGCTGCTCGACCACGCGAGCGTCGATGCGCGCTGGTGCCTCGTGCACGCCACGCACATGAACGACGCCGAGTACGAATACGCCGCGCGCAGCGGTGCGGTCGCGGGCCTGTGCCCGACCACCGAGGCCAACCTCGGCGACGGCATCTTCGACTTCGCGCGCTGGCGCAGCCACGGCGGCGCCTGGGGCGTGGGCTCGGACAGCCACGCCAGCGTCAACGCGGCGGAAGAGCTGCTGATGCTCGAATACAGCCAGCGCCTGGGTCGGCGCCAGCGCAACGTCGGCGCCAGCGCGGCGCAGCCGCACGTGGCCACCGCGCTCACGCTCGAAGCCGTGCAGGGCGGGGCGCAAGCGGCGGGCCGCACGGTCGGCGGGCTGGCCGCGGGGCAGCAGGCCGACTTCGTCGTGCTCGATGCCTCGCACCTCGCGCTGCAGGGCCTGTCGGCCCCCGACATGCTCTCGGCCCACGTGTTCGCAAGCCACCGCACCTCGGCCGTCGATGCGGTCTGGGTGGCGGGCCGCGCGCGCGTCACGGCCGGTCGCCACGCGCTGCACGACAGCGCGGCGTCGGGCTTCGTGGCAGCGCGCACCCAGCTTCTGCAGGACTGAGAAAATTCACCCCATGGCTCTTTTCACCACCACCGAACCGGCGTTCCGCTTTCGCCAGGGCACGCGCCCGCTGCTGATCTCCATGCCGCACGTCGGCACGCACGTGCCGCCCGCGCTGGCCGCACGCTTCACCGACGAGGCGCGCCACGTGCCCGACACCGACTGGCACCTCGAACAGCTCTACGACTTCGCCGATGCACTCGGCGCCTCGGTGCTCGTGGCCACGCACTCGCGCTACGTGGTCGACCTGAACCGTCCGCCGGACGGCGCCAGCCTTTACCCGGGCCAGAGCGTCACCGGCCTGTGCCCGGTCGACACCTTCGACGACACGCCGGTCTACGCGAACGCCGGCGAGCAGCCGTCCGACGCCGAGATCGCCGAACGCCGCGACGCCGTCTGGCGCCCCTACCACCAGCAGCTGCAGGCCGAACTCGACCGCCTCACGGCCGCGCACGGCACCGTCGCGCTGTGGGACGCGCACTCGATCCGTTCCGTGCTGCCGCGCTTCTTCGAAGGCAAGCTGCCCGACCTGAACCTGGGCACCGCCGACGGCAAGAGCTGCGACCCCGCGCTGGCCGCCACGCTGCGCGGCATCGCTGAGTCGGCGCCCGGCTACACCGGCGTGCTCAACGGCCGCTTCAAGGGCGGCCACATCACGCGCCAGTACGGCAACCCGGCCGGCGGCGTGCACGCGGTGCAGCTGGAAATGACGCAGTCGAGCTACATGCAGGAAGCGCTGCCCTTCGACTACCTGCCCGACGTGGCGGCGGGCGTGCAGCCGCACGTGCGGCGGATGCTGGAAGCGGTGCTGGCTTTCGTCGAAGCCCAGCGAAAGGGCTGACGGGCATCAGGGGCGGGCCCCGGTTTCTACAATCGGGGCCATGAAGCCCGTCATCTACACCCGCGGCCAGGCCCTGCCTGGCATCCTCGCCCAACGCATTGCCATCCTCGACGGCGCGATGGGTACGATGATCCAGCGCTTCAAGCTCACCGAGGAGCAGTACCGCGGCGAGCGCTTCAAGGACTTCGAGCGCGACGTGAAGGGCAACAACGAGCTGCTGTCGCTCACGCGGCCCGACGTCATCACCGACATCCACGAGGCCTACCTCGCGGCCGGTGCCGACCTCATCGAGACCAACACCTTCGGCGCCACCACCATCGCGCAGGAGGACTACAAGATGGCCCACCTGGCGCGGGAGATGAACCTCGAATCGGCCAAGCTGGCGCGCGCGGCCTGCGACAAGTACAGCACGCCGGACAAGCCGCGCTTCGTGGCCGGCGCCCTTGGCCCGACGCCCAAGACCGCGAGCATCAGCCCCGACGTGAACGACCCGGGCGCACGCAACGTCGATTTCGAATCGCTGCGCGCCGCGTACTACGAGCAGACCGAAGCGCTGGTTGAAGGCGGCTCTGATGTGATCCTGGTCGAGACCATCTTCGACACGCTCAACGCCAAGGCCGCGCTGTTCGCGGTGGACGAGTACTTCGACAACAGCGGGCACCGCCTGCCGCTGATCATCAGCGGCACCGTGACAGACGCCTCGGGCCGCATCCTCAGCGGCCAGACCGTCACCGCCTTCTGGCACAGCGTGCGCCATGCGCAGCCGCTGGCCATCGGCCTGAACTGCGCGCTGGGCGCGACGCTGATGCGCCCCTACATCCAGGAGCTGGCGCGCGTGGCGGGCGACACCTACATCAGCTGCTACCCGAACGCCGGCCTGCCCAACCCGATGAGCGACACCGGCTTCGACGAGACGCCCGACGTCACCTCGCGCCTGCTGCACGAGTTCGCGGCCGAGGGGCTGGTGAACATCGTGGGCGGCTGCTGCGGCACGACGCCGGACCACATCGCGGCGATCGGTGCGGCGGTGGCGCCTGCGAAAGGCCGCATGCTGAACACCAACGGCTTCTACAAAGAAGCTGCCTGAAGCCGGGCGCCACGCGCGCCTTCGGCTGATTGACGGCTCCCCGTGCCGCGCCTACGCTGGCGCGCACAGGAGCCCCTCATGAACGCCACATCCTTCTTGCGTCGCGCCGCCTTGGGCGCGCTCGTTCTGCTGCTGCCGCTTGCGGCGGCGGCGCAGCAGGCCTTCACGCGCGGCGCGGTCAACATGCGCGCCGGGCCCTCGGGCGACTACCCGCTCGTGGCACGGCTCGGGCCGGGGCAGCCGGTCGACGTGGTCGGCTGCACCAGCGGCTATGGCTGGTGCGACGTGGTGCTGCCCGACGGCGGGCGCGGCTGGGTCTGGTCGAAGAACCTCGACTACGCCTACCAGCAGCAGCGCGTGCCGCTGGCCACCTACGGCGCGGTCATCGGCGTGCCCATCGTGAGCTTCGTGATCGGCAGCTACTGGGCCGACTACTACCGCGACCGCCCCTGGTACGGTGACCGGCGCTGGTGGGGCCAGCGGCCCCCGCCGCCGCCGATCGCAGGCTGGCGCCCGCCGCCGCCCGTGCGCCCGGGCTGGCAGCCGCGGCCCTGGCCGCCGGGGCAGGGCGTGCGTCCGCCGCATGGGCCCGGGGTCCGGCCACCGCATGGCCCAGGCGTTCGTCCGCCCGGTGGGCCGGGTTACCGGCCGCCCGTCGACCCGGGGTTCCGCCCGCCGCGGCCACAGCCGGGCTTCCGGCCCGGACCGCCGCCGGGCGTGTCGCATCCGCATCCGGGCGGAGGCCGGCCCGGTGGGGGCGGCGGTGGAGGAGGAGGGCGTCCGCACGGCGGGGGTGGTGGCGGTGGTGGTGGGCACGGCGGCGGTCAAGGGCACGGCCACGGCCGGCCCTGAACCGACGATTCAAACGGCCGGCGTCTCGATGCCGGCCGCCGCCTGCCGGTCGCGCGCGATCAGCGCCACGAAGCGCTGCGCGCCCAGGCCCAGCGGCCGTTCGCGCGACCACACCACGTCCACCCACAGGTCGAGCCCGTTGCTGAGGTTCTCGAACGGAATCTCGACCAGCGCACCCGCCGCCACGTGCGGCCGCGCGAAGTTTCGCGGCAGCCAACCCCAGCCCAGCCCGGCGGTGATCAGGCTCAGCGCGGCCAGCGCGTTGTCGGTGCGCCAGACATGCCGCGCGAACACGAAGCGCGGGTCGCTGGTGCCCAGGTCACGCCCGGCGACCACGATCTGCCGCGTGTTGGTGAGGTGCTCCTCGCGCAGGCGCCCGCCGGCCGCCGCCTGCAGCACGGGATGGTCGGGCGCCATCACGGCCACCATGGTGTCGCTGCCGACCTCCTGGAAGCCCTCGCGGCCGTCGAGGCTGGGCCGCTCGAACACCAGCGCAAGCTGCGCCCGGCCGCTGTGCAGCAGCGCCAGCGCGTCGGCCTGCGGCGCGGCCAGCACCTCGACCTGCAGCAGCGGGTAGTCGTCGGCCAGCGCGGCCAGCGGCCCGCTCCAGGGCGCGGCCAGCAGCTCGGGCGCAATGGCCAGCGTGAGCCGGTCTTCCAGCCCCTGCGTGAGCGCCAGCGCCTGCACCTGCAACTGCCGCAGCTGGGCCGCGAGCAGCCGCGCCTGGGGCTCGAGCGAACGCGCGGCCGACGTGGGCTGCGGCTCGCGGCCGCTGCGGTCGAACAGCGGCAGCGCCAGCTCGGCCTCGAGGTTGGCGATGGCCATGCTCACGGCGGAGGGCACCTTGCGCAGCGCCCGCGCGGCGGCCGAAAACGAGCCGTGGTCGATCACGGCCAGGAAAACCTCGACGTTGTCGCTGGAGAAAGCCATGGCGCCCCGATCTGTCTGATCTATCAATAAAACTGAAACAAGTTAACTTTTTATATCAGCCAAACACAAATAAAGTCCACCCATCGCAGTCACACAGACAGAGAAATTCATGCAGGGCATTCAGCGTCGGATCGTTTACATCTCCCTCTACGAGGGCATTGCCATCGTGGCGGCCAGCGCCGGCCTGGCCCTGATGTCGGACGCGGGGCTCGGCCATTCGGGCCTGTTGGCGGTGGGCGCCTCGGTCATCGCGGTGATCTGGAACCTGACGTTCAACGCCCTGTTCGAGCGCTGGGAGTCGCGCCAGGCGGTGCGCGGGCGCAGCCTGAAGCGCCGCATCGCCCACGCCATCGGCTTCGAGGGCGGCCTGATCGCCTTCCTGGTGCCGATGCTGGCCTGGGGCCTGGGCGTGTCGCTCTGGCAGGCGCTGGTGATGGACCTGGGCCTGGTGGTGTTCTTCCTGGTCTACACCTTCGTCTTCAACTGGGCCTTCGACCGCGTGTTCGGCCTGCCGGCCTCGGCGATGGGCGAAGCGCAACCTGCGTAAGCCGGCGCTTACTTAACGGATTCATTGCGCCGGCTTGGGCGCAGTGGACGAGCGCATCGCCAGGGCACCGCTCAGGCGCAGGCGCTCGTTCTCGTTGAAGAGCGTCTCGCGCAGCTGGGCCCGCTCGGCTTCGGGGGCGCTGGCGTAGCGGTCGAGTCGGGCGTTCCATTCCTGGGTTTCCTGGTCGAGCGTGGCCAGGCCGCGCGCCACCTCGTAGCCGTAGGCCTCGCTGCGCGCGGCAAAGCGCTCCTGGGGGCTCGCGCCGCGCGCCTGCAGCGCCTCGGTCTGGCGCATCACGTCGAGGTGGGCCACCGCGTCCTTGCGCACCTCGCGCTGCGCGGGCGACAGCCAGGCCTGCTCGCTTTGCGCCAGCGCCGCCGCGCGCTGCTCGGGCGTGAGGCCGGGGTTGGACAGCAGTTCCATCTTCTCGGCCATGAACTGGTCCTGCCGGATCTGGTCGCCGAACAGGCCTTCGATTTCCTCGGGCGCGAAGAACTGCCGGCGCACCACCTCGCGCGCCTCCAGGCTGCGCCGCAGGAAGGCCGGGTCGCCGGGCGCGGGCGGCTGCAGGGTGCGCAGGGCTTCCTGCATGTCGACATAGCGCTCCAGCAGGCCCAGCGCGCGCACGCGCCAGTCTTCGCGCAGGTGCTTGGCCAGCAGGGCGGGCGCGCGGGCCATCAGCGTGGCCTTGCTGTCGGCCTGTGCTTCGGCGAGCACCTGGTCGAAGAGGGTGATGAGGTCGCTGGTGAGGAGGGCGTCGGGGGCCGCGGCGGTGGAGGCCGGGCGTGGCGCGGGAGACGGTGCGGCGGTCGCGGTCGCTGCTGCGGGCGCGGCGGCCCGTGGCGCATCGCCCGCATCGGGGCCCAGCGCCAGCCAGCCGGTCCCCACGGCCACCAGCGCGACCGCGCCGAGCGTCAACGCCACACCGCGCATGCGCTGCGTCCTCAGAGCCCCGCGCTCTTGAGTCGCGCGGCCTGTTCCCTGAACAGCTCCGGCGGCTTCTTCTCGTAGTACGGGAACTGGCTGCCGTAGGTGTTGCCGAAGGCCTGGTTGACCTCGTCCAGGTGGTTCTGGCGGTAGTCGCCCAGGTGGGTGCCCAGGCGCGTGGTGCAGACCGCGAGCAGGCCGTCGTTGGCTTCACCGAAGAAGAACAGGCCGCCCAGCGTCGACAGCGCCGCGTCGCTCGGGTCGAACAGGTTGAAGCTGGTCGACACGCCCGACCACGAGTAGTAGCGCACGCCGTTGGCCACGGCCGCGCCGCTCTTCACGTCGCACGACGAGCCCGCGGCGGGCCGGCCCTGCGGGAACTTGGCGTCGAAGGCCGCGCCGCCCGCCGTGGTGAGCGAGGCCAGCGCGTTCAGCGGCACTTCGGGCAGCTGGCTCGGGTCCTTGCCCGAGAGAAAACCGATCATCCCCGTCAGCAGGCCGATGGCCTTCACCACCAGGGTCTGGGCGATGCCGCCTTCGGGCAGCTTGGCCAGCAGGTCGGCCACTTTGGAGCCGCCGTTGGCGCCGCCGACCGACGTGACCGACGCCACCATGTCGGGTGCCACCGCCGCCACGTAGCGCACCGTGGGCGAGCCCTGCGAATGGCCGATGAGGTTGAACTTGAGCGTGGGGTTCCGCTCGAGCGCGCGGATCGTCTTGAGCTCCTGCAGCAGCTGCTCGCCGCGGATCTCGGAAGTGTTGGTGCCCGACACCTGCGCCACGTACACCTTGGCGCCCGCGCCGGCCAGCTTGCCGGGGATGTCGTAGAAGTAGTCGACGCCCAACAGGTTGTCGAAGCCGAGCAGGCCGTGGACCAGCACGATCGGGTAGCGGGTCTTCGCCGTGTCGGAGGTGACGCGGGCCTCGACCCGCGTCGCGGTGTCGCCGACAGCGGCCTGCGCAGGTGGTGCCAGCGTGGTGAGGGCCGCTGCGGCCAGGAGACCGCAGCTCAAGGCCACGGCGCGCATCGGGGTGGCTGCATGCTGCAACCGGACAATCGACTTCCTGGCCATCTGGCGCTCTCCCTTACGTTTGGTTAAAAACACGAACGTTCGTTCGGAAACGGTGGGCGCATTCTGTTGACACGTGCAGGAATGAAAACTGGGGTTTTCCCAGGGCGCAATCGAATCGACCTAAAATGCGCGACTTCCCAAGGAGCGTTGCAGCGGTTCGCCACAGAGGCGAATCGTCAGGCTTGGGGCGACAACGACGCTCGCCTGTTCGACTCTTCCGCAGGTGAGGCCATGTCCCAGATTCCCGCATCCGTTTCCGCTCCCGTTGCTCCCCCTCCCATGAAGCTGTCCGGCCTCGAGCCGGTCGCCATCGGCGCAGGGACGCTGTTCGTCAACATCGGCGAGCGCACCAACGTCACCGGCTCCAAGGCCTTCGCGCGGATGATCCTCAACGGCCAGTTCGAGGACGCCCTGGCCGTCGCGCGCCAGCAGGTCGAGAACGGCGCGCAGGTCATCGACATCAACATGGACGAGGCCATGCTGGACAGCAAGGTCGCCATGGTCCGCTTCCTGAACCTCATTGCCAGCGAGCCCGACATCGCGCGCGTGCCGGTGATGGTCGACAGCTCGAAGTGGGACGTCATCGAGGCCGGCCTGCGCTGCATCCAGGGCAAGGGCATCGTCAACTCCATCTCCATGAAGGAGGGCGTCGACAAGTTCAAGCACGAGGCCAAGCTGGTCAAGCGCTACGGCGCCGCTGCGGTGGTCATGGCCTTCGACGAGAAGGGCCAGGCCGACACCTACGCACGCAAGATCGAGATCTGCGAGCGCGCCTACCGCGTGTTGGTCGACGAGGTGGGCTTTCCGCCCGAAGACATCATCTTCGACCCGAACATCTTCGCCATTGCCACCGGCATCGAGGAGCACGACAACTACGCGGTCGACTTCATCAACGCCGTGCGCTGGATCAAGCAGAACCTGCCGGGCGCCAAGGTGTCGGGCGGCGTGAGCAACGTGAGCTTCAGCTTCCGCGGCAACGACCCGATGCGCGAAGCGATCCACACCGTGTTCCTGTACCACGCGATCCAGGCGGGCATGGACATGGGCATCGTCAACGCCGGCATGGTCGGCGTGTACGACGACCTGGAGCCCACGCTGCGCGAGCGCGTGGAAGACGTGGTGCTGAACCGCCGTCCTGATGCCGGCGAGCGCCTGGTCGAAGTGGCCGAAACCGCCAAGAGCGGCGCCAAGGACGAAAGCAAGCGCCTCGAATGGCGCGGCACGCCCGAGAACTTCGTGCACGTCAACCAGCGCCTCTCGCATGCCATGGTGCACGGCATCACCGACTTCATCGTCGAGGACACCGAAGAGGCCTACCAGCAGATCCTGGCCAAGGGCGGCCGTCCGCTGCACGTGATCGAAGGCCCGCTCATGGACGGCATGAACATCGTGGGCGACCTGTTCGGCGCCGGCAAGATGTTCCTGCCGCAGGTGGTCAAGTCGGCACGCGTCATGAAGTCGGCCGTGGCCCACCTGCTGCCCTACATCGAAGCCGAAAAGCTGCGCGACGAAGCCGCCGGCCGCGACGTGCGCACCAAGGGAAAGATCATCATCGCCACGGTGAAGGGCGACGTGCACGACATCGGCAAGAACATCGTCACCGTCGTGCTCCAGTGCAACAACTTCGAAGTGGTGAACATGGGCGTGATGGTCCCGTGCCACGAAATCCTGGCCAAGGCGAAGGTCGAGGGCGCGGACATCGTGGGCCTGTCGGGCCTCATCACGCCGAGCCTCGAAGAAATGCAGTACGTGGCCGGCGAAATGCAGCGCGACGACCACTTCCGCATCAAGAAGATCCCGCTGCTCATCGGCGGCGCCACCACCAGCCGCGTGCACACGGCCGTGAAGATCGCGCCGCACTACGAAGGCCCCGTGGTCTACGTGCCCGACGCCTCGCGCAGCGTGAGCGTGGCGCAGAGCCTGCTCTCCGACCAGGCCACCGCGTACATCGACGAGATCAACGCCGACTACGCCAAGGTGCGCACGCAGCACGCCAACAAGAAGCAGGTGCCGATGTGGCCGCTGGCCAAGGCGCGCGCCAACAAGACGCCGGTCGACTTCACGCAGTTCGTGCCCACGGTGCCCAAGTTCATCGGCCGTCGCGTGTTCAAGAACTTCGACCTCACCGAGCTGGCCAAGTACATCGACTGGGGCCCGTTCTTCCAGACCTGGGACCTGGCCGGCCCGTTCCCCGCCATCCTGAAAGACGACGTGGTCGGCACCGAGGCCGTGCGCGTGTACGCCGACGGCCAGCGCATGCTCAAGCGCCTCATCGAAGGGCGCTGGCTCAGCGCCAGCGGCGTGGTCGGCTTCTGGCCCGCCAACACCGTGAACGACGACGACATCGAGCTGTACACCGACGAGACGCGCAGCGAAGTGGCGCTCACCTGGTACGGCATGCGCCAGCAGACCGAGAAGCAGATGATCGACGGCGTGATGCGCCCCAGCCGCTGCCTGGCCGACTTCGTCGCGCCGAAGGACAGCGGCGTGAAGGACTACGTCGGCGTGTTCGCCGTCACGGCCGGCCTGGGTGTCGAGAAGAAAGAGAAGTTCTTCATGGACGACCTCGACGACTACTCGGCCATCATGCTCAAGGCCCTGGCCGACCGGCTGGCCGAGGCCTTTGCCGAGGCGCTGCACCACCGCGTGCGCACCGACCTGTGGGGCTACGCGAGCGGCGAAGGCCTGAGCAACGACGACATGATTGCCGAGAAGTACCGCGGCATCCGACCCGCGCCCGGCTACCCGGCCTGCCCCGACCACAGCGTGAAGGGCCCGATGTTCGACCTTCTGAACTGCGCGGACATTGGCATGACCCTGACGGAGAGCCTCGCTATGATGCCCGCCGCCAGCGTGAGCGGCTTCTACCTCGGTCACCCCGATGCGACGTACTTCAACGTCGGCAAGATCGGGCACGACCAGTTGCAGGACCAGGCGGCGCGGCGCCACACGAGCGAAGCGGAGCTCGAGCGCCTGCTCGCGCCGAACCTTTGAACCTGCCGGTCGGCCGGCCCACCGGTGTGACCGGCCACGGGAGTTGATATTCAGAAGCTGATCTTTGCCGCCGCGCACTACGCCCAGTTCGCGATCTTCGTGATCGCCTGCTGGGGTGCCGGCCGCGCGGTGCTCGCGCGCCTGCGTCCCCCGTCGCGCCGCGACGCCTGGCTCGAAGCCGCCATGGCGGCCGCGCTCGGTGTCGGCCTCTACATCTGTGCCTTCCAGGCGCTGGCCATCTTCGGACTCTTCCGCCGCGAGGCCACGCTGGGCCTGGTCGGCGCGGGCGTCGTGGCCGCCGCGTGGCAGTGGCGCGGCTGGCGTGCCGACGTGCGCGCGCTGCGCGCAGCCGCGCCCGTCGCCCCGCCATGGAGCCGCTTCGAACGCATCGCCGCCATCGCGCTGGCGCTGGTCGCGCTGCCCGCGCTGGTGGCGCCGCTCGCGCCGCCGGCCGCCTTCGACGAGCTGATGTACCACCTGCCCTATGCACGCCTCGTGGCGCAGCAGGGCACGCTGGGCATCCACGACTGGCTGCGCTACCCCTGGTTCCCGTACAACTACAACCTGCTGTATGCCGCCGCACTGCAGGTGGGCGACGACGTGCTGCCGCACTTCCTCAATGCCCTGGCGGGTGCGCTGTCGGTGCTGATGATCTTCCGCATCGGCATCCTGCACGCCAACCGGCTCACTGCCTGCATCGGCGCGGCCATCTGGCTGGGCATGGGCGACTACGCCAACGCGCTGATCGACATGGGCGTGGCGCTGTTCGTGCTGTCGGCCTTCGTGGCGCTGTGGTGGTGGCGCGAATCCGAGCCTTTGCGCGACGGCACGCGCTGGCTGTCGCTGGCGGCGTTCTGCCTCGGCGTGGCAGCGGGCTCCAAGTACCAGGCGCTGATCTTCCTGCCGCTGGTGGCGCTGTTCGTGGTGCGCCACGAGCGCCGCGTGTGGCGCGCCTGGGCGCCGGCGCTGCTGTGCTTTTTGATTCCGTGCATCTACTGGTACGCGCGCAACGCGGTCATGACGGGCGACCCCTTCAACCCGATCGGCGCGCGCGTGTTCGGCTTCAGCGAATGGATTCCGGCCGATTACGTGCAGCAGGTTGCCGACGTGCGCGACCACGCCGAGATGCCCAACGCGCTGATCTGGTCGGTGTTCCTCGCGCCCTTCAGCGTGTGGTGGAAGCGCTCTGCCGCCGTGCGCGCGGCGGGCTGGTTCTGCCTGTACTCCGTGGCCGTGTGGGTCGTGACCTCGCGCTACCCGCGCTACCTCATGGCCTCGTTCCCGCTGCTGGCACTGACCGCCGCCGTGGGCTGGCAGGCGCTGGGCAGCTGGATCGCGGCGGGCGTGCGCCGCCTGCGCGGAACCCAAGCGACGGCAACATCCACCGGTCCGCGCAGCGGCGCCGGCATCGGCGACTGGGTCGTGGTGCTGCTGCTGGCCGTGCTGGCGGCCGTGTCGGTCGGCCAGACGGCCACCAAGGTGTCGATGATCTCGCTCACGCCCGAGAGCCGCGAAGCGTTCTTGCGCAAGCACGTGCCGGGCTACGGTGTCATGGACTATGTGCGCCGCCACGTGACCGGCCGCGTGTACCAGATCGCGCTGAACGAGGCGATCTACTACGGCCCCAACCCGATCTGGGGCGACACGCTCGGGCGCTGGCGCTACCGCGACTACCTGCTGATGTCGCCCGGCGACACGGCGCGCAAGCTGGCCGCCGAGGGCTTCACCACCGTCGTCATGTCGCCCGAGATGGTGAAAGTGCTCAGTGCGCGGCCCGACTTCGACAAATACTATGGCCTGCTGCACGAACAAGACGGCAGCCGGGCCTACCGACTCCTTCCGGCGACCGCCCTGACCGCACCATGACCGACCTCCGACCCGCTCCCGTGTCCGCCATGCCGCGCATTGCCGCCGTCATTCCCTGCTTCAACGAAGCCCTGGCCATCACCCAGGTGATCGAAGGCTTCCGCGCGGCGCTGCCCGGCGCCGAGATTCACGTCTTCGACAACAACTCCACCGACGACACCGCCGCCGTGGCCCGCGCGGCCGGCGCGATCGTCACGCACGTGGCCGCGCGCGGCAAGGGCAACGTGGTGCGGCGCATGTTCGCCGACGTCGAGGCCGACATCTACGTGATGGTCGACGGCGACGCCACCTACGACACCACCGCCGCGCCGCGCCTCATCGCGCGGCTGGTCGAGGGCAACCTCGACATGGTGGTCGGCAGCCGCGTGGACGACGGCCAGGACGCGCTCACCTACCGCGCCGGCCACCGCTTCGGCAACTGGCTGCTCACGGGCACTGTGGCGCAGCTCTTCGGCGGCGGCCTCACCGACATGCTTTCGGGCTACCGCGTGTTCTCGCGCCGCTATGCCAAGTCGTTCCCCGCGTTGTCGCAGGGCTTCGAGATCGAGACCGAGCTGACCGTGCACGCGCTCGAACTGCGCATGCCCTATGCCGAAGAAGGCACCGCCTACAGCACGCGCCCCGAAGGCTCGCACAGCAAGCTCTCGACCTACCGCGACGGCTGGCGCATTCTGAAGACCATCGGCAAGCTGTTCGTGAGCGAACGGCCGCTGCAGTTCTTCTCGATCGTCGCGGCCGTGCTCGCGCTCGGCGCGCTCGCGCTGGCCGTGCCGCTGTTCATGACCTACGCCCACACCGGCCTGGTGCCGCGGCTGCCCACGGCGGTGCTCGCCACGGGCGCGATGCTGGCGGCGCTGCTGTCCTTCGTCTGCGGCGTGGTGATGCACACCGTCACGCTGGGCCGGCAGGAGGCCAAGCGGCTGCGCTACCTGGCGCAACCCTGCGTGCGCGAGAGCTTGCGCGCACGCTGATGCGGCCATGAAGATCGGGCGCGAGTTCCTCTCGTTCGCCGTGGCCGGCGTGATCGGCCTCGTGGTGGACGTGACGGTGCTCTACCTGCTGGCGCCGCTGTTGGGCTGGTACGGCGCGCGCGTCGTGTCGTTCCTGGCCGCCGCCACCACCACCTGGCTCTACAACCGCCGCTACACCTTCGCGGCGAGCGCGGCCGGAGCCGCCACGGGGCGCTCGGTCTGGCGCGAATACCTGGGCTACCTCACGACCATGCTGGCCGGTGCGGTGCTGAACTACAGCGCCTACGTGCTCACGCTGCATTGGGTGGAAGGGCGTTGGGCTGCGGCGCTCGGCGTGGCGGTGGGCAGCATCGCGGGGCTGGGGGTGAACTTCCTGTCGGCGCGGTACCTGGTGTTCAGGGCCAAGTAGGGTTCCCGTCTTGCTCCCTCTCCCCTCGGGGAGAGGGTTGGGGTGAGGGTCTACGGCGCTTGCGAATGCCGGGCTTGTGAGAAGGCCGATGCCCTCACCCTAGCCCTCTCCCGCGGGCGGGAGAGGGGACAAGACAGGGCGCGTTCAGTTTCAGTGCCCGCCCGACACCACCACCGGAATCTCCGTCGCCGGCGGCGTGTTCCGGCTGCGGCCGCAGCGCACGAGGCCGTCGATCATCACCATGCCCACGCCCGGGATGTCGCCCAGCTGCACGCTTTCGAGCAGGCCCGGTGCGGGCGAATGCTGCGCGCGGTCCATGAAGACGAAGTCGGCGTCGCGGCCCACTTCGATCAGGCCGCAGTTGAGCTTGCGGATCTTTGCCGTGTTGCCGGTCGCAAAGCAGAACACCAGCTCGGCCGGAATGTTCGCGATCGACGACAGCATCGCCACCATGCGCAGGATGCCCAGCGGCTGCACGCCCGAGCCCGCGGGCCCGTCGGTGCCGAGGATCACGCGGTGCGGACACTTCAGTTCGAGCGCGGCCTTGGCCGCCGCGATGGCGACCTTCTCGTTGCCGTTGTGCACGATCTCGATGGCGCGCGTGCTCTTCTCGCACAGCTCGCACACATGCGCCTCGGGCAGCGAGGTGTGGCCGCCGTTGATGTGGCCGATGATGTCGGCGTCGGCCTCGAGCACCACGTCCTTGTCGATCAGGCCCGAGCCCGGGATCGACGGGCCGCCCGTGTGGATCGTGCTCTGGATGCCGTACTTGCGCGCCCAGGCCACCATCTCTTTCGCCTCGTAGCCGGCCTTCACCGAGCCCAGGCCCACTTCGCCGAGCAGGCCCACGCCGGCTCCGGCGAGTTCCTTGAAGTCGCTCTCGACCATGCCCTTTTCGATCACCGGCGCGCCCGCCAGCACCTTCACGCCGCCGGGGCGGAAGTTGTCGAAGGCGCGCTGCGCGGTGATGGCCAATGCCTTCAGTCCGACGATGTCTTTCGGGCGGCCCGGCAGGTGCACCTCGCCCGCAGAAATCATGGTGGTCACGCCGCCGTGCATGGTCGAATCGATCCAGCCGATCTGGCCCTGGCGCGGCGTCCAGTCGCCGAAAACCGGGTGCACGTGGCTGTCGATGAGGCCGGGCGCGACGCAGGTCTTGCGCGCGTCGATCACGGTCTGCGCGCCTTCGAGGTCGCAGTCTTTTTCCTTGCCGATGGCGACGATCAGGCCGTCGTTCACCACCAGGGTGTCGGCGTCGAGGATGGGCTTGTCGATGTCGCCCGAGAGCAGCAGCCCTATGTTCTTGATGACGACCTTGCCCGACTTTGCGCCGGCTGCGATTTCTGCCATTTCGTGGTGTCCTCGTGGGGTGGGGTGGTGTTGTCTTGTTCCTGGATGTCGTCCGCGCGCACGGTGCGCAGCAGGGTCTCGATCACGAAATCTTCCCAGTGCCGAATCGCCTCGGGCGACTCCATCGGCTCGCCGAGGAAGGCCGTGAGCGTGTGCCGGTTCGAGGTGTAGAAATAGCCGGTGGATGCAATCAGCAGGTAGATGTCGCGCGCCACGAGGTCGGTGCGGAACAGGCCCTGGGCGCCGCCGCTGGCCAGAATTTCAGAAATGATGGCCACCGCCCGCGACGAGTACTCGCGCGCCCGCAGCGACTTCGAGATGTGCCGGCCCTTGTGCAGGTTCTCGGTGTTCAGCAGGGTGACGAACTCGGGGTTCTTGCGGTAGTAGCCGAGCACGAAGCGGATGACTTCGGTGAGCGCTTCCACGGGCCGCGAGGCGTCGAGCGCGATCGCGGCCTCGGCGTCGTCCATGCGCTGGTAGATGCCTTCGAGCACCGCGATGAACAGGCCCTCTTTGCTGCCGAAGTAGTAATAGATCATCCGGTCGTACGACTTGGCGGCCTTGGAGATCTTCTCCACGCTGCCGCCGTCGTAGCCGTACTTGGCGAACACCTTGGTCGCCGCCTTGAGGATGCTGTCGCGCGTGGCCTGGGCCGCGGCCTCGCGCACGCCGGTGCGGCGCTGGGGCTTGGGCTTGCTGACGGAGCGGGAGTCGGCCATCGTGCGCGCAGCGCCTCTTTGTCTTGTCTTACTTTTCGGCGAACGCGCGTTCGACCACGAAGTCGCCCGGCGTCGAGGTGTTGCCTTCCTTGAAGCCGCGCTTTTCCAGGATGTGCTTCAGGTCGACCAGCAGGCCGGGGCTGCCGCACAGCATCACGCGGTCTTCCTCGACGTTGAGCGGAGGCAGGCCGAGGTCGTCGGTGAGCTTGTTGCTCTCGATCAGGTCGGTGACGCGGCCCTGGTTGCGGAACTCCTCGCGCGTGACCGTGGGGTAGTACAGCAGCTGCTTTTCGATCATCTCGCCCAGGATCTCGTGCTTGGGCAGGTGGTCGGTCACGAGGTCGTGGTACGCCAGCTCGTCGACCTGGCGCACGCCGTGCACCAGGATGACCTTTTCGAACTTCTCGTACGTCTCGGGGTCGCGGATGATGCTCATGAACGGCGCCAGGCCGGTGCCCGTGCCGAACAGGTACAGGCGCTTGGCCGGCAGCGTGTAGTCGATGAGCAGCGTGCCCGTGGGCTTGCGGCCCACGATGATGGTGTCGCCCACCTGGATGTGCTGCAGCTTCGAGGTGAGCGGGCCTTCTTCGACCTTGATGCTCAGGAACTCGAGGTGCTCCTCGTAGTTGGGGCTCACGATGCTGTACGCGCGCAGCAGGGGCTTGTTGTTGACCTTCAGGCCGATCATCGTGAAATGACCGTTCGAGAAGCGCAGCGACGGGTCGCGCGTGGTGGTGAAGGTGAACAGGCGGTCGGTCCAGTGGTGGACGCTCAGGACGCGTTCTTCGCTGAATGCACTCATACAGAACTCAAGTGTTGGTTGAAGACAGGAAAGGGTGGCTGAGCCGAAATGCACGCCTTTGGGGCGTCCGCCATCGGCCGGCTAGCAACCCTCCATTGTCGTTGGTCGGAAAAACCCCGATGAACACCGCGAGAAAACACCATTGCAAGCATCGGGCCTGTTTGCTACATTGACCTTTGATGTAGTGAACGCAACATGAAAGTGTAGGGGATGCTACACAAACGACAGCCGGCGCACAAGCACTTGCACGGCACGTTTGTTGCAAACCTCCGGAGCCTGAAGACCCGCTCCGACAGCACCACACCACGAGATCGCCCCGATGACTGAACACACCAAGACAGACGGATTGCCCGGCATGGACATGCCTCTGGTTGCCGAGGCCGGCAGCACCGCCTTCGGCAAGGCGCCGCCGCGCAACGAGAAGATGAGCACCGCCAAGGTCGAGTGCAACGCCTGCCCGGTGCTGTGCCAGATCTCCGACGGCCGCACCGGTGCCTGCGACCGCTACGCCAACCGCCAGGGCGTGCTGGTGCGTGTCGATCCGGTGGTGCTGCTGCGCCGCACGCTTGCCAGCGAACAGCCGGCACTCGTGCCCTTCGATCGCCCTGGTGCCGAAGTGGCCGAGGCAGACGCAACGCCCGACTGGAACGGCGACCTGCTGCACGCCGACGAGGTCTTCGTCACCGGCGTGGGCTCGTCCACCACGTACCCCGACTACAAGCCCGCGCCCTTCATCGTGGCTTCCAAAGCCCAGGGCGTCGACATGGTCACCGTCGTCACCGAAGGCATCTTCAGCTACTGCAGCTTCAAGGTGAAGATCGACACCGACCGCTTCCTGGGCGCCGAGCAGGCCAACGTGCGCTACAAGGGCGAGGTCGTGGGCCATGTCACCACGGCCGAATACGGCTCGCAGATGCTGTCGCTGGGCGGCGTGCACCACCTCACGGGCGGCAGCAAGAAGGAAGGCCGCATGACGGCCGAGCTGATGCAGTTGCTGGGCAACAAGCAGGCGGTCGAATGCACCATCGACGGCGGCGCCAGCCTCGTCGTCCAGGCCGGCAAGGCGCCCATCGTCAACGGCGTCGAAGAGCAGCGCATGCGCGTGGGCTGCGGCTCGGCGGCCGTGGGCATCTTCGCGCGCCAGTTCGCCGGCGTGGCCGACGAGGTGGTGGTGGTCGACGACCACATCACCGGCGTGCTCACCGAACACCAGGCCGGCCGCTGCCTCGACATGACGCCCTCGGGCATCCAGATGCTGGGCCGCAAGTCGACGCCGGGGCGCTACTTCCAGGTCGCGAACCCGGGCAACGGCTGGGGCGGCACCGACATCGCCGACCCGCTTTCGATCATCGAAGGCTGGGAAGAGGGCGTGGCCCGCCCCGGCCTGCGACTGCTCATGACCTCGACCACCGGCGAGCACGCGCAGTGGTACGTGCTCGATGACGCACTGAAGCCCATCGAACAGCAGATGCCGCCCGAGGTGCGCCGCATCGTCGATCGCATCGGCGAGAACTGCGAGCCTTCGCTGTGCACCGTGCTGTTCCTCGGCGGCGCCGGCGGCAGCCTGCGCGCGGGCGTCACCGAGAACCCGGTGCTGCTCACGCGCGCCATCAAGCGCGCGCTGGTCAACGTCACCTGCGGCGGCGCGCCGGCCTATGTGTGGCCCGGCGGCGGCATCACCGTGATGGCCGACGTCATGCGCATGCCCGATCACAGCTTCGGCACCGTGCCCACGCCGGCCATCGTGGCGCCCATCGAGTTCAGCATGCGGCGCGCCGACTACGAAGCGCTCGGCGGCCACGTCGAACACATCTTCCCGCTCGAACAGGCGCTCGCGCGCGGTGCATGGCAGGAAGACGGCGCACCGCTGGCGCGCCAGTGGCTCGTCATCGACGATGCCAATCCGTGGCCGCTCGGTCACGCCCCGATGCTGGGCTGAACCATGTCCGCCCAACGTACAGCGCTCGACGCGAGCCGCTGGCATTTCAACCACGGCCCGATCGACATCGTGGCCGAAGCACACGGCGACCCGTACGCCGTCGCCGCCGCGCACGACGCCGCGTGGGCGCGCTTCGGCCATGTGCTCGACGAACTCGTGCGCGAACTGCCGCAGCTGCGATTGCCCGTGACCGCACGCCAGCGCCCGCGCGGTGTCGTCGCGCGGCGCATGTGGGACGCCTGCGATGCTTTTTCGCCGCTGTTCCTCACGCCCATGGCGGCCGTGGCCGGCAGCGTGGCGCAGGAACTCATCGCCTTCTACGACCGGCCCGGCATCGAGCGCGCGTGGATCAACAACGGCGGCGACATCGCGCTGCACCTCGCGCCCGGCCACTCGGCACGCGTGGGCGTGTTCGCCGACCTCGCACGCTTCGACTGGCGCGACAGCCGCGTGCTCACCACCGACGGCCAGTTCGAACTGCACGCCGACCAACCCGTGCGCGGCGTTGCCACCAGCGGCTGGCGCGGGCGCAGTTTCTCGCTGGGCATCGCCGACAGCGTGACGGTGTTGGCCGCCACCGCGGCGCAGGCCGATGCCGCCGCCACCGTGATCGCCAACGCCGTCGATGTGGCCGACGCCCTCATCCAGCGCAAGCCCGCCAGCGACTGCAAGGACGACAGCGACCTCGGCGACACCCTCGTCACCGTCGACGTGCCGACGCTGGCGCCCGCGCAGGTGCACCATGCACTCGATGCGGGCGCGGCGTGCGCCCACGCGTTGCAGAAAAGGGAGCTCGTGTGGGCCGTTCTGCTCGTTTGCCAGGGGCAGTGGCGGCTGGTGGAACCCTTATGCTCGAAGTCGCTGGACGTCGCGCTGCCCGATGCAGTTGGTTCAGTATTTGCTTAACGAAAAGCAAGGTTCTTTTTCATGATCGAAATCCGTCGCGTCTTCACCCATGTCGAGCACATCCACCACGAGTTCGGCCCCCGTGCCGACACCCCGCTGGTGCGCGGTGCCATCGGCGCGGTGCTGACCAATCCTTTCGCGGGCCGCTACGAGCCCGACATCCTGCCGATGATGGCGCTGCTCGACCCCGTGGGCGTCGACATGGCGCACCAGCTGCACGCCGCCATGGACGTGCCGCTCGAGCAGATCGCCACCTACGGCAAGGGCGCCATCGTCGGTGCCGACGGCGAGCTCGAGCACGGCGCGCTGTGGCATGTGCCCGGCGGGTACGCCATGCGCGAACT
Source organism: Variovorax sp. 54 (assembly GCF_002754375.1). Taxonomy (NCBI): domain Bacteria; kingdom Pseudomonadati; phylum Pseudomonadota; class Betaproteobacteria; order Burkholderiales; family Comamonadaceae; genus Variovorax; species Variovorax sp. 54. The sequence continues at coordinate 3,479,040 of NZ_PEFF01000001.1, forward strand.
GCTCGGCTGGAAGGGCAGCCGCGCCGCCTACACCGCGGGCAAGGCCGAAGAGAAAACCGGCCAGCCCGCCAACGCGCTGTCGATCGTGCCCTCGACCAAGAAGGTCGGCCCGCCCGGCGCCACGCTCGACGTGCCGCTCACCAACATCAACGCCAGCTACGTGCGCGGCCAGTTCGACGCCATCGAGGTGCGCGTGCCCGGCGCGCCCCTGGCCGACGAGATCGTCTTCATCCTCGCGATGAGCACCGGCTACCGCGTGCATGCGCGCGTCGGCGGCCTGCTCGCGAAGGACATCAGCAAGTGGGACGGCCTGCGCTGATCGCACAGGACAAGAGACAAGACAAGGAACACACAGACATGACCGCCAACATCCGCAAGCTCGTCATTCAAGTGGACGAAACCCGCAAGGAAATGGGGCAAGACGTGACGCCGCCCACGCGCCGCGCCGTCGCCATCGCCGTCATCGAGAACCCCTACGCCGGCCGCTACAGCGAGAACCTCGACGAACTCATCGCCATCGGCGAAGAGCTCGGCGCATTGCTCGGCCAGAAGGCCGTGAAGGCACTGGGCATCGAGCCCGGCCAGGTACAGAGCTACGGCAAGGCCGCCATCGTCGGCGAGCGCGGCGAGCTGGAGCATGCCGCCGCCATCCTGCATCCCAAGCTCGGCGCGCCGCTGCGCGTGGCGGTCGAGAAGGGCGCCGCGCTCGTGCCCTCGGCCAAGAAGCAGGGCACGCTGGGCACCGCCATCGACGTGCCGCTCGGCCACAAGGATGCTGCCTTCGTGCGCAGCCACTTCGACGCCATCGAGGCCCGCGTGGCCGATGCGCCGCGCGCCAACGAGATCGTCGTCGCCGTGGCCGTCACCGACAGCGGCCGTCCGCTGCCGCGCATCGGCGGCCTGCAAGCCAGCGAAATCAAGGGCGAAGACGGTCTTCGTTGACCTGTCATCGCATCGTCGTTACCGCATCGTGTTTTCTGTTCGAACTTCTAGGAGCTTCCCGATGAATCCATTGCGCCATGTCTTCTGCGCCGCTTCCGTCGTCACGCTGGCTTCGGCCCTGGTCCCCGCGCATGCGCAGGGCGTGATCAAGATCGGCGAAATCAACAGCTACAAGGCGCAGCCCGCCTTCCTCGAGCCCTACAAGAAGGGCATGGAACTCGCGGTCGACGAGATCAACGCCAAGGGCGGCGTCAACGGCAAGAAGCTCGAGCTCATCAGCCGCGACGACAACGCCAACCCCGGCGATGCCGTGCGCGTGGCCGAAGAACTCATCTCGCGTGAAAAGGTCGACGTGCTGGCCGGCGCCTTCCTGTCGAACACCGGCCTGGCGCTGACCGACTTCGCCAAGCAGAAGAAATTCTTCTACCTCGCCGCCGAGCCGCTGACCGACAAGATCGTCTGGAGCAACGGCAACAAGTACACCTACCGCCTGCGCCCCTCGACCTACATGCAGGTCGCGATGCTGGTGCCCGAGGCGGCCAAGCTCAAGAAGAAGCGCTGGGCCATCGTGTACCCCAACTACGAATACGGCCAGTCGTCGGTCGCCACCTTCAAGACCTTGCTGAAGGCCGTGCAGCCCGACGTCGAGTTCGTCGCCGAGCAGGCACCGCCGCTGGGCAAGGTCGATGCAGGCAGCGTGGCGCAGGCCCTGGCCGATGCCAAGCCCGACGCCATCTTCAATGTGCTGTTCGGCGCCGACCTCTCCAAGTTCGTGCGCGAAGGCAACACGCGCGGCCTGTTCAAGGACCGGGAAGTCGTGAGCGTGCTGACCGGCGAGCCCGAGTACCTCGACCCGCTGAAGGACGAAGCACCCAACGGCTGGATCGTCACCGGCTACCCCTGGTACGGCATCAAGACCGCCGAGCACAAGGCCTTCAACGACGCCTACCAGGCCAAGTTCAAGGACTACCCGCGCCTGGGTTCGGTGGTGGGCTACAGCGCCATCTACTCGATCGCGGCCGGCGTGAAGAAGGCCGGCAGCACCGACACCGAAAAGCTGGTCGCAGCCTTCAAGGGCCTGCAGGTCGACACGCCCTTCGGCAAGATCAGCTATCGCGCGCAGGACAACCAGTCCACCATGGGCGCGTACGTCGGCAAGACCAAGAACGACGGCGGCAAGGGCGTGATGGTCGACTACGTGTACCTCGACGGTGCCAAGTTCCAGCCGACGGATGACGAAGTGAAGAAGATGCGCCCCGCCGACTGATTGCGCGCGGTTCCCGCAACGCGCCTGCCGTCGGTCGATGACGGCGGGGCGCGGTGTCTCCAGTTTCCTCAGGGTCTTTCATGAGCTTTTCAGGCTTCGTTGTTCAGTTGCTCAACGGGTTGGCTGGCGCGTCTTCGCTATTTTTGGTGGCGGCCGGTCTTTCGTTGATCTTCGGCGTGACGCGCATCGTCAACTTCGCCCATGGGTCGTTCTTCATGGTGGGCATCTACACCGCGTACACGCTCGTCGAGAAGCTCGGCCCGAGCGTGGGCTTCTGGCCTGCGCTGTTGATCGCCGCGCTCGCGGTGGGCGTGCTGGGTGCGCTCATCGAGGTGCTGCTCTTGCGCCGCATCTACAAGGCGCCCGAGCTGTTCCAGCTGCTGGCCACCTTCGCGCTCGTGCTCGTCATCAAGGACGCGGTGCTGTGGCTCTGGGGCCCTGACGAACTGCTCGGCCCGCGCGCGCCGGGCCTCAAGGGCTCGGTCGAAATCCTCGGTCGCCAGTTTCCGTCCTACGACCTGTTCCTGATCATCGTCGGCCCGCTCGTGCTCGGCCTCGTCTGGCTGCTGCTCACGCGCACGCGCTTCGGCACGCTGGTGCGCGCCGCCACGCAAGACCGCGAGATGGTCAGCGCGCTCGGCGTCAACCAGGCCTGGCTGTTCACCGCCGTGTTCGCGCTCGGCGCGCTGCTCGCGGGCCTGGGCGGTGCGCTGCAACTGCCGCGCGAACCCGCCACGCTCGAGATGGACCTGAACACCATCGGCGCCGCGTTCGTCGTCGTCGTGGTCGGCGGCATGGGCTCGCTGCCCGGCGCCTACGTGGCCGCACTGCTCATCGCCGAGATCAAGGCCGTGTGCATCTGGCTGGGCGTGGTGCAGATCTTCGGCATCGACGTGTCGTTCTCCAAGCTCACGCTGATGGTCGACTTCCTCGTGATGGCCATCGTGCTGGTGTGGCGCCCGTGGGGCCTGTTCGGCCGGCCGCAGGCGCCGAGCCGCTACGTCGGCATGCAGGAAGAACCGCTGCGCCCCCCGAGCACGGCCTACATCGTGGCCGCCGCCGGGCTCGCGCTCGTGCTCGCCGCGCTGCCGCTGCTGACGGCCGGTTCGCCCTACACCACGGTGCTGATGATCGACCTGCTGATCGCCGCGCTGTTCGCCACCAGCCTGCACTTCATCATGGGGCCGGCCGGCATGCACTCCTTCGGCCACGCCGCGTACTTCGGCCTCGGGGCCTACGGCGCGGCGCTGCTGGTGCGTACGCTGCATTTGCCGATGGAGCTGGCTCTCGTGGTCGCGCCGCTGGTGGCCGCGCTCGGTGCCTTTGTCTACGGCTGGTTCGCCGTGCGGCTGTCGGGCGTGTACCTCGCGATGCTCACGCTGGCCTTTGCGCAGATCACCTGGGCGATCACCTACCAGTGGGACAGCTTCACGGGCGGCAGCAACGGCCTGACCGGCGTGTGGCCGTCGGAGTGGCTGTCGAACAAGCAGGTGTACTACTGGCTCACGCTGGTGCTCGTGGGCGCCGGCGTGTGGTGGCTGCGCCGCGTGCTGTTCTCGCCCTTCGGCTATGCGCTGCGCGCGGGTCGCGACTCGGTGCTGCGCGCCGACGCCATCGGCATCGACGTCAAGCGCATGCAGTGGGCGGCCTTCGTCATCGCCGGCACCGTGGCGGGCCTGGCCGGTGCGCTCTATGCGTTCTCGAAGGGCAGCATCTCGCCCGAGAGCCTGTCGGTCGGCAAGTCGGTCGACGGCCTCGTGATGGTGCTGCTGGGTGGCATCCAGACCCTGGCGGGGCCGGTGGTCGGCGCCGTCACCTTCACCTGGCTGCACGACACCGTGGCGCGCAACACCGACTACTGGCGCGCCATGCTCGGCGCCATCATCCTGATCCTGGTGCTTCTGTTCCCGCAGGGCATTGCGGGGTCGATCAAGCAACTCGTCGACCGGTGGCGCGCACCGAAGAATGATGAAGCAGATGCGAAGCTCAAGGAGGTGAAAGCATGAGCCTCCTCAAAGTCACCAACCTCGGCAAGTCTTTCGGCGGCGTGAAGGCCGTGGACGGCATCAGCTTCGAGCTGCCCGCGGGCGAACTGCTCGCGCTCATCGGCCCCAACGGCGCCGGCAAGTCGACCACCTTCAACATGGTGAACGGCCAGCTCAAGGCCGACCAGGGCTCGATCACGCTCGACGGTCACGAACTCGTGGGCCGCAAGCCACGAGAGATCTGGCGCAAGGGCGTGGGCCGCACCTTCCAGATCGCCGAAACCTTCGCCTCGCTCACCGTCGTCGAGAACGTGCAGATGGCACTGCTCTCGCACGACCACAAGCTGTTCTCGATGTGGCGCAGGGCAGCGGACCACAAGCGCGACGAGGCGCTGGCGTTGCTCGACCAGGTCGGCATGAAGGCGCAGGCCGACCGGCCCTGCAGCGTGCTGGCGTACGGCGACGTGAAGCGCGTCGAACTCGCCATCGCCATGGCCAACTCGCCCAAGCTGTTGCTCATGGACGAGCCCACCGCCGGCATGGCGCCCCAGGAGCGCAACTCGCTCATGGCGCTCACCAAGGACCTCGTCATTCAACGCGGCATGGCCGTGCTGTTCACCGAGCACAGCATGGACGTGGTGTTCGCGTACGCCGACCGCATGATCGTGCTGGCGCGCGGGCGCCTCATCGCGCAGGGCAAGCCGCTCGAGATCCGCGACCACCCGAAGGTGCAGGAGGTGTACTTCGGCAGCGGCAAGACCTTCGAGAAGATCGCCGAAAAGGCCGCAGCGCTGGGAGTCGCAGCATGAGCACACACGAACCTCTCTTGCAAGCCAAGGCGCTGTGCGCCTGGTATGGCGCCGCGCAGATCCTCTACGACGTCGACCTCGAAGTGCGGCGCGGCGAAGTCGTCGCGCTCATGGGCCGCAACGGCGCGGGCAAGTCGACCACGCTCAAGACGCTCATCGGCATGCTGGGCAAGCGCCGCGGCGCGGTGCGCTTCCTGGGCCACGACATTTCGAAAAGCGAGCCGCACCACGCAGCGCGCCTGGGCCTGGGCTTCGTGCCCGAAGACCGGCGCGTGTTCACCGACCTCACGGTGATGGAGAACCTCGAGGTCGGCAAGCAGCCCGCGCGCCAGTGGGCCGACGGCACCGCGGCGCCGCTGTGGACGCCCGAGCGCCTGTTCCAGCTGTTCCCCAACCTCGGCGAAATGCCGAACCGCCCGGGCGGTCGCATGAGCGGTGGCGAGCAGCAGATGCTCACCGTGGCGCGCACGCTGATGGGCAACCCGTATCTCGTGCTGCTCGACGAACCTTCCGAGGGCGTGGCCCCCGTCATCGTCGAGCAGATGGCCAACATGATCCTCGAGCTCAAGGCGCAGGGCGTGAGCATCCTGCTGTCGGAGCAGAACATGCACTTCGCCGAGCTGGTCTCCGACCGCGCCTACGTGCTCGAGAAGGGGCAGATCCGCTACCACGCGACGATGGCCGAGTTGGCGGCCAACGAAGAAGTGCGCCGCGCCTACCTCAGCGTCTAGCATGAAGCTCACCCCCAGTCTTCGCGCACTTCGTGTCGCTTCGCCAACCCCCTTCCAGGGGGCAACACCGACGGCCCGGCAAAGCCGGTTCCGTGGTGTTCCTGGAAAGTTGCCCTGGTCTTTTTGAGTTCTTGTTTCCGTTCTACAAGGAGTTCACACCATGCATCGCAGAACCGTCTTGAAGTCCGCCGCTGCCCTCGGGCTCGTCGGCAGCCTCGGCAGTTTCGGCCTCTCGTCCGCTTTCGCGGCCGGCAAGATCAAGCCCGGCGGCAAGGCCGCGCTGATCGTGGTCGATGTGCAGAACTGCTTCCTTGACGGCGGCACGCTCGCGGTGAAGGGCGGCAACGAGGTGATTCCGGTCATCAACGCGCTGGCACCCGCGTTCCAGAACATCGTCGTCACGCAGGACTGGCACACGGCGGGCCACGCCTCTTTTGCGAGCACCTACTCGGGCAAGAAGCCCTTCGAGACGACCAAGCTCAACTACGGCACGCAGGTGCTGTGGCCCGACCACTGCGTGCAGGGCACCGACGACGCCGCGCTCGGCAAGGAGCTGAAGGTGCCGACCGCGCAGCTCATCATCCGCAAGGGCTTCCATAAAGAGATGGACAGCTATTCCGCCTTCGAAGAGGCCGACCACAAGACGGCCACCGGCCTGGCGGGCTACCTCAAGGCGCGCGGCATCAAGACCGTGTTCGTCACGGGCCTGGCCACCGACTTCTGCGTGGCCTGGACCGCGATGGACGCGCGCAAGGCCGGCTTCGAGGCCTACGTGATCGAAGACGCCACGCGCGGCATCGACCTCAACGGCTCGCTGGCCGCAGCCTGGAAGCAGATGACGGCCAAGGGCGTGAAGCGCATCCAGTCGGGCGACATCCAGGCCGGCTGACGACAAAGCCCGCGGGCCACCGCGGCAACCACTCCAACGACAGCAACAACAACAAAGAGACAGACACGCATGAAGCTTTCGATTTCAAGGCGCACGCTGGTGGCGGGCGGCGCGGCCCTGGCGCTCGGCCCCGGCCTGCTGCGGCCGGCGCGCGCGGACAACGGCGTGACCGACACGACGATCCGCATCGGCCAGTCGGCCGTGTTCAGCGGCCCGGCGAAAGACTTCGGCGTGGACTACCGCGCGGGCATCCAGCTGTACTTCGACCGCGTCAACAAGTCGGGCGGTGTGCACGGCCGCAAGATCGAACTCGTCACCTACGACGACGCCTACGAGCCCGCGAAAACGGCCGCCAACACCGCGAAGCTGATCGACGAGGACAAGGTCTTCGCGCTCACCGGCTACGTCGCCACGGGCAACCTCGCGGCCGCGATGCCACTGGCCGAGAAGGCCGGCGTGCCGATGTTCGCGCCGCTGGTGGGCACCACGTCGTTCCGCACCAAGACCAACCGCTACCTGTTCCACGTGCGCGCGGGCTACGACCTGGAGCTGCGCAAGATCATCAGTCACCTCTCGACCTTGGGCATCCAGTCGATCGCCGTGGTCTACCAGGACAGCGCCTTCGGCAAGTCGAACCTCGCCACCTGCGAGCAGCTGGCCGCCGAATACAAGGTGAAGGTGGTGCAGACGCTGCCCATGGCCATCGCCGCCGAAGACGCGAAGCAGGTGATCGGCGGGCTCGCCGAAGGCCGCCCCGGCGCCGTCGTGATGATCATGGCCGGGCGCATGACCGAGGTCTTCATCCGCGACTACCGCGCGAGCGGCGCGGCGGCGCCGCTGTACACGCTGTCGGTCGGCATCACCGACGCGGCGGGTTCGGCCAAGCGGCTCGACGGCAAGCTCGCCGGGCTGGTCACGGCCAGCATCGTGCCGCCGCCCGGCGCGCAGCGCGTGCCCATCGTGGCCGACTACCAGCGCGACCGCGCCGAGTTCGGCCAGAAGATCGACAGCTACACCGCGCTGGAGGGCTACATCGTTGCGCGCGTGATGGTCGAAGGCCTGCGCCGCGCGGGCAAGGCGCTCACGCGCGACAGCTTCATCGCCGGGCTCGAGAGCATCGGCAGCACGCGCTTCGGCGACTTCCCCGTCGACTACAGCGCGAAGAACCACAACGGCTCGACCTTCGTGGACCTGGAGATGTACACCCGTGACGGCCAGTTGCGGCGCTGAGCCGCTGCACCTGCAGGTCAACGGCCAGGCGCACACGCTCGCCGGCGTGCCGCGTGAAGCCTCGCTGCTGCACCTGCTGCGCAACGACCTGGGCCTCAACGGGCCGAAGTACGGCTGCGGGTTGGGGCAGTGCGGTGCGTGCACGGTGCATGTCGATGGCGTGGCGGCGCGGTCCTGCGTGATTCCCGCGCACGGCGTGGCGGGGCGCAGCATCACGACGCTGGAAGGGCTGGGCATGCGCGGGCGCTGGCATCCGGTGCAAGCCGCGTTTGAAGACGCGCAGGCTGCGCAGTGCGGCTATTGCTTGAACGGCATGGTGATGCAGGCGGCCGCGCTGCTCGCGCGTGATCCGCACGCGAGCGAGGCGCGCATCCGCAGCGAGCTGTCGGGCAACCTGTGCCGCTGCGGCACGCACATCGAGATCCTGGACGCGGTGCAGCGCGCGGCGGTGCGCATGCGCGTGGAGACGAAGCCGTGAGCGGCCCATATGCGCGCCTCTCCCCGCGTTGTCCCCTCTCCCTCTGGGAGAGGGCTAGGGTGAGGGCATCGGCCTTCGCAAGCGCACAGCCTCTGCCATCGCCGCTGGCCCTCACCCCAACCCTCTCCCAGAGGGAGAGGGAGCAAGACGGGGAGAGGGGGCAACAGCCATGACGCGCCGCGCCGACCTGCCGCAAACACGCGCGGAATTCCTCGCCGCCGATGGCGTGCTGCTGGTGGTGCGCGACGCACCGCCCCCACCACCGCCCGCCAAAGGCCAACCCGCCTTCATCGCCAGCAACCCCATCGAAGGCGATGAAGTGCTCCTCGCGCTGTGGGACGACGGCAGCGTCTCCGCGCTCAACGGCCACGTCGACCTGGGCACCGGCATCCAGACTGCGCTGGCGCAGATCGTGGCCGAAGAGCTCGACCTCGGCATGCCCTGCGTGCGCATGATGCTCGGCGACACCGCACGCGCGCCCAACCAGGGCGCGACCATCGCGAGCGCGTCGCTCCAGATCCACGCGCAGCCGTTGCGGCTGGCCGCCGCGCAGGCGCGCGCCTGGCTGCTGGCGCGTGCGGCCGAGCAGCTGGGCGTGGCCGTCGATGCGCTGCAGGTGCGCAACGGCGTGGTGCGCGTCACCGAGACGCCGGACCGCCACATCAACTACGCAGACCTCGTGGCGCACCAGCGCACGGTGCTGCGCCTCGACCTCGACACGACACCCAAGAACCCGGCCGACTACCGCCTCGTCGGCACGCGCCAGGCGCGCGTCGACATTCCGGCCAAGCTCGCGGGCGACCTCGTGTTCGTGCACGACATGCGCGTGCCCGGCATGCTGCACGGCCGCGTGGTGCGCCCGCCGTATGCGGGCGCGGACCACGGCGACTTCATCGGCAACACGCTCGAATCGGTCGACGAATCGTCGATCGTGCACATCCCCGGTATTCGCGCCGTGGTCGTGCTTCGCGACTTCGTCGGCATCGTCGCCGAGCGCGAGGAGCACGCCGAGCAGGCGATGCGCGAACTGCGCGTGGCATGGAAGCCCTGGCCCGGCATGCCCGACCTGCGCGATGTGGCGCAGGCCCTGCGCGACAACCCGTCGACGCAGCGGCTGCTGGTCGACGAGGGCGATGTCGATGGCGCCATGGCCGCTGCTGCGCAGCCGATGCAGCGCACCTACGTGTGGCCGTACCAGATGCACGCGTCCATCGGCCCGTCGTGCGCGCTGGCCGACTGGCAGCCCGCCGATGGCAGCGGCATGCAGCTGCGGTGCTGGGCCGGTTCGCAGAACCCGCACGTGCTGCGCGCCGATCTCGCGAAGCTCATGGGCGTGGACGACGTGCAGGTCGACGTGGTGCGCATGGAGGCCGCGGGCTGCTACGGCCGCAACGGCGCCGACGACGTGGCGGCCGATGCCGCGCTGCTCGCGCGTGCCGTGGGTGCGCCGGTGCGTGTGCAGCTCTCGCGCGAGCAGGAGCATGCGTGGGAGCCCAAGGGCGCCGCGCAGCTCATGGAGATCGACGGCGGGCTGATGGCCGACGGCCGCGTCGCCGCCTACGACTTCGAAACCTCGTACCCCTCGAACGGCGCGCCCACACTGGCGCTGCTGCTCACGCGCACGGTCGAGCCCGTGGCGCAGGCCTACGAGATGGGCGACCGCACCGCGCGCCCGCCCTACAGCTACGACAACCTGCGCGTGAAGGTCAACGACATGGCGCCGATCGTGCGCGCCTCGTGGCTGCGCGGCGTGTCGGCGCTGCCGAGTTCGTTCGCACACGAGTCGTACATCGACGAGCTGGCCACGGCGGCGGGTGTCGACCCGGTGCAGTTTCGCCTGCGGCACCTGGACGACCCGCGCGCGATCGAACTCGTGCAGGCCACCGCGCAGAAGGCCGGCTGGCGCATGCGCACCGGGCCGAAGGAGAACGCCGACGGCGGTCTTGGCGACGGCGGTGACATCCTCTTCGGCCAGGGCTTTGCGTACGCGCGCTACATCCACAGCAAGTGGCCGGGCTTCGGTGCGGCGTGGGCTGCGTGGGTGGCCGATGTGGAGGTGAATCGAAAGACCGGCGAGGTGCATGTGCGCCGCGTGGTGGTGGGGCACGACGCGGGGCTGCTGGTCAACCCGGCGGGTGTCGAGCACCAGGTGCATGGCAACGTGATCCAGACCACGAGCCGTGCGCTGATGGAAGAGGTGAAGTTCGCGCCGCAGCAGGGCGCCGCAACGGGCGGTGCGCAGTTGCCGGGCGTGTTGCCGACCGGCGTGGTCGCGAGCCGCGAGTGGGGCAGCTACCCGATCATCAATTTCCGCGACGTGCCGGTGATCGAGATCATGCACATGCCGCGGCCGGGCGAGCCGTCACTGGGTGCGGGCGAGTCGTCGTCGGTGCCGGGGACGGCGGCGATTGCGAATGCGATCTTCGATGCCACGGGGGTCAGGTTCAGGTCGCCGCCGTTCACGCCGGAGACGGTGCTGGCCGAGTTGAACAGGGTTTTGCTCCCTCCCCTTCCGGGGGAGGGCGGGGGTGGGGGCGAGCGGCCTTGGAGTGGTGACGCTGCCGTGCCCCCATCCCAACCTTCCCCCGGGAGGGGAAGGAGCAATGCGGGAGCGATCTGGCCAAAGCGCAAGGGCCTGTGGGCCACCGGCGCCGCCCTCTTCATCGGCGGCCTCGGCGTCATCGCCGGCCTGCTCGGCTGGCGCTCCGCCATCGCGCCCGTGTCGCTCACCGCACCGGTCTACAGCCAGTCCACCATCGAACGCGGCCGCGTGCTCGCCGCGCTCGGCGATTGCGCCGTGTGCCACACCGCACCCGGCGGCGCACCCAACGCGGGTGGCCGCGCGATGGAGACGCCCTTCGGCACGCTCTACACGACGAACCTCACGCCCGATGCGGACACGGGCCTCGGCCGTTGGTCCTTCAGCGCCTTCCAGCGCGCGATGCGCGAAGGCGTCTCGCGCGACGGCCATCACCTGTACCCCGCGTTCCCCTACACCGCGTTCGCGAAGACCAGCGACGACGACCTGCAGGCGCTCTATGCGCACTTCATGGCGATGCCCGCGGTGCGCGCGGAAACGCCCAAGTCCGAGCTCAAGTTCCCATTCAACCTGCGCCCGCTGATGGCCGGCTGGAACGCGCTGTTCCACGATCCCGCGCCGCTGCAGCCCGTGCCCACGCAGAGTGCCGAATGGAACCGCGGTGCCTACCTCGTCAACGGCCTGGGCCATTGCGGCGCCTGCCACACGCCGCGCAACGCGCTCGGCGCGGAGCAGGGCGGCAGTGCGTTCCTCTCGGGCGCGATGGTCGATGGCTGGGAAGCACCGGCGCTCACGCAGCTGTCGAAGGCCGCCGTGCCGTGGGACACCGACGCGCTCTACCGTTACCTGCGCAATGGCCACTCGCCGCGCCACGGCATCGCGGGCGGCCCGATGGCCGAGGTGGTGCGTGAGCTCGCGCAGGTGCCCGACGCCGACGTGCGTGCGATGGCCGTCTACCTTGGGTCGTTCAACCCCGAGCCCGTCGCGCAACCGCAAGCGCTCGCGCAACAGGCCATCGACAACGCAGCACGCACACAAGGCCAGCTGCTCGGCCCCGCGCAGCGCATGTTCGACAGCGCCTGTGCCTCGTGCCACCACGACGGCGACGGCCCCACGCTGCTGGGCGTGAACACGCCACTCGCACTCAACAGCAGCCTCACGAGCACGCGGCCCGACAACCTGCTGCGCACCATCCTCGACGGCGTGCGCGCACCCGCACACCGCGACATCGGCTTCATGCCCGCGTTCCGCGAGGCGCTCGACGACCGTCAGATTGCTGACCTCGCCGGCTACATGCGCGCCCGCTTCGCACCGCAGGAAGCGGCGTGGCCGAACCTGCCTGCCGACGTCGCGCGCGTGCGGGCCACGCCGGGCCACTGACCCGCGACGGGTGCGGCAGGCGCGGTTCCGAGGCCGCGGCTACGATGGCGCGCAGACCTTATTCACGGAGACACCTCGCCATGCCACTGAACCTCTCGACCGCCTCCAGCCTGCCCCGCGACGCCGAGCGCGCCACCCTTGTCGGCCGCCTCTGGCAACCCGGCGTGGGCCCGGTGCTGGTGGCCGTGCAGGGCGATGGCCTGCACGACCTGTCGAAGCTCGCGCCCACCATGAGCGACCTGCTCGAAGGCAAGGGCTCGCCGGCCGAAGCCGTGCGCGCGGCACTGCACAGTGGCACCGCACCGCGCATCGCCGCGCTCGAGGCCGTGCTCGCCAACAGCGACGAGAGCACGCGCGACATCAACCAGGCCTGGCTGCTCGCACCCTGCGACCTGCAGGTCGTGAAGGCCAGCGGCGTGACCTTCGTGGCGAGCCTGCTCGAACGCGTGATCGAAGAGCAGGCGCGCGGCGATGCCTCGCGCGCCGAGGCCACGCGCGCGGCCATCGGCGATGTGCTCGGCGACAACCTCGCCGACATCGTGCCGGGCTCGCCCGAAGCCATGAAGGTGAAGGACGTGCTCATCGCGCAGGGTATGTGGTCGCAGTACCTCGAAGTGGGCATCGGCCCCGACGCCGAGGTCTTCACCAAGGCACCGGTGCTCGCCGCCGTGGGCACGGGCGCCGACGTGGGCATCCACGCGGACTCGGCCTGGAACAACCCCGAGCCCGAGGTCGTGCTCGCGGTGAACAGCCGCGGCGAGACGCTGGGCGCCGCGCTCGGCAACGACGTCAACCTGCGCGACTTCGAAGGCCGCAGCGCCCTGCTGCTGGGCAAGGCCAAGGACAACAATGCCTCGTGCGCCATCGGGCCGTTCATCCGTCTGTTCGATGCGCACTTCGGCATCGCCGACGTGCGGCGCATCACGGTCGCACTGAACGTGACGGGCCCCGAGGGTTTCACGCTCGAAGGCGCGAGCTCGCTGTCGAAGATCAGCCGCGACCCGCTCGACCTCGTGGCGCAGACGCTCAATCGCCACCACGCCTACCCCGACGGCTTCATGCTGTTCCTGGGCACGATGTTCGCGCCGACGCAAGACCGCCATGGCCCCGGGCAAGGGTTCACGCACGTCGTGGGCGACCACGTGCGCATTGCGGCCCCCGAGCTGGGTGCACTGAACAACCGCGTGGTCCATGCCGACCAGGCGCCGCGCTGGCGCTACGGCATCGGGGCGCTGATGCGCAACCTGGCCGGACGCGGCCTGCTGTAGCCAGCCAGGGCGCGTGGCGCTGTCTACGCGCCGCTGCGCAGCGCCCGCCGGTACTGCACGGCCTCGGCCACGTGCGTGACCTCCACCGTGTCCGCACCCGCCAGGTCGGCGACCGTGCGCGCCACCTTCAGCACGCGGTGCGTGCTGCGCGCCGACCAGCCGAGCTTGTTCGCGGCGTTGAACATGAACTGCCGCGCCGGCGTGTCGAGCGCGGCGTGCGTGTCGATGGCGCTGCCCTGCAGCGACTGGTTGGGGGTGCCCTGGCGCCGCATCGCGCGTTCGCGCGCGGCGATCACGCGGGTGCGGATGCTGGCGGTCGATTCGCCGGGCGGTGCGTCGAGCAGCAGCTGCGCCGGCACAGCGGGCACCTCGATGTGCAGGTCGATGCGGTCCAGCAGCGGGCCGCTGAGCTTGCCCTGGTAGCGCAGGATCTGGTCCGGCGTGCAGCGGCAGGCCTTGGCCGTGGTCGTTCCGAGGTAGCCGCAGGGGCAGGGGTTCATCGCAGCGATCAATTGGAAGCGCGCCGGAAATTCCGCGCGCCGCGCAGCCCGCGCGATGGTGATGGTGCCGGTCTCCAGCGGTTCGCGCAGCGCCTCCAGCGCGGCGCGTGCGAACTCGGGGAATTCGTCGAGAAAGAGCACGCCGTGGTGCGCCTGCGAGATCTCGCCGGGCCGGGGCGGCGAGCCGCCGCCGACCAGCGCCACCGCACTGGCCGTGTGGTGCGGCGCCGCCGTCGGCCGGCACATCCAGCGCCCGGTGGCGAAGCGCCCGCCCAGGCTGGCGATGGCGGCGCTTTCGAGCGCCTCGTCGATGCTCATCGGTGGCAGCAGGCCGGCAAAGCGCTGCGCGAGCATCGACTTGCCCGAGCCGGGTTCGCCCACCATCAACAGGCTGTGGCCGCCGGCGGCAGCCACCTCCAGCGCGCGCTTGGCGCCGGCGTGGCCCTTGACGTCGGCCAGGTCGGCGTAGTGCGGCGCGGCATCGCCGGTCGCGGGGAGCACGCGGGTCCAGCCGTCGTCGGAGCCCTCGGGCGCGGATGCGGCCGCGTCGCGCTCGCTCAGGAACTGGCGCACCACGTCCAGCAGGTGCCGGGCGCCGTAGACCTCCCCGCCGGGCACCAGCGCGGCCTCGCGCGCGCTGTCCATGGGCAGCACCAGCCGCGTCGCCACGCCGCGCGTGTGCAGGGCCAGCGCCATCGCCAGCGTGCCGCGCACGGGCCGCAGTTCGCCCGACAGCGACAGCTCCCCCGCGAACTCGTGGCCGGCCAGCCGGGCGTTCTCGATCTGCCCGCTGGCCGCGAGGATGCCCAGGGCGATGGGCAGGTCGAAGCGGCCCGAATCCTTCGGCAGGTCGGCGGGCGCCAGGTTGACGACGATCTTCTTGTTGGTCGGAAATTCAAGCCCGGCGTTCTGGATCGCCGAGCGCACGCGTTCGCGCGCTTCCTTGACCTCCGTCTCCGCCAGCCCGACCAGTGTGAAGCTCGGCAGGCCGTTCGCCAGATGCACCTCGACCGTGACGGCGGCGGCTTCCAGGCCGAGCAAGGCGCGGCTTTGCACCAAAGACAGACTCATTTTTCTCCCTCTCCCCAAGTTGGTGCGCCTGCGACATGCAGGCCCAGGACCGTGCAGCGTGCAAGCGTGTGCAACTGCCGGAAACAGGGCTTGTAACGATTTGGCGCTCACGGCCGGACACCTGCGCCCTCTGACCGGGGCGGTATTTGTGCACTTTGGCACGCTCCCTGCTTTGAGGGTGCTCAGGTCCAACAACACACTTGCGAGGAGTTCCCTGATGACGCACCGTACCGCCGCCCAGGCGTTGATCGTTCTGGCCACTGCACTGACCGCCTCGGGCGCCGCCATGGCCCAGGCCGCCGACGCCGCCGCTCCGGCACCCGCGCCCCTGCTCACGGGCAATGTCTCCCTGACCTCGAACTACAAGTTCCGCGGCCAGGACCAGGACATGATCGGCAAGAACGACTACGCCAAGACCAAGGGCTTCAAGCCCGCCATCCAGGGCGGCTTCGACTACGCCTTCGGCGAGAGCGGCTTCTATGTCGGCAACTGGAACTCCAGCGTCAACTGGCTCAAGGGCAACAGCATCGAGAGCGACATCTACGGCGGCTACAAGTTCAAGGCCGGCCCGGTCGACATGGACGTCGGTGCGCTGACCTACATCTACCCGGGCAACTCGGCAGGCAACACCACCGAGCTCTACGTGGGCGCCACCTACGCCAACGACAGCTTCGGCTCGATCACCGCCAAGTACTCGCACACCGTGTCGAAGGACTACTTCGGCTACGCGGGCAACCAGTCCGGCTCGGGCCTGAAGGGCACCAACACCGGCTACCTGAACCTGGCCTACAGCAAGGAGATCGTGCCCAAGGTCACACTGAAGGCGGCGGTCGGCTTCACCAACATGTCCAGCGACATCCGCAGCCTGGGCTACAAGAGCTATGTCGACTACAACATCGGCGCCACCTACGACTTCGGCAGCGGCCTGACGCTCACCGGCTCGGTGCAGGGCGCCAACAAGAAGAGCGCGTACCTCGCGGTGGCCAACCCGGGCGTCGACTACGGTTTCGGCACCTTCGGCCAGACGACGTACTCGCCCAACAAGGCGCGCTTCATCGTCACGCTGACGAAGACGCTGTAATCGACACAACAACCAGGCGCGGCCCACGTTGCCGCGCCACCTTTCATCCATCCAGAAGGAGCAAGTCATCATGAAGCTGGTCACAGCCATCATCAAACCGTTCAAGCTCGACGAGGTGCGTGAAGCACTCTCGGCCATCGGCGTGCAGGGCATCACCGTCACGGAAGTGAAGGGCTTCGGTCGCCAGAAGGGCCACACCGAGCTGTACCGCGGTGCCGAGTACGTGGTCGACTTCCTGCCCAAGGTGAAGATCGAGGCGGCCATCTCCGACGACCTCGTCGATCGCGTGATCGAGGCGGTGGAGGGCGCTGCGCGCACCGGGAAGATCGGCGACGGCAAGATCTTTGTCTACAACCTCGAGCAGGTCGTGCGCATCCGCACCGGCGAAACGGGCCGCGAAGCCCTCTGATCGAGTCCTGGCCCGAAAGAACAACGACTATGAAAAAACTTCTTGTCTCTCTTGCGCTCGGTTTGAGCGTCTTCGTCGCCGGCACTTCGGCGCTGGCCCAGGCACCCGCCGCCACCCCTGAGGCACCGGCTGCATCGGCACCTGCCGCACCCGCCGCTGCAGCGCCTGCTCCCGCAGCGGCTGCAGCACCCGCAGCCGCCGAGGCCGCACCTGCTGCTCCGGCTGCGGCACCCGCGCCCAAGGTCGACTCCGGCGACACCGCCTGGATGCTCACCTCGACCCTGCTCGTGATCCTGATGACCATCCCCGGCCTGGCGCTGTTCTACGGTGGCCTGGGCCGCTCCAAGAACATGCTGTCGGTGCTGATGCAGGTCTTCGTGATCTTCTCGCTGATCAGCATCCTGTGGGCCATCTACGGCTACAGCCTGGCGTTCACCGGCGATGGCAATTACTTCGGAAGCTTCGACAAGATCTTCATGAAGGGCATCACGCAGGAGACCTTCGGCGCGCTGACCACGATTCCTGAATACGTGTTCGTCGCCTTCCAGGGCACCTTCGCGGCCATCACCGTGGCGCTGATCGTCGGCGCCTTCGCAGAGCGTGCCAAGTTCTCGGCCGTGCTGCTGTTCTCGGTGATCTGGTTCACCTTCAGCTACGTGCCCATGGCCCACATCGTGTGGGGCGGCGGCCTGCTGGGCAAGGACGGCGCGCTCGACTTCGCGGGCGGCACCGTGGTGCACATCAACGCCGGTATCGCCGGCCTGGTCGGTGCCTACATGATCGGCAAGCGCGTCGGCTACGGCAAGGAAGCGTTCACGCCGCACTCGCTCACGCTCACCATGGTCGGCGCCTCGCTGCTGTGGGTCGGCTGGTTCGGCTTCAACGCGGGTTCGGCAGGTGCGGCCAACGCCGCCGCCGGCCTGGCCTTCATCAACACGGTGCTCGCCACCGCTGCCGCGGCCCTGTCGTGGATCCTGGGTGAGAGCCTGCACAAGGGCAAGGCCTCGATGCTGGGCGCTGCGTCCGGTGCCGTGGCCGGCCTCGTGGCTGTCACGCCTGCCGCCGGTTTCGTCGGCCCGATGGGTTCGATCGTGCTGGGCCTGCTGGCCGGCCTGGTCTGCCTGTGGGGTGTGGGCGGCCTCAAGCGCATGCTCGGCGCCGACGACGCGTTCGACGTGTTCGGCGTGCACGGTGTGGGCGGCATCCTGGGTGCCATCCTGACCGGTGTGTTCGCAGCCAAGGGCCTGGGCGGCACCGGCGGCCTGACGCCCGACACCTTCACGATGGGCGGCCAGGTCTGGATCCAGGTCAAGAGCGTGCTGTTCACGATCGTGTGGTCCGGCGTGGTGGCGTTCATCGCCTTCAAGATCGCCGACCTGACCCTCGGCCTGCGTGTGTCGGAAGAAGAAGAGCGCGAAGGCCTCGACATCTCGTCACACGGCGAAACGGCATACAACCGCTGATTCGCACACAGACAGACAGCGGGTGGTCCGGCACGGCGCCGGCCCCCGCGCTTCAAAGACCACCACCACCCTTTTCGACACAAAGAAGAAGAACAACGCACGGTTTTTTCAGGCGAGTCTCCTTTGGATGTTCAGCCCGCGAGCGCTTCGGCGTCAGCGGGCTTTTTTTTGCCCGCTGCCCGCGTGGCCGGGGGCACAATCGCCCCACCATGTGGACCTCCATCGAAGACAGCCTCTGCGAACTGGGTGAATCGCCGTTCTGGCACCCGCACGAACGCGCGCTCTACTGGCTCGACATCCCCGGCCGCGCCGTGCTGCGCACGCGCGGCGACATCGGCTCTGCCACGGCCACGGTCGAACGCTGGGCCCTGCCCACCGAACCCGGCTGCATGGCGCCGGCACGCAGCGGCGGCCTCGTGATCGCGCTGCGCGACGGCATCTACCGCGCCCGCGCGTGGGGCTGTGAACTGGTCGCGATGGCGCGCGCGGAGCACGACGTGCGCACCATGCGCTTCAACGACGGCAAGTGCGACACGCTCGGCCGCTTCTGGGCCGGCTCGCTCAACGAGGCGAAAGACCGACCAAACGCGGCGCTCTACTGCTTCGACGCACGCCCGGGAGACGTGTCTCCCAACATCACGTCGATGCTGGAACATGTCACCACGGCCAACGGCCTGGCGTTTTCGCCCGACAACCGCACGCTGTACTGGGCCGACACCGCCGCGCATGTGGTGCGCGCCTGGGACTGGGACGCCGAAGCCAACACGCTGTCGCATGCGCGCGTGTTCCAGCAGTTCGATGCCAAGCCCGCGGGCTGGGTGCCCGGCGCGCCTTCGCACTACGACGGTCGACCCGACGGCGCCACCATCGACGCCGCGGGCCACTACTGGGTCGCGATGTTCGAAGGCGCGCAGCTGCTGCGCTTTGCGCCCACGGGCGAGCGCGTCGCGGCCATCGCGGTGCCGGTGCAATGCCCGACCATGCCCTGCTTCGGCGGCGACGATTTGCGCACGCTGTTCGTCACCAGCGGGCGCAAGGGCCGCCCGGCCGACGAGCTGGTGCAGCGCCCGGCCTCGGGCACGGTGCTCTCGATGCGCGTCGACACGCCGGGCCTGCCGGTCAGCTTCTTCGAAGACTGAGCCTTCCGGCTGCCCGCGGATGGCCCTGCACCACATCCCCCCGATCCAATGCCTGCTGACCTTCGAGGCCGTCGCCCGCCTGCGGCATGCGGGCCGCGCGGCCGACGAGCTGTGTGTGACGGCCAGCGCCGTGAGCCACCGCATCCGGCAGCTCGAGGCGCACGTGGGCTTCAAGCTCTTCGGTCGCAGCGACTTCAGCCTCACGGCCGACGGCGCGGCGTATCTGGCGAACGTGCGCGTCGGCCTGGCCGCGCTGCAGCAGGCCACGCCGGGCAGCCGTGACGCGGCGCTGCGTGCGCCGCGCCTGAGCGTTGCCGTCACGCCGACTTTCAGCCGCCAGTTCCTGATGCCACGGCTGGAGCTGTTTCGCAACATCTACCCCGACATCGAACTGGCGCTGCATGTGTCGATTCCACTGCTCGACGTCACGGCCGAGCAGACCGACCTGCAGGTGCGCTACGGCATCGGCGCGTACGCCGACTGCGAGCACCGCCTGCTCATCGGCGAAGACGTGGTGCCCGCCTGCAGTCCGAGCTACCTCAACGAGTTCGGGCCTTTCGACGGTTTTCGCACCGCGGCCGAGATCGCCAGCGCGCGGCTGATCCGCAGTCCGCTCGAGCCCTGGAGCACCTGGTTCGCAAGCTGCGGCATCGACCAGCCCGAGCCGCACCTGGGTTCGCAGTTCAACGACCTGGGCCTGGTGTACGACGCGGCCGCGAGCGGTTTCGGCGTGGCGCTGGTGCGACAGAAGCTGGGCGCCGCCTGGTTCGAATCGGGCCGGCTGGTGGCGCTGTCGGACCGGCCCGTGCCTTCGCCGCACCGCCACTACATCTGCTGGCAGCCGGGCACGCTGGAGCGCTGGGAGTGCGCCGCCTTCGTCGACTGGATCGTGCAGATGCTCCACTGACCGACACATCGGTCCGACAAATTTTTCTCAACGCCCGGGCAAAAATCCTTCAACCCGGCCGGCGTGCATCTCCCTAGAGTGCGAGTCACAACAACAGACTCCACGGAGACAACGCATGACCTGGCAGCAGATCTACGACCCGTTCGGCAACATGATCATTTCCACCGCGCTCGCCGCGATCCCGGTGGTGGTGATGCTTGCGTGCCTCGGCTTCTTTCACATCAAGGCCCACATCGCCGCCGGCCTCGGCCTGCTGGCGGCCCTGGCGGTCGCCGTGTTCGCCTACGGCATGCCCGCCGAAATGGCCGGACGCGCCGCGCTCTTCGGCGGCTTCACGGGCCTGCTGCCGATCGGCTGGATCGTGCTGAACATCATCTTCCTGCAGCAGCTGGCCGAACAGAACGGCAGCTTCAAGGTGCTGCAGGACTCGCTCTCGGGCATCACCGAAGACCGCCGCATCCAGCTGCTGCTGATCGCCTTCTGCTTCGGCGCGTTCTTCGAGGGCGCGGCGGGCTTCGGCACGCCGGTGGCAGTCACGGCCGGCATCCTGATCGGCCTGGGCTTCTCGCCGCTGGCCGCCTCGGGCCTCTCGCTGATCGCCAACACCGCGCCGGTCGCCTTCGGCGCGCTCGGCACGCCGGTGATCACGCTGGCCAAGGTGCACGGCTACGACCTGATGGAAGTCACCGCGATGATCGGCCGCCAGTTGCCGTTCTTCTCGCTGCTGGTGCCGTTCTGGCTCATCTGGGCTTTCGCGGGGCGCAAGGCCATGATGGAAATCTGGCCGGCCATCGTGGTCACGGGGGTGTCGTTTGCGGTGCCGCAATACCTGGTGTCGAACTTCATCGGCCCCGAGCTGGTCGACATCATCGCGGCCATCGTGTCGATGGCCAGCCTGGTGTTGTTCCTGCGCGTGTGGCAGCCGAAGAACGTGTGGCGCTCGCCTTCGCTGCGCGGCAAGGACGTGAGCGCGCACGAGGCCAAGCCGCCGGCCGCCATCGTCGTGCACAGCCGCGAGGCGTTGGTGCGCGCGTGGATGCCCTGGGTGATTCTTTCGGTGTTCGTGTTCATCTGGGGCCTGCCGTCGGTGAAGACCGCGCTCAACGGCGTGTTCGCGCCCTCGTTCCCGATGGGCGGGCTGCACAACCTGATCGAGAAGATGCCGCCGGTGGTCATGGCGCCCACGAAGGAAGGCGCGGTGTACGTGCTGAACCTGCTGTCGGCCACGGGCACCGGCATCCTGCTGTCGGCGATCCTGAGCGCGCTGTTCATGAAGTACAACCCCGTCGAGATCGTGCGCACCTTTGTCCGCACGCTCTGGATGGTGCGCTACTCGCTCATGACCATCGTGCTGATGCTCGCGCTGGGCACGCTCACGCGCTACTCGGGCACCGACACCACGCTGGGCCTGGCCTTTGCCAACACCGGCGTGTTCTATCCTTTCTTCGGCACGCTCATGGGCTGGATCGGCGTGGCCATGACGGGCTCCGACACCGCATCGAACGTGCTGTTCGGCGGCATGCAGAAGGTCGCGGCCGACCAGCTCGGCCTGGCGCCCAACCTCATGGGCGCGGCCAACAGCTCGGGCGGCGTGATGGGTAAGATGATCGACGCCCAGTCGATCGTGGTGGCCTCCACCGCCACGCGATGGTTCAATCACGAAGGCGACATCCTGCGCTACGTGTTCTTCCACTCGATCGCGCTGGCCTCGCTGGTCGGCCTGTACGTGACGCTGCAGGCCTATGTGTGGCCATTCACCCTGATGGTCGTCCGCTGAAAGTTGCTCCCGCCATGAATGCTCCCGTCATGACCGAACAGCACACGCAGCTGTCGAAGGCGGAGCGCCAGGCGCAGGTGGTGCGGGCGCTGCAGGCGCACCTGCCCGCGCATGCGCTCATCTGGCACGCCGAAGACACCACGCCCTACGAATGCGACGGCCTCACGGCCTACCGCCAGCGCCCGCTGGTGGTGGCCCTGCCCGAGACCGAGGCACAGGTGGCCGCCGTGCTCAAGGCCTGTCACCAGCTCGGCGTGCCCGTGGTGGCGCGCGGCGCCGGCACCGGGCTCTCGGGCGGCGCCATGCCGCACGCGCTGGGCGTGACGCTGTCGCTGGCCAAGTTCAACCGCATCCTGAAGGTCGACCCCGTGAGCCGCACGGCCGTCGTGCAGTGCGGCGTGCGCAACCTCGCGATCAGCGAGGCTGCCGCGCCCTTCAACCTGTACTACGCGCCCGATCCGTCGAGCCAGATCGCCTGCACCATCGGCGGCAACGTGGCCGAGAACTCGGGCGGCGTGCATTGCCTGAAGTACGGCCTCACGCTGCACAACGTGCTGCGCGTGCGCGGCTTCACGGCCGAAGGCGAACCGATCGAGTTCGGCGGCGAAGCGCTCGATGCGCCGGGGCTCGACCTGCTCGCGCTGGCCATCGGCAGCGAAGGCATGCTGGCCGTGACCACCGAGGTCACGGTGAAGCTCGTGCCCAAGCCGCAGCTGGCGCGCTGCATCATGGCCAGCTTCGACGACGTGCGCAAAGCCGGCGACGCGGTCGCGGCGGTGATTGCGGCGGGCATCATCCCGGCCGGCCTGGAGATGATGGACAAGCCCATGACCGCCG
Organism: Variovorax sp. 54; assembly: GCF_002754375.1. NCBI lineage: Bacteria > Pseudomonadati > Pseudomonadota > Betaproteobacteria > Burkholderiales > Comamonadaceae > Variovorax > Variovorax sp. 54. The sequence goes on from NZ_PEFF01000001.1 coordinate 3,501,742, forward strand.
CCGTCGAAGACTTCGTGCATGCGGGCTACGACCTCGACGCTGCCGCCATCCTGCTGTGCGAATCCGACGGCACGCCGGAAGAGGTCGAAGAAGAAATCGGCCGCATGACCGACGTGCTGCGCGGCTGCGGCGCCACCGCCATCGCCGTGAGCACCAGCGAAGACGAGCGCATGAAATTCTGGAGCGGCCGAAAGAACGCCTTTCCGGCGTCGGGCCGCATCAGCCCCGACTACATGTGCCTGGACTCGACCATCCCGCGCAAGCGGCTCGCCGACATCCTGCTGGCGATCCAGGAGATGGAGAAGAAATACAACCTGCGCTGCTGCAACGTGTTCCACGCGGGCGACGGCAACCTGCACCCGCTGGTGCTGTTCGATGCCAACGACCCCGACGAGCTGCACCGCTGCGAGCTGTTCGGCGCCGACATCCTCGAGACCAGCGTCGCCATGGGCGGCACCGTGTCGGGCGAGCACGGCGTGGGCGTGGAAAAACTCAACAGCATGTGCGTGCAGTTCACCGCGGCCGAGAACGAACAGATGTTCGGCATCAAGCGCGCCTTCGACCCCGCCGGGCTGCTCAACCCCGGCAAGGTGATTCCCACGCTGCAGCGCTGCGCCGAGTACGGCAAAGAGGTGGTGCGCGGCGGCCGGCTGAAGCACGCCGACCTGCCGAGATTCTGAGAACCTGATGACGAACATGGACACCGCCCTCCAGCAGGTCGTCGAGCGCGTGCGCGCCGCCGCGGCCGATGCCACGTCGCTGCGCCTGCGCGGCGGCGGCACCAAGGATTTCTACGGCCAGCCGCCGCACGGCGAACTGCTCGACCTGCGCGCGCTCGCTGGCATCACCAGCTACGAGCCCAGCGAGCTGGTCGTCACTGTGCGTGCCGGCACGCCGCTGGCCGAGCTCGAGGCCGCGCTCGCCGAACAAGGCCAGTGCCTGCCCTTCGAGCCGCCGTGCTTTGCAGACGGCGGCACCGTCGGCGGCATGGTCGCCGCGGGCCTCAGCGGCCCGGCGCGCGCCAGCGTGGGCGCGGTGCGCGACTACGTGCTCGGCACCACGCTCGTCAACGGCCGCGCCGAGGTGCTGAGCTTCGGCGGCCAGGTGATGAAGAACGTCGCCGGCTACGACGTCTCGCGCGTGCTGGCGGGTTCGCTCGGCACGCTGGGCGTGATCGCCGAAGTGAGCCTCAAGGTGCTGCCCGTCGCGCCCGCCGAGGCCACGCTCGCGTTCGCCTGCACGCAGGCCGATGCGCTGCGCCTGCTCAACGAGTGGGGCGGACGCCCGCTGCCGCTGAACGCGAGCAGCTGGTTCGAACACGCGCCCGGCGCGGGCGTGCTGCGCCTGCGGCTGCGCGGTGCCGTGGCGGCCGTCGAAGCGGCCTGCACGCAACTCGGCGGCGAACGCCAGGACCCGGCGCGCGCGGCAGCAGGCTGGGCCGCGCTGCGCGACCAGCGCATGCCGTGGTTCGCACTCGATGAGGCCGGTTCGCTGGCGCTGTGGCGCCTGTCGGTGCCGCAGACCGCGCCGGTGATCGCCATCGAGGGCTGCGCCGCACCGCTGGTCGAGTGGCACGGCGGGCAGCGCTGGTACCTTGCGCCGCCCGCACAGGCTGCGCGTCTGCGCGAGGCCGCGCAGGCAGTGGGCGGCCATGCCACGCTGTTCCGTGTGCCCGCAGCGCAAGCGGCCGACTGCAGCGTGCCGCGCTTCGACGCATTGAGCGCGCCGGTGGCGCGCATCCATCGCGCGCTGATGCAGGAGTTCGATCCGCACGGGGTCTTCGACCGCGGACGGCTCTTCGCAGGCGACCACTAAAAAAAGAAACGACACCACCCGCGATGCAAACCGAACTAGCCCCCGAATTCCGCGACACCGACGCGGGCCGCGAAGCCGAAGCCATCCTGCGCAAGTGCGTGCACTGCGGCTTCTGCACCGCCACCTGCCCGACCTACCAGCTGCTCGGCGACGAGCTCGACGGGCCGCGCGGGCGCATCTACCTCATCAAGCAGGTGCTCGAAGGCCATGCGCCCACGCGCAGCACGCAGCTGCACCTCGATCGTTGCCTTACCTGCCGCAACTGCGAGAGCACCTGCCCGAGCGGCGTGCAGTACGGGAACCTGGTCGACATCGGCCGCAAGATCGTCGACGAGAAAGTGCCGCGCCCTGCCATGGAGTCGGCTACGCGCTGGCTGCTCAAGGAAGCGCTGCCGTCGCCGCTGTTCGGCCCCGCGATGAAGCTGGGCCAGTCGGTGCGCGGGCTGCTGCCCGAGGCCCTGAAAGCCAAGGTGCCCGCCAAGCAGGACGCCGGCCGCTGGCCCACCGCCACGCATGCGCGCAAGGTGCTGATGCTCGCGGGCTGCGTGCAGCCGTCGATGGCGCCGAACATCAACAGCGCCACCGCGCGCGTGCTCGACGCGGCCGGCATCCAGGCCGTGGTCGCGCCCAAGGCGGGCTGCTGCGGCGCCGTGAAGTTCCACCTCAACGACCAGGAAGGCGGCAAGGCGCAGATGCGCGCCAACATCGATGCGTGGTGGCCTTTTGTCGAGCGTAACGAGGTCGAGGCGATCGTGATGAACGCCTCGGGCTGCGGCGTCACCGTGCGCGAGTACGGCCACCTGCTGCAGCACGACGCAGCCTATGCCGCGAAGGCCGCGCGCATCAGCGCGCTCACGCGCGACCTGAGCGAGCTGCTGCCCGACCTCTTGCCCGCGCTGCAGGGCCGCGTGCGCGCGCCCGACGGCGTGGTCGCCTACCACCCGCCGTGCACGCTGCAGCACGGCCAGAAGCTGCGCGGCGGCGTCGAGACGCACCTGCGCGCGCTGGGCTTCGACGTGCGCGTGGCGATGAACGAATCGCACCTGTGCTGCGGCTCGGCCGGGACCTACTCGGTGCTGCAGCCTGAGCTGGCCTATCCGCTGCGCGACCGCAAGCTCAGCCACCTGAAGCAGCTGCAGCCCACGACCATCGCCTCGGCCAACATCGGCTGCATCACGCACCTGCAAAGCGGCAGCGGCGACACGCCGGTGCGGCACTGGGTCGAGCTGCTCGACGCGGCGCTGCAGCCGCCGGCAGGGTAGGGCCTGCGCGGACGGCACCCTACGTTGTCGTCCGACGCGCGCGAACGGCACTCGGGGCGCATCATGGCGAACCGAAGACGCTGCAAGGAGTTCGTGCCATGTCCTTCGATTCTGCTTTTTCGCTGCGCCGTGCGTTGCTGGCCGCTGTCTGCATCGCAGGCACCGTCGCCGCGCAGGCGCAGCAGCCGCCGTCGGCCCTGCCGCCCTGGCAGGGCATCGGCACCACGCGCTATGTGTGCGGCGGCATCGGCTCCGACGAGTCGACCGCCATGCGCGCCGCCATGAAGAGCCATCCGCTGGCGCTGCTGTTCGCGCGGGCCGACGGTGCCTACCTGGCCAACCTGAATGTCGCGATCAAGGGCGGCGACGCGAACTCGTCGGCCGCGATGGCCTTCACCGCCACCGGGCCGGTGTGCCTCATCGACGTGCCGGCGGGGCGCTATGTGATCGACGTGAGCACGACGACCGGCGAAACCAAGAGCCAGACCGTGACGGTCGGCGGTGCGCCGAAGACGGCGGACTTTCGCTTCTGATCAGCCGGCGGCGAGCGCCGCCTCGATGTCGCGCGTGAGCGAGGCCGGCGTGTCCAGCGGCGCGTAGCGCTTGAGCACCGCACCGTCGCGCCCGACCAGGAACTTGGTGAAGTTCCACTTGATCGCCGTGCTGCCCAGCAGGCCCGGCTTTTCCTTGGTGAGCCACTGGTACAGCGGCACGGCATTGCTGCCGTTGACGTCGATTTTCTCCATCATCGGGAAGCTCACGCCGTAGTTGGTCATGCAGAAGGCGCCGATTTCCTCGTTGCTGCCCGGGTCCTGGCCGCCGAACTGGTTCGACGGAAAACCCAGCACCGTGAGGCCCTGGCCGGCGTACTTTTCGTGCAGCGCTTCCAGTCCTTCGAATTGCGGCGTGAACCCGCACTTGCTCGCCGTGTTGACGATCAGCAGCACCTTGCCGCGGAAGGTCGAGAGCTTCACCGGCTTGCCGTCGATGCGGGTGGCCTCGAAGTCGTAGACGCTGGTCATGGGGGAGTTCCTCAGGTGGACGCGGAAACGCCATCATCGCGCGCGGGCGGGGTTCGCGCAAACGCCGACCACACCGCGCCCAGCACGATCAGCGCGCCGCCGATCAGGATGCGCGAGTTCATGGTGGACGCGCCCAGCGCCACCGACGAGACGCTCGCGAACAGCACTTCCGACAGCATGATCACCGAGGTCGCGCTGGCCGCCAGCTTCGGCGCGCCGTACTGCAGGCACACGTTGGCGACGATGAACCCCGTGCCCAGCAGCGCGGCCCAGCCCAGCCAGCCCGGCGTGGCGAGCAGCGGCGACTGGATGCCGCCGAACACGGTGCCGCCCACTGCGCCGACGCCCGCCACCAGAGTGCAGCCCCAGAACATCGCCAGCGCGCGCGACTCGCCCGGTGCATGCCGCAGGTGGCGCAGCACGATGTTGGTCACGGCAAAGCCGAAGCCCGCCGCCACGCCCAGCCAGTCGGGCAGGCTCGAGGGCACGGGCCAGTCGGTGCCCGGTGCCTTCAGCACCACCACCACGCCGGTGAGCGCCAGCGCCACCCGCGCCAGCGCGCCGCCCGTCGGCCGCTCGCCCAGCAGCAGCCAGGCCAGCAGCACGCTCCACAGCGGCATCAGGTAGAACAGCAGCACCACGCGCACCACGTCGCCCTGCGTCACGGCCCAGTTGAAGCCCACGTTGGTGAAGCCGGCCGCCAAGCCCAGCGCCACCAGCATCGGGAAAGAAGCGAAGGCCTTCCAGGCGTGCCGGCGCACGAGGCCCATCGCCGTGGCGATGACGAGGTAGATCAGGCAGGTGGTCCACAGCGGATGCAGCCCATGGCTGGCGATCTGGCGGAAGGGAATCCAGGACACGCCCCACACGAAGGCGTTGAACATCAAGGCGAGTGCGGGCATGGGGCGTTGGAGTGGGGGCGCTCGGCGCGCCGGCCATTCACCAACGCGGTCGCGCAAGGTCAGTGGTGCTTGTCGCTGCGGGCGATGGCCAGCAGGTGCTCGACCTCTTCAGGGTACTTCTTGAGGTTGTTCTCGTGCCAGCGCTTGATGAGCCACATGCAGCCCGCCACCACGAGGCCGAAGGCGCTGATCGCGCCGTAAGCCGACAGGCCCAGGCCCGTGCACACGCTGTAGAAGCCGCCCAGCAGAAGAATGCAGGCCTGCTCGTTGAAGTTCTGCACGGCAATGGAGCGGCCCGCGCCCATCAGGTTGTGGCCGCGGTGCTGCAGCAGCGCGTTCATCGGCACCACCAGGAAGCCGCCCAGGGCGCCCAGGATGATCAGGAACGGCACCGCCAGCCAGACGTTGCCGATGAAGTTCATGCCGATCACCATCACGCCCATCGCGATGCCCATGGGGATCACGCGCGTGGCCATGTCCAGCCGCATGTACATCGAGGCCACGATGGCGCCCACTGCGGTGCCGATGGTGACCACGCCGGTCAGCGCCGAGGCCTGGGTGGTGTTGTATTCGAGCGCCACGGCGGCCCAGGCCAGCACGATGTACTTGAGGTTGCCGCCCGCGCCCCAGAAGAGCGTGGTGGTCGCCAGCGAGATCTGGCCCAGCCGGTCGCGCCACAGGCGGGCGTTGCAATGCCAGAAGTCGGGCAGCAGGCCGGCCAGGTTGCGCGCCATGCTCTGCGCGGGGTCGGAGCGCAGCGGGCGCATCTCGACGCCGGTGTGCGGGATGCGGGTGTTGAACCAGGCCGCGAGCACGTAGACAAAGATCAGCACCGCAATGGCGGCCTCGGCCGGCGAGTCGATGCCGGTGTCGATGAGCGGCAGGTCGATCATCAGCAGGTGGCTCGACACCGCATGGCCCACCAGCATGCCGCCGAGCACGATGCCCAGCAGGATCGAGGCGATGGTCAGCCCTTCGATCCAGCCGTTGGCCTTGACCAGCTGCGACGACGGCAGCAGCTCGGTCAGGATGCCGTACTTGGCCGGCGAGTAGGCCGCGGCCCCCAGGCCGACGATGGAATACGACAGCAGCGGGTGCGAACCGAACAGCATCATCAGGCAGCCGATCACCTTGATCGCGTTGCTGATGAACATCACCTTGCCCTTGGGCAATGCGTCGGCAAAGGCGCCCACCAGCGGGGCCAGCACCACATAGAAGACCGCGAAGATCGGCACCAGGGCGGCCCGCTGCCATTCGGGGGCGCCGGAACTTCGCATGAGATCGACGGCAACGACGAAAAGCGCTTGGTCGGCCAGCGACGAAAAGAACTGGGCCGACATGATCGTGTAAAAACCGCGCTTCATCGATGGGCTGGCTGGCCAGAGGGTCTGCTGGCGGTAGTGAAAAAGTGTCGCGTCAGGCGCGAATGGGCGGTTATAGCATGGGGGTACGACGCGAATTCAGGCATCCCCACGGGATTCGACCCCATTCCCGAAGATGCTAAAACGTGGTCTGAAACCACCCGAACACCGCCATGCCGCGCCCCATTCTCGCCACCGTCCACACCGCCGCCCTGCGCCACAACCTCGAGCGCGCCCGCCGCTCGGCCGTCGACGCCCGTGTCTGGGCCGTGGTCAAGGCCAACGCCTACGGGCATGGCATCGAACGTGTCTTCGAGGGCCTGCGCGGCGCCGACGGCTTTGCGCTGCTCGATCTGGCCGAGGCCGAACGCGTGCGCGCGCTGGGCTGGCGCGGCCCGGTGCTGCTGCTCGAAGGCGTGTTCGACGCGCGCGACCTGGAGCTGTGCTCGCGGCTCGACCTCTGGCATTCGGTGCACTGCGACGAGCAAATCGACATGCTCGCGGCCCACAAGACCCTGAAGCCGCAGCGCGTGTTCCTGAAGATGAACTCCGGCATGAACCGCCTGGGCTTTTCGCCCGAGCGCTTCGGCTCGGCCTGGACGCGCCTCAATGCGCTCCCGCAGGTCGACGAGATCTCGCTCATGACGCACTTCAGCGACGCCGACGGCCCGCGCGGCATCGAGCACCAGCTCGAGGTGTTCGAGCGCGCCACGCGCGACCTGCCCGGCGAGCGCTCCATTGCCAACAGCGCGGCCACGCTGCGCCACGCGCCGCGCACGCGCGGCGACTGGGTGCGCCCCGGCATCGTGCTGTACGGCAGCGCCCCCGACTTCCCCGAGCACGACGCGGCGCACTGGGAGCTGCAGCCGACCATGACGCTGTCGACCCGGCTCATCTCGGTGCAGACACTGAAGGCCGGTGACACCATCGGCTACGGCTCGCGCTTTGCGGCCGAAGGCCCGCTCACCATCGGCATCGCGGCGGTCGGCTATGCCGATGGCTACCCGCGCCACTGCGACACCGGCACCCCGGTGCTCGTGAACGGCGTGCGCACCCGCATGGTGGGCCGCGTGAGCATGGACATGATCACCGTCGACCTCACGCCCGTGCCCGACGCGCAGTTCGGCGCCGAGGTCACGCTGTGGGGCCGCTCGGCCCTGACCGGCGCGGTGCTGCCGATCGATGAGGTGGCGCAGGCCGCCGGTACCGTCGGCTACGAACTCATGTGCGCGGTCGCGCCGCGGGTGCCCTTCGCACCGGCTGACGAATAGCCGCTGCCGGCCAGCGCGCCGAGCAGGTGCTCCACGAGCACCCGGCACTTGGGCGGCAGGTAGCGGCTCGGCGGGTACATCAGCCACGCGTGCCCCTGGTAGGTGCCCTGCAGCGTCCAGTCGGGCAGCACGCGCACCACGCGGCCGTCGTCCAGCGCCTCGCGCGCCGTGAAGGCCGGCACGCAGGCCACGCCCAGGTCCGCGAGCGCGCCGTCGAGCCGCATCTCGCTGTGGTTGCAGACGTAGCGGCCGTCCACCACCACCTCGACCTCGTCTTCACCTTCTTTTCGAAAGCGCCAGTGGTGGTCGCGCGCGTGCTCGCCCAGCGACAGGCAGCTGTGCGCACGCAGGTCGTGCGGGTGCGTGATGGCGGCGTGGCGCGCCAGGTAGGCCGGCGTGGCGCACAGGAGGTGTTCGACCGCCATCAGCCGCCGCGCCACCAGCCCCTCGGGCGGCGCCGTGGTCAGCCGCACCACGAGGTCGACGCCTTCGCGGATCGGGTCGATGTCGCGGTCGGCCACGATCAGCTGCACGTCCACTTCTGGATAAGCGCGCAGGAAGTCGAGCAGGTGCGGATGCAGCACGCGCCGTGCAAAGGCCTTCGGCGCGCTCAGGCGCACCCGGCCGGCCGGCGTGCGCGCGAACTGCGCGCCGATGTCCATCGCACCCTGCGCCGCCGTCACCAGCTCGCGGCAGCGCGCAAAAGCCTCGGCGCCGGGCTCGGTGAGCCGCAGCTGGCGCGTGGTGCGCTGCAGCAACTGCACGCCGATCTCCTGTTCGAGCCGCTTCACCTGCCGGCTCGCGGCCGAGGGCGTGATGCCCAGCAGGTCGGCGGCGGCCGAGAAGCTGCCGAGCTCGGCGACCCGCACAAAGGTCACCATCTCGGACAGCACCTTGAGAAATGAATTCGTTCCGACCACGCAACAGTCCTGTTCCGGCCGACGGCTGTGCGGCCCTGGTGCCGCCCGGAACAATGCGCCTTCTCTTCTTCTTTCAGGCGCCCCGGGCCGCGGGCAGACAGTATGGATTCAAAGGCGTTGCAAGGTGCGGTCCCGGTGGGGCGCAGGTCGTGGACGGCCGGCTTCGGCCCCGCCGAACTCATGCTGCTGCTCGTGGCGGCGGTCTGGGGCGGCAGCTACGCGGTGGCCAAGCAGGCGACGCAGCAGCTGCCCGTGCTCGAGTTCGTCGCGCTGCGCTTTGGCCTCACCTTTCTCGTGCTGCTGCCCGCGCTGCGACCGCTGTGGCGTGACCCGCAGTGGCGCCAGGGGCTTGCCGTGGGCGGCCTGCTGGGTGCCAACCTGCTCGCCATCTTCCTGTGCGAGACCTTCGGCGTCTCGCTGACCTTGGCGAGCAACGCCGCCTTTCTCATCAGCTTGTGCGTGGCGATCACGCCGTTCGTCGAATGGTGGCTGCTGGGCCGGCGGCCGGCGCGGCGCGTGTTCTGGGCGGCCGGGCTCTCGGCCGTGGGCGCGGCCCTGCTGTCGGCGCCCTCGCTCGCCAGCCTGTCGATGGGGTGGGGCGACGCGCTCATGCTTGCCGCCGCCTTCCTGCGCGCCGTCATGGTGTGCCTCACCCGCCGGCTGGCGGGCCGCCACAACCTGCCGGCGCTCACGCTGACGGCCGTGCAGTCCGGCGTGATGGCGCTGGGCGCGGCGGCGCTCTCCTTGCTGGCCGTGTCGGGCGGCGGCACCTGGCACCTGCCGCCCGCCACGGCCGGCTTCTGGTGGGGCATGGCCTACCTCGTGCTGCTGTGCACCGTGTTCGCTTTCTTCGCGCAGAACCATGCGGCCTCGCGCAGCAGCCCGAGCCGTGTGTCGCTGCTCATGGGCAGCGAGCCGGTGTTCGGCGCGGCCATCGCGGCCCTCGGGCTGGGCGAGCGCATCGGCGCCTGGGGCTGGGCCGGCGGCCTGCTGATCGTGGGCGCCGCCCTGTGGGTGAGCCTGGCGCCAGAGGAGGGCGAGCAGAAGGGGCGCCCCTGACGGCGGAAGGGGCCCCCGCTGTGCGAGGCCTCCGGCTCGTGGCATCCTCGGGGGCTGCGGCGTTTCGCCGCCCCCCACAACACCAAGGAATTCAGACATGGGCGCGCAATGGAAAGCCAAGCACAAGGACGTGGCCGCGAACGCCAGGGGCCGTTTGTTCGGCAAGCTGGCCAAGGAAATCATGATGGCCGCGCGCAACGGCGCCGATCCGGGCTCGAACGCGCGGCTGCGGCTGGTCGTCGAACAGGCCCGCAAGGTCTCGATGCCGAAGGACACGCTCGACCGCGCCATCAAGAAGGGCGCCGGCCTCACGGGCGAGGCAGTGCACTTCGACCACGTCATGTACGAGGGCTACGCCCCGCACCGCGTGGCCGTGATGGTCGAGTGCCTGACCGACAACGTGAACCGCACCGCGCCTGAAATGCGCGTGCTGTTCCGCAAGGGCCAGCTCGGCACCTCCGGCTCCGTCTCGTGGGATTTCGACCACCTCGGCATGATCGAAGCCGAGCCCGCCAGCAAAGAGGCCGACGCCGAGGTGGCCGCCATCGAAGCCGGCGCGCAAGACTTCGAGCCGGGCGCCGACGACGGCACCACCCTGTTCCTGACCGAAGCCGCCGACCTCGACCTCGTGAGCCGCGCACTGCCGGCCCAGGGCTTCACCGTGCTGTCGGCCAAGCTCGGCTACCGGCCCAAGAACCCGGTCGATCCGGCGAGCCTGAGCGCTGCGGACCTGGAAGAAGTCGAAGCGTTTCTTGCCGCCATCGATGCGAACGACGACGTGCAGAACGTGTACGTCGGGCTCGCGGGTTGAACTGAAGGCTTGAGCTGTCGGGGATCGTTCAGGGCGGCGATCCCGCCGACGGGGAGCCTTGCTCCGCGAATGTTCCCCGCCCTTCGGGCTCCTCCTTGATTTCGCTGCGCAAGGCACCCCATCAGCGTGATCGTTCTTCAGAGCACTCGTTGATCGGCCGCAACCGCAGAGCGTGCACATGCCCTGAACATCTTCGAATGAACCGAACTGCCGCCGGAGACAATCCGCCCCGGAGGAAAACAGTTCACATGACCCATTCGACGAAGAAACGAACGCCGTCGCGTGCCGCACGGCATGCCCTCGGCCTGGCACTGGCCATCGCCGGCTTCTCGGCGCAAGCCCAGACCGAAGCGCCGTCACCGGCCGCAGACCCGCCCGCAGCCACTGCATCGGCGCCTGCCCCTGCCGCGATCGATGCAACCCAGCAAACCCGTCTGCGCTTCAACCGCGGCACCTACAAGCCCGGCATCGAGCACCTGCGCGTGGTGCGCCGCGAGAACACGATCAACAACGTCGCCGGACAGGTGGCGCTGAACGTCGCGTTCGCGGTGCTGGCCGGCGGCGTGGGTGCGCAAGGCTTCTCGAAAGACGACCTGGGCGGCACCACGCTCGAAGAACTCAAGGACGACCCGCTCGGCGTCAACCCCGCCATGAGCGAACTCAACGACGCCTTGAGCAAGGTCGCCACCGACATCTACCGCAAGCGCGCCGAGGCTGCGCTGGCCACCGCCCTGACCGACGGTTCCACGCCCGAGGAAATCGAGGCCGCGCGCCAGATTCCGAAGGAAGCCGACACCCTGCTGCTCCCCGGGCCGTGGCATCTCGTCTACGAAAACCTGCTGGGGTCCGACGAGCTGTTCCGCCTCAAGTTCGGCGCCGACCTGGGGCGCCCCGGCTTCATGCGCCCGCCGATCGAATGCCGCTACCAGTCGGAGCCGGTCGCATGGGCCCGGTGGCAGGCCGACAACTGGCAACTGCTGCGCGACGAGCGCGCGAAGGCCGTGGAGGCCTGCACCAAGTTCATCGCTGCCGCGCCTGAAAAGCGCTGGTAAGTCAGCGGCAGGCTGCTCAGTACAACCCGAGCTGCCGCATCCGCAGCCGCGCCAGCCCCAGCAGCGCATCCGTGAACGGCGTGGCCACGCCCGTCAGCTCGCCCAGCTCGCGCACCACGGTGACGAGCGCATCGAGCTCGACCGAGCGGCCCGCTTCCACGTCCTGCAGCATCGAGGTCTTGAACGCGCCGAGCTTCATCGTCACCGCGTGCCGGTCTTCGGGGCTTTGCGTGATCTCGATGCCGATGCGCCGGCCGATCTCCTTGGCCTCGAGCATCACCGCCGAGATGAAGCCGCGCACGTAGTCGTCGCCCATGATCAGGTCGGTGGTGGCGCCCGTGAGCGCGCTGATCGGGTTCACCGTCATGTTGCCCCACAGCTTGAACCACACGTCCTTCTGGATCTGCGGCGACAGCGTGGTGTCGATGCCCGTGCTTTTCAGCAGCTCGACCAGCTTCTGCACGCGCGGCGTGGCCTCGCCCGAAGGCTCACCCACGATCAGCCCGTTGCCGAAGTGGTGCCGCACCACGCCCGGTCCGTCGAGCGAGCAGCTGGCGTGCACCACGCAGCCGATCACGTTGCGCGACGGAATGGCCTTGGCAATAGCGCCTTCGGGGTCGACGGCCGCGAGCCGGCGCCCCGTGATCTCGCCGCCGAAGCCGCCTTCGAGGAACCACCACGGCACGCCGTTCATCGCGACCAGCACGATCGTGTCGGGCCCGATCAGCGGCCCGATGCGTTCGGCCACGCCGGCCAGTGCGGGCGCCTTCACGGCGATCACCACCAGGTCTTGAACGCCAAGCGCCTCGGGGTCGGCCACCGCGTTCACCGGCACGCGCGTGCGCACGTCGCCCCGCATCAGCGAGAGGCCGTCCTTCTGCAGCGCGTCGAGCGTGGCACCACGCGCCACCACGTTGAGGCGCTCGCCTGCCTGTGCAAGGCCGACGCCGATCCATCCGCCGATCGCGCCGGCGCCGTAAATGCAAATCTTCATGGGAACAGGTGCCTCAGTTGCGGTAGCTCGGGTCGATGCGGTCCACCTGCCGCACCAGCGCATTGAACACGTCCTGCCCGGCGCCATGCGCGGGGCTGAACTGCAGCGCGTCGCGCGTGCAGCGCTGCGCGATCTCTTCGCTCACTGGAATGGCCGCGCCCATCGAGAAGGTCGCCATCTGGATCTCGCACGCGCGCTGCAGCGTCCACAGGATCGCGAAGGTCTGCGGCAGCGTCTGGCCCCAGGCCAGCAGGCCGTGGTTGCGCAGGATCACCGCGTTGCGGTCACCGATGCTCTTGAGCAGGCGCGGGCCTTCGTCGGCATGGATCGTGATGCCCTCGAAGTCGTGGTACGCCACCATGCCGTGCAGCTGGGCGGTATAGAAATTGGTCTGCTGCAGGCCGCCCTGCAGGCAGGCCACGGCCACGCCGGCCGTGGTGTGCGTGTGCATCACGCAGTGCGCGCCTGGCAGGCCGTCGTGGATGGCCGCATGCACTACGAAGCCGGCCGGGTTCACCAGGTGCGTCGAACCGTCGAGCACCTTGCCCTGCAGGTCGATCTTCACCAGGTTGCTGGCCGTCACCTCGCTGTAGTGCAGGCCGAAGGGGTTGATGAGGAACTGCTTCTCGCCACCCGTCACGCTGTCGGGCAGCCGCACCGTGATGTGGTTGTAGATCATCTCGACCCAGCCCAGCATCGCGAACACGCGATAACAGGCCGCGAGCTCTTCGCGCGCGGCGCGCTCGTCGGGATGGATCGAGGGATGGACCAGCGCCGACGGCGCAGTGGTGGCGAGTGTGTTCATGGCAGTTCCTTCATGTGATTAGCCTTCCGCGGTGAAGCCGACTTCCTTGACGATCGGCGCCCACTTGGCGGTGTCCTTCTTCAACAGATCGCCCAGCTCGGCGGGCGTGGAAGACATGGCTTCCAGGCCGAAGGTGCCGAGGCCGTCGATCACGTCCTTCTGCGCCAGCGCGTTCTTCATCGCCGTGTTCAGCTTGGCCACGAGTTCGGGCGAGGCCTTGGCCGGCAGGAAGAAGGCGAACCATTCGCTGTGCGCCATGTTCTTGATGCCCTGCTCGCCGAAGGTCGGCACATCGGGCGCGAAGCGGCTGCGCTTGGCACCCGACACGCCCAGGATGCGCACCTTGCCCGACTGCAGATGCTGCGTGATGTCGCCGATGGGGCCCGACACCGCCGAGATGTTGCCGCCCAGCAGGTCGAGCATGGCCGGCTGCGTGCCGCGGTAGGCCGCATGTTTGAGTTCGACGCCGCCTTGCTTGCCCAGCAGCGCGCCGATGAAGTGCGGCGTGGAGCCCGCGGCCGGCGAGCCGTAGTTGGCGCCGGCCGGGTTGGCCTTGGCCCAGGTGAGGAACTCGGGCACCGTCTTGACGGTGGCCGGCACGGCCGGGCCCACGGCGAAGCCGAAGTCGAAGATGCAGGCCAGGCTCACGGGCGTGAGGTCGACCATCGGGTCGTACGGCAGCTTCTTGTAGATGTGCGGGTAGATCGTGAGGATCGACGTGGGCGTCTGCAGGATGGTGGTGCCGTCGGCCGGGCGGCCCTTCACGTAGCTCACGGCAATCTGGCCGCCCGCGCCGGTGCGGTTCTCGACCACGGCAGTCTTGGCGTAGTCGGGGCTCAGCTTCAGCGCAAGGCGCCGGCAGGTGGTGTCCGAGGTGCCGCCGGCCGCGAAGCCGGTGACGATGGTCGCGTTCTCGAGCGCGGCAGCCTGCGCGAAGGCCTGCTGGCCGAGGCTGGCGAGCAGCGCCGAAGCGCCGGTGGACTGCAGCATGTGGCGGCGGGTGAAGGTCATGTCTGTCTCTTTTCGGGTGGGTGAGGAGTCAACAGGATCACGACTCGTCGCGCAGCCAGGTGACCGCGCCCGAGTGGGTCACGGCGCCCTGGTGGGCAGGGCGCACGGTGAGCGCGTATTTTTCCAACAAACCACCGTGCACCACCCCCGCGTTTACCTCACGTCCGGCCAGCCGCGAGGCGATTTCTTCGGCGCTCAGCTCCACCGAAATGCTGCGCGCCGCGGCGCGTGCATCGATGGCCACCATGTCGCCGTCGCGCAGCACCGCGATCGGCCCGCCGTCGGCCGCCTCGGGCCCCGCGTAGCCGATGCACAGGCCGCGCGTGGCGCCCGAAAAACGCCCGTCGGTCAGCAGCGCCACCTTGTCGCCCATGCCCTGGCCGTACAGCAGCGCGGTGATGCCCAGCATCTCGCGCATGCCGGGGCTGCCCTTGGGGCCTTCGTTGCGGATGACGATCACGTCGCCCGCTTCGTAGCGGCGGTTCTGCACGGCGGCCTGTGCTTCTTCTTCCGAGTTGAAGACGCGCGCCGGGCCGCGGTGCACCAGCGTCTGCAAGCCTGCCGTCTTGAGCAGCGCGCCGTCGGGGCAGAGGTTGCCCTTGAGCACCGCCAGCCCGCCGTCGCGCGTGATCGGGTTGCCCGCTGCGCGCACCACGCGGCCGTCGGGCGCGGCAGCGTCGGCCACTTCCTCGGCCAGCGTGCGGCCGGTGAAGGTGAGGGCGTCGCCGTGCAGGAAGCCTTGTTCCAGCAGCGTGCGCAAGATGACGCCCGCGCCGCCGATGTAGTACACGTCGCGCGCCAGGTACTGGCCGCCTGGGCGCAGGTCGGCAATGAGCGGCGTGCGCGCGAAAATTTCGGCCACGTCGTCCAGGTGGAACTTGATGCCGGCCTCGTGCGCGATCGCCGGCAGATGCAGCGCCGCGTTGGTCGAACCGCCCGTGGCCGAGACCACGGCACAGGCGTTTTCGAGCGCCTTGCGCGTCACGACGTCGCGCGGCAGCGGACCGTCGCCCATCACCGCCTTCATGAGCTGTTTCGCGGCGCGGCGCATCAGCGGCGCGCGCTCGCTGAACACCGCGGGCACCATGCTCGAGCCGATGGGCGCCAGGCCCAGTGCTTCCGACACCATGCCCATCGTGTTGGCCGTGAACTGCCCCGCGCAGGCGCCGGCCGTGGGCAGGCAGGCGCGGCTCATCGCGTCGAGCTCGTCGTGCGTGGCCGTGCCGGCCAGCACCTTGCCGATGGTCTCGTAGGTGTCGACCACGTTGAGGTCGCGGCCATCGGGCCCGGGCATCTGCCCCGGCAGGGCCGAGCCGCCGTGCACGAACACGCTGGGCACGTTGCAGCGGACCATGCCCATCATCAGGCCCGGCAGGTTCTTGTCGCAGGCGCCGATGGCGAAGATGCCGTCCCACTGGTGGCCGCGCGTGGACGCTTCCACGCTGTCGGCGATGAGCTCGCGCGAGATCAGCGAGAAGCGCATGCCCGAATGCGCCATCGTCAGGCCGTCGCTCACCGACACCACGGGGCATTCGTGCGGCGTGCCGCCGCCCGCGTAGATGCCGGTCTTGGCGTGCTGCGCCTGCTCGCGCAGGTTCAGGTTGCACGGGCTCATCTCGCCGCCTGTGTGGAACACGCCGACATGCGGGCGCGCGATGTCCTCGTCGTCCTGGCCCAGTGCGTGCAGGAAGCTGCGCGTGGTCGCGCGGATCGTGCCCTCGCGGATGGTGGCGGAGCGAAAGCGCTTGGGTGTCGGGTCGGTGGGCGTGGTCATGCGGCTGGCGGAAGCTGGCTCGTGAAAGGGGGCGTGGGAGGTCAGTAGCCGTTGGGCGCGGTGGCGCCCGGCGCGGTCTTGTACTTCGCAAGCAGCTGCTTCGCCGCCGCCGCGAGCAGGATCGTGTCGACGCCCACGGCCACGAACAGCGCGCCGGCCGCGAGCCATTTGCGCGCCTGTTCCTCGGTGGTCGACAGGATGCCGGCCGCCTTGCCGGCCTTGCGGATGCGCGCGACGGCGTCGGCGATCACGGCCTGCACTTCGGGGTGGTTGGGTTGGCCCACGAAGCCCATCGAGGCCGACAGGTCGGCCGGGCCGATGAACACGCCGTCCACGCCCGGCGTGGCCGCGATGGCGTCGAGGTTCTTCATCGCCTCGACCGTCTCGGCCTGCACCAGCAGGCAGGTCTGTGCGTTGGCTTCGTGCAGGTAGTCGGGATACGCCTGCCAGCGCGAGGCGCGCGCCAGCGCACTGCCCATGCCGCGGATGCCTTCGGGCGGGTAGCGCATGCCCTGCACCAGCTTGGCGGCCTGCTCGGCGGTGTCGACCATCGGCACCAGCAGCGTCTGCGCGCCGATGTCCAGGTACTGCTTGATCAGCGTGGTGTCGCCGACGGGAATGCGCACGATGGGGTGCGAGCGCTGCGCGTCGGGCTGCGCCGACCACGCGCTGGAAATGCCCTGCAGTTGCGCGAGCACCGAGCGCACGTCGTTGGGCGCGTGCTCGCCGTCGACCAGCAGCCAGTCGTAGCCGGTGCCGGCCAGCAGCTCGGCCACGTAGCCGTCGCCCAGGCCGACCCACAGGCCGATTTGCGCTTGGCCGGCCTGCATGGCCTGCTTGAAAGTGTTGAGTGGGGTGTGCATGGAAAAAACTCGTCAGACGAAACGGAAAGCGATGGAGCCCAAAGGGCCGTAGTCGGCGTGGAAGGTGTCGCCCGGCACGGCGGTGGTGGGGCGCGTGAACGAACCGCCCAGCACGATCTCGCCGGCTTCGAGGCATTCGTCCCACGGCGCGAGCTTGTTCGCGAGCCAGGCCACGCCGGTGGCCGGGTGGTTGAGCACGGCCGCGGCCACGCCCGACTCTTCGATCACGCCGTTCTTGTAGAGCAGCGCGCTCACCCAGCGCAGGTCGACCGCGTCGGGCTTCACCGGCCGGCCGCCGAGCACGATGCCGGCATTGGCCGCGTTGTCGGAAATGGTGTCGAACACCTTGCGCGGCGCCTTGGTGTGGCGGTCGAACTGCTCGATGCGCGCGTCGATGATCTCGATGGCGGGCACCACGTAGTCGGTGGCGGCCAGCACGTCGAAGAGGGTCACGTTCGGGCCCTGCAGCTTCTTGCCGAGCACGAAGGCCAGCTCGACCTCGATGCGCGGCGCGATGAAGCGCGTGAACGGAATGTCGCCGCCCTGCTCGAAGAACATGTCGTCCAGCAGCGTGCCGTAGTCGGGCTCGTCGATCTGGCTGGACTGCTGCATGGCGCGCGAGGTGAGGCCGATCTTGTGGCCCTTCACGATGCGGCCTTCGGCGATCTTGTGCTTCACCCATTCGCGCGAGATGGCGTAGCCGTCCTCGATCGTCATCTCGGGGAAGCGCTTGGAAAAATGCTCGACCTGCACGCGCGACTTCTCGCTCTCGTGCAGTTCGGCGGCCAGTTGGGCGATGGTGGCGGTGGAGAGCATGGGGGCTCGCTTCTTGTGCTTAGGTCTTGTTGAACAGGGGGTGCAGGTTGCTGTGCTTGCCGTCGTACACCTGCCCCGGCGCTTCGTCGATCTGCAGTGTGATGCCGATGTGGCGCTGCGAGAAGACGGGTTCGAAATGCGTGCGCACGGCAGCCAGCAGCGCGTCGCCGGCTTTCTTCTTCACCGCCTCGGAACGGCCCGAGGCCATGCGCAGGTTGAGGTACACGAAGGCGTAGTCGGCCTGGCCGTCGGCCACCGCGTAGTGCGCGGCCGGGTAGGCCAGCACGCGCGTGCCGCCCGTGGGGAACACCGGCTTGCCGGCCTCGTCGCGCTGCGCGAGCATGGTGTCGGCCAGCGTGCGGCACAGCGCCGACACGTCGGTCTCGGCCTCGATGTTGGGCGTGTACAGGATCACGAGGTGCGGCATGCGTGTTCTCTTTTTTGGGTTCAGGCCACCGACATCACGGCGGCCGTGCAGGTCACCGCGAAGATCGGGATGGCCTTCATGTGGAAGATCTCGCCCTTGCCGCGCGCGGCCGCGGCCACGCTCAGGAAGGTGCGGATCTCGAAGCCGCCCTGGCCCGCTTCGCGGTACGTGGCCTCGTCGTTGTAGTCGTCTTGCGAGAGCAGCGCCTCGCGGTCGTTGGCGCACCAGCGGCGCATGAACTCGGCGTCCCACTCGGCATTCACCTTGCCCGAATCGGGCGTGGCCGGCCAGTGCGAGATGCCGCCCGTGCCCACCAGCGCGATGCGCTCGGGCGCCTTGTCGCAGGCGCGGCGCAAGGCCTCGCCGAAGGCCCACGCGCGGTGCAGCGGCGTGAGCGGCGGGCCCTGGCAGTTGATGTTCACGGGAATGACCTTGGTGTCGAAGTTCGGCGTGAGGAAGTTCAGCGGCACCATGATGCCGTGGTCGAACTTCCACTCTTCCGCGTAGGCCACATCCACGGTCTGCATCACTTCGCGGATCAGGCGCTGCGACAGCGCGGCGTCGCCGGGGATGGTGCGCGCCTCGATGCCCAGCCACTTCGGGTCTTCGATCGGGCCCTCGTAGCTGTCGGCCATGCCGATGGCGTAGGCCGGCATGTTGTTCATGAAGAAGTTCGCGAAGTGCTCGGCCGCGATGACGATCACCGCGTCGGGCTTGGTCGCGCGCATCGCCTCGCCGAAGCGATGGAACTGCGCGTGGAACTCGTCCTTCACCGCCGGATCGGCCAGGTGGGCGCGGCCCGTGATGCCGGGGGCGTGGCTGCACACGCCTGCAAAAACCAGACTCATACGCCTGCCACCTTTTCGTTCGTGCCTGTCGTCATCGCATAGATGCCCGCGCGCACGGGGCCGTACTTGCGCACGCCTTCGCGCATGGCTTCGAGGTAGTCCGCCCATGCGATGCCCAGCAACGGCGCGAAGTGCATCAGCAACTGGCCGTTGCACCCGAGCACGTAGAGCTTGCCGATGTCGCCGGTGCCGATCGCTTCGCGCTCTTCGTCGTTCAGGTCGTAGCCGGCCAGCAGCGCGGCGCGCGTGTCGCCGCCTTCGCCGAAGCGGCGCTGCACCTCGGCGTCGCGGTTCAGCGCGAACAAGAACTTCTGCATCGCATAGAGGCTCATGGGTCAGCCTTCGATCTGGATGTTGGCCTTGCGGATCACGTCGCCGTACTTCGCGATCTCGCTGCGGATGAACTCGGCAAAGCGCTCGGGCGTGCCCGACAGGGACGCGATGCCGCCCTTGTGGAACGCCTCGGTCACGGCCGGCGATGCCAGGGCGCGGTTCACCTCGGCGTTCATGCGTTGCACGATGGCGTCGGGCGTGCCGGCCGGGGCCAGCAGGCCGTTCCACGAATTGGACTCGATGGCCATGCCCTGTTCGGCCAGTGTGGGTATCGCGGGCGCGTACTGCGAGCGCTGCGCGGTCGCCATGCCCAGCGCCACCAGCTTGCCGGCCTGCACATGGCCGCGGAACTCGGGCCAGTTGCCGAACATGACGGTCACCTGGCCGCCGAGCAGGTCGGCCAGCGCGGGGCCCTGGCCCTTGTAGGGCACGTGCACGATGTCCAGGCCCATCTGCAGCTTGAGCATCTCGCCCGACAGGTGCGCCGAGGTGCCGTTGCCGAAGGAGGCGAAGCTCAGCGTGCCGGGCTTGGCCCTGGCCTGGTTGCGGAGGTCGGCCAGCGTCTTCAGGCCGCTGCCCGGGTGCGTGGCGAGCACGTGCTCCGACATGCCCATGAGCGCAACCGGGCGCAGGTCTTTCAGCGTGTCGTAGGGCAGCTTGCGCACCAGCGTTTGGTTGGCCGTGAAGCTGTTGGCCACGCACACGAAACTGTGGCCGTCGGGCGCCGACTTGGCGACCGCATCGACGCCGATCACCGTGCCGGCACCGGGCTTGTTCTCGACGATCACCGGCTGGCCCAGCGCCTTGCCGAGTTCGAGGCCGACGAGGCGCGCGACGAAGTCGGTGGTGCCGCCGGGCGTGAAGGGCATGACGATGCGCACGGGTTTGTTCGGCCATGCAGCTTGCGCGCGCGCCAGCGACGGCAGGGCCGCGAATGCGGCGGCGCCCTGCAGCAGCGTGCGGCGTTGCGTGTTCACGCCACGCCCCAGTGCGGAATGTGGTGCGAGCCCATCGACACCGCGATGTTCTTCGGCTCGCAGAACACTTCGTAGCTCCAGGTGCCGCCTTCGCGGCCCGTGCCCGAGGCCTTGGTGCCGCCGAAGGGCTGGCGCAGGTCTCGCACGTTCTGGCTGTTGACGAAGCACATGCCGGCCTCGACCGCGGCGGCCACGCGGTGCGCCTTGCCGATGTTCTCGGTCCACACGTAGCTGCTCAGGCCGTAGGCGATGTCGTTGGCCAGTTCGATGGCGTGCGCCTCGTCCTTGAACGGGATCAGGCAGGCGACCGGGCCGAAGATTTCTTCCTGCGCGATCTTCATGCGGTTGTCGACATCGGCGAACACGGTGGGCATCACGTAGTTGCCCTTCTTCACGCGGTCGGGCAGGTTCGACGGTGCATCGAGGCCGCCGCACAGCAGCGTGGCGCCTTCCTTCGGACCGAGCTCGATGTAGCTGCGCACCTTGGCCAGGTGGGCCTGCGAAATCATCGGGCCGACGATGGTCTTCTCGTCGAGCGGGTCGCCCACGGTGATGCGCTTGGCGCGCTCGGCGAACTTGGCGGCGAAGTCGGCGTAGATCGACTGCTGCACCAGGATGCGCGAGCCCGCCGTGCAACGCTCGCCGTTGTTGCTGAAGATCATGAACACGGCCGCGTCGAGCGCACGGTCGAGGTCGGCGTCTTCGAAGATCACGAAGGGGCTCTTGCCGCCGAGCTCCATGCTGAACTTCTTCAGGCCCGCGCTCTTCACGATGCGGTTGCCCGTGGCGGTGGAGCCGGTGAACGAGATCGCGCGCACGTCGGGGTGCGCCACCAGCGGCTCACCGGCTTCCTTGCCGTAGCCGTGCACGAGGTTCAGTACGCCGGGCGGAATGCCCGCTTCGAGCGCCAGCTCGCCCAGGCGCGCGGCCGTCAGCGGCGAGAGTTCGCTCATCTTCAGCACGGCCGTGTTGCCGAAGGCCAGGCAGGGCGCGACCTTCCAGGTGGCCGTCATGAACGGTACGTTCCACGGGCTGATGAGCGCGCACACGCCCACCGGATGGAACAGCGTGTAGTTCAGGTGCGTGGGCGTGGGGTAGGTGTGGCCGTCGACGCGCGTGCACATCTCGGCGAAGTAGTAGAAGTTGTCGGCCGCGCGCGGAATGAGCTGCTTGCCGGTCTGCGCGATCACCTGGCCGCAGTCGTTGGTCTCGGTCTGTGCGATCTCGGGCACGTGCTTGGCGATGAGGTCGCCGAGCTTGCGGATCAGCTTCGCGCGCTCGGGCGCGGGCATGCCGGCCCACTTGGGGAACGCGGCCTTGGCGGCCGCCACGGCGGCATTCACTTCGGCTTCGCCACCCGAGGCGACTTCGGCCAGCACTTCCTGCGTGGCGGGGTTGACGGTCTCGAAGTAGTCGGCGCCTTGGACTGGCTTGCCGTCGATGAGGTGATGGATCTGTTGCATGGGCGTGAAGGTGTTGCGGCCTTGCGGCGGTGTGTCGTCAGTCGAGCTTGATGTCGCGCGCCTTGATCAGCGCGTGCCACTTCTTGCGTTCGGTGTCCACGAAGCGGGCCATCTCGGCGGCGTCCGTGGGGCGGGCTTCCCAGCCGGCGTCGTAGAGCTTCTGCTTCACGCCGGGGTCGTTCATGCTTTTGAGCAGGTCGGCGCCGAGGCGCGCCTGGATGTCCTTGGGCGTGGCGGCCGGTGCCACCAGCCCCTGCCAGGTGTAGGCCTCGACGGCGTAGCCGAGTTCCTTGGCCGTCGGCAGCTGGGGCAGCTGCGGCACGCGCTCGGCCGACATGGCCATCAGCGGAATGACCTTGCCGGCCTTCACGGCGCTGATGCCGCTGGGCAGGTCGAGCATCATCAGCGGCACCTGGTTGCCCATGAGGTCTTGCAGGGCCGGCGCGCCGCCCTTGTAGGGAATGTGCAGCAGCGAGACGCCGGCTTCGCGCTGGAACAGCTCGTAGGCCAGGTGGTGCGGGCTGCCGGTGCCCGGCGTGGCGATGCTGTACTTGCCCGGCGAGGCCTTGAGTGCGGCGATGAGCGCCTTGGCGTCGCTGAAGCCCGCGCCCGGCGCGGCCGTGATGATCAGCGGCGAGCGGCCCATCATGCCGAGCAGCGCGAAGTCTTTCTCGGCGTCGTAGGGCAGCTTCTTGTAGAGCGCGGGGTTGTAGACCAGCACGCCGTTGTCGGCCGAGAACACGGTGTAGCCGTCGCCCGGCGAACGCGCCACGTTTTCCGACGCGATGATCGCGCCTGCGCCGGGACGGTTGTCCACCGTGACGGGCTGTGCGAGCTGCTGCGAGAGCTGCGCGCCGGCCGTGCGCGCGAGGTAGTCGGTGCCGCCGCCGGCCGGGTAGCCCACGACCCAGCGCACGGGCTTGGTCGGGTAGGCCGAGGCGGTCTGTGCGGTCGCGGCCGGTGCGAGCAGCAGCGTGGCGGCGCTGGCCGCCACGAGGGCGGCAGCAAGGCGGAAGGTCTTGTTTCTGGCAGTCGTCGTCATGGCGGTGTGTCTCCGTTTTTTTGAAAGGGGTGGCGCAGTCGGCCTGTCAGCGCGCGGCGATGGTGTTGACCAGCGCGCCGATGCCGTCGATCTCGGTCACGACCACATCGCCCGGCTGGCAATCGACCACGCCATCGGGCGTGCCGGTGAGGATCAGGTCGCCCGGCGACAGCGTCATGAAGCGGCTGAAGTATTCGATGAGGAAGGGCGCGTCGAAGATCATGTCGCGCGTGTTGCCCTGCTGCGTGACGGTGCCGTTCACCGTGGTGCGCAGCGCGAGCGCCATCGGGTCGGCCACGTCGGCCGCATCGACGAACCACGGGCCCAGCGGCGTGCAGGTGTCGCGGTTCTTCACGCGCAGGTTGGGGCGGTACCAGTTCTCGAGGTAGTCGCGAATCGCGTAGTCGTTGGCCACCGTGTAGCCGCCGATGAAGTCGTAGGCGTTGTCGCGCTTCACGTGCTTGGCGGTCTTGCCGACCACGATGGCGAGTTCGCACTCGTAGTGCATGAACTTCACGTCGGCCGGGCGGTGCGTGAACTGGCGGTGGCCGATGAGCGTGCTCTGGCCCTTGACGAACACCAGCGGTTCCTCGGGCGCCTTGAACTCCAGTTCTTTCGCGTGGTCGGCGTAGTTCAGGCCCAGCGCGAGGATGGTGCGCGGGCGCGCCGTGGGCGCGAGCGGCGGCAGCCACACGAGCTGTTCCTGCGGCACGACGCGGCCGTCGTCCAGCCGCACGGCGGCGTCGGCCTGGCCGTTGAATTCGTGCGCGGTGCCGGTGTGCTCGCGGCCTTCGAAGATGACGCGTGCGTGCTTCATGCCGTTGCTTCCTTCACCAACGTATGGCTCAGGGTTTCGAACCCTGGCGCGGAGATGTCGATGCGGTCACCCGCGCGGGCCAGCGGGCGGCCGAGGTCGCAGCCGAGCATCAGCACGTCGCCGTGCGCCAGCGTCATGAACTCGCTCACGTCTGCGAGCAGCTGCGGTGCGGGCCGCACGAGCTGCGAGAAGTCGATCGACTGCTTCAGCTCGCCGTTGATGCGCACCTCGACGCGGAACTGCGCCGGGTCGGCCACGTCCTGCGCGTCGCGCAGCGCCGGGCCGATGCCCAGGAAGCCGTCGACGCACTTGAACTTCACCGGCGGGCGGAAGAAGCTCGCATGCGGGATCGACAGGTCGTTCAGCAGCACGAAGCCTTCGACGTCGCCCTCGGCGCCGATCACCATGCCGATGCTGGCACCGACTTCCACGTCGGGCACCGCGGCGGGCACGGGGATCGCGCTGCCGTGCGGGCTCCAGGTGTTGGCCGTTTTCACGTAGAGCACGGGCGCCTTCGGTGGTGCCTTGTAGGGCGCCTCGGTCATCTGCGGCGCGAGCGCCGCGGCTTCAGCGCGGAAGTTCAGCAGCGTGCCGTACACGGTGCCGGTGGGAAGAAAGGTGGTGGTCATGGTTCGGGTTGCTCCAGCGCAATCAGTTCGTCCAGCAGGCCGTAGAGCTGCGTCAGCTTGGCCTTGCCCAGCGACTGTTCCATCCAGTCGTAGTGCGCCTCGATGCTGGTGCCCAGGCGCTTCACGAGCTTCATGCCGTGCGGCGTGGCCTCGACCACGGTGCGGCGCTGGTCGGCCGGGTCGCGGGCGCGGGTGATGAGGTTGTCGCGCTCCATGCGTGCGAGCACGCCCGTGAGGCTGGGGCCGAGGATGAAAGCCTCGCGCGCCACGCGGCCGGTGTCGACCGCGCCGTGCTCGCCGAGCACGCGCAGCACGCGCCATTGCTGGTCGGACAGCGCGTGCTCGCGCAGGCTGGGCCGCGTGTGGGCCATCACGGCTTCGCGGGCCTGCAGCAGCAGGCGCGGCAAATTGCGGTGCGTGAAGGTGGTGCTCAAGGCATGTCTCTCGTGAAATTACTTAACATGTTAAATGATTCGTCGTTTCTTTCCAAGGTGGCGGCCATCAGGGTTTGTGCGGACACCTAAACTCACCAGATGGCCAAGGACAAAACAACTTTCGTCTGCAGCGAATGCGGCGGCACCAGCCCCAAGTGGCTCGGCAAATGCCCGAGCTGCGGTGCATGGAACACACTCATCGAACAGGTCGCCGGTGCGGCCAACGGACCGGCCAACAACCGCTTCGGCACGCAGTTCGCATCGCTCGCGGGCGCGTCCGAACTGGCCACGCTGTCTGAAATCGAAGCGACCGACATCGCACGCACGCCCACGGGCATCGACGAACTCGACCGCGTGCTCGGCGGCGGCATCGTGTCGGGCGGCGTCACGCTGATCGGCGGCGACCCGGGCATCGGCAAGTCGACGCTGCTGCTGCAGGCGGTCGATGCGCTGCAGCGCGCAGGGCAGAACGCGCTCTACGTCACCGGCGAAGAAAGCGGCGCGCAAGTGGCGCTGCGCTCGCGGCGGCTCGGGCTCGACCACTCGCAGGTGCAGGTGCTGGCCGAGATCCAGTTGGAAAAGATCATCGCCACGCTCGACGCCACGCGCCCGGCCATCGCGGTGATCGACTCGATCCAGACCGTGTACTCCGACCAGCTCACCTCCGCGCCCGGCTCGGTGGCGCAGGTGCGCGAATGCGCGGCGCACCTCACGCGCTTTGCCAAGACCAGCGGCACGGCCGTGGTGCTGGTGGGCCACGTCACCAAAGAAGGTGCGCTGGCCGGCCCGCGCGTGCTCGAGCACATGGTCGACACGGTGCTGTACTTCGAAGGCGACACGCACTCGAGCTTTCGCCTCGTGCGCGCCATCAAGAACCGCTTCGGCGCGGTGAACGAGATCGGCGTGTTCGCCATGACCGAGCGCGGCCTGAAGGGCGTGACCAACCCGAGCGCGATCTTCCTGAGCCAGCATGCCGAGCCGGTGCCCGGCAGCGTGGTGCTGGTCACGCTCGAAGGCACGCGGCCGATGCTGGTGGAAATCCAGGCGCTGGTCGACAACGGCGGTCCGAGCCCGCGCCGCTTGTCGGTGGGCCTGGACCGCGACCGCCTCGCGATGCTGCTGGCCGTGCTGCACCGCCACGCGGGCGTGGCCTGCATGGACCAGGACGTGTTCGTCAACGCGGTGGGCGGCGTGCGCATCACCGAACCCGCGGCCGACCTGGCCGTGATGCTGGCCATCACCTCGAGCCTGCGCGGAAAGCCGCTGCCCAAGGGCTTCATCGCCTTCGGCGAAGTGGGCCTGGCCGGCGAGGTGCGTCCCGCGCCGCGCGGCCAGGAGCGCCTGCGCGAGGCGGCCAAGCTGGGCTTCAGCGTGGCCGTGGTGCCGAAGGCGAACGCGCCGCGCAAGGGCACCAAGGAAATCGAAGGCCTGACCATTCACCCGGTCGACCGCATCGAAGAAGCGATGGACGTGGTGCGGCGTCTGGACTGACGCGCGGCGCGGCAGGCGCATCATTCATTTTTCTGGAGGGTCCCGCCATGCAACTCATCGTCTCCGCCGGCCTGATCGCCGTGGTCGTGCTGTGGGGGTTGATCTCTCCCGCGTCGCTCGACCGCGTGTTCAGCACCGCGCTCGCCGACATCACGCGCAACTTCGGCTGGTTCTACCTGTGGGTGGTGCTCGGGCTGGTGGTGCTGGCCGTCTTCCTGGCCTTCAGCCGCTTCGGCGACCTGAAGCTGGGCGATGAAGACGACGAGCCCGAGTTCTCCATCGGCGCCTGGTTCGCGATGCTGTTCGCGGCCGGCATGGGCATTGGCCTGGTGTTCTGGGGCGTGGCCGAGCCGATCTCGCACTACGCGAACCCGCCGCCGGGCGTGATCCCCGGCACGCCCGATGCGGCCGGCGTGGCCATGCGCTACGCCTTCTTCCACTGGGGACTGCACCCCTGGGCGATCTACGGCATCGTCGGCCTGTCGATTGCCTTCTTCAGCTTCCGCCGCAAGGCGCTGCCGCTGGTCAGTTCGGCCACCGAGGCGCTGCCGTGGCGCTTCGTGCAGCGGCTGTCGCCGGCCTTCAATGTGCTGGCGGTGGTGGCCACGGCCTTCGGTGTCGCGGCCTCGCTGGGCATGGGTGCGACGCAGATCAACAGTGGGCTGCATGCGGCCTTCGGTGCCGAGATCGGCCGCTGGACGCAGGCGACGATCATCGTGGTGACGACGGTGCTGTTCATCACCTCGGCGGTCACGGGCGTCGAGCGCGGCGTGAAGTGGCTGTCGATGGGCAACCTGGTGCTGGCGGCGCTGCTGGCGCTCACGGTGCTGATCGTGGGGCCGACCATTGCCATCGTCGAGACCTTCACCAACACGCTGGGCTCGTACCTGGCCGAGTTCGTGCGCATGAGCCTGCGCATGAACCCGTTCCGCAACAGCTCGTGGGTGGCCGACTGGACACTCTTCTACTGGGCCTGGTGGCTGGCGTGGTCGCCGTTCGTGGGCCTGTTCATTGCGCGCGTCTCGCGCGGCCGCACGATCCGCCAGTTCATCCTGGGCACGGTGATCGCGCCCACGCTGGTGGGCTTCGCCTGGTTCTCGGTGTTCGGCGGCGCGGCGCTCAACTTCGAGATCTTCCAGGGTGTGCCGCTGGTCGAGTCGGTGAAGGCCGACGTGTCGACCACCATGTTCGTGATGTTCAAGGCCATGCCCATGGGCGGGCTGCTGTCGATCGTGGCCACGCTGCTGGTGTTCGTGTTCTTCGTGACCTCGGGCGATTCCGCGACGCTGGTGCTGGGCATCATGAGCACCAAGGGCAACCCCAACCCGCCGGCCCGCGTGAAGATCACCTGGGGCGTGCTGGTGGCGGCCATTGCGCTGAGCCTGCTGTTCGCGGGCGGCATCAAGGCCATACAGACGGCGACCATCGTGTTCGCCTTGCCGTTTGCGTTCGTGATCCTGCTGATGGCGCTGTCGGTCACGCTGGCCATCCGCGACGACTGGAACGCCGAGCAGAAGCGTGAGCGCGAGCTGCGACGCAAGATGCGCCAACTCGTGAACTGGTGAACGGGCAGGCCGAAGAAAAAAATGCCCGGCGCGTGGTGGACGCGCCGGGCATACCCTCCCCAACTTCCCTGGCCTCCCTGGCCTCCCTGGCCTTCTCTGATTCTTTGCTTAGCTTCCGATGTGCATCGTGAACGCCGGCCCGTTGTTGAGCACGCACTGGCCGCTGCCCAAGGTGGCGGAGTTCATCGTGTACTGGCAACTCAGGTTGCCGCCGCGACTGCCGGTGGCGTTGGCCACACCGGTGGTGCGCGAGCCGGCCACGCGGGTCGCCTCTCCCTGAAACTGTTCGGCGCCGATCTGCGCATTGAAGTGGCCGCGGCCGTTCATGTCGTTGGTCACCGTGCCCCCGACGGCGCCGTAGCGCGCGGCTTCGGCGTTCGACGGATAGAGCCGCGCGCTGAAGGTCTGTGACACAGGCCCCGGTGCGACGGCATAGCTTTGCTGCGACGGCGCGATGGGAGCGGGTTGCCCGAGCGGCACCACGTAGCAGCCGCTGAGTGCGGTGCCCGCGAGTGCGGCGGCAAGGGTGAGTCGAACGATGCTGACGGAGCGCTGGATGTTCATGCGTTTCTCGGTGGCCCGGGCAGATGCCCGTGCGGCGAAATGTGCCCGCACCCACCGCCGCCCCCTGCGCATTTCGCCGCGAGTACCGCTTTCTGCGCCCGGCGGTAGCCACGGTCGCTACTGCGACGCGGTCGGGGCTGCACAATCGCGGCCCGTTTCCCGCTGCCGCCGAATGAAATCCACCGTTCCCCCCATTGCCGCCGTCATGGTTCACGTCACCGATGTGAACGCCGCACTGCGCTGGTACGCCGACGAGCACATGGCGCAGGTGCGCGACCCCTGGGGCCACTGCATCGGCTTGCGGGGGCCTTCCACCGGGCGGCGACAATGCGCCCCATGAATTTTCAGAAATTGCTGGTGCCCGTGGGGGCCGTCGTGCTCCTCGGCCTGTCGTGGCACCAATACGGTTGGGGCGGCGTGGCGCTCGCCGGCGGCGCCATCGTGATGTTCCTGCTGATGCACTTCAACCGCACGATGCAGGTGCTCAAGCGGGCCGCCGACCGGCCGATGGGCACGGTGGCGAGCTCGGTGATGCTCAATGCCAAGCTCAAGCCCGGCGTGACGCTGATGCACGTCATTGCGATGACGCGTGCGCTCGGCGAGCTGCGCTCGCCCGAGAACGAGCAGCCCGAGCTGTACCGCTGGACCGACGCCGGCGGCTCCTACGTCGACACCGTGTTCAACGGCGGCAAGCTGCAGAGCTGGACGCTCACGCGGCCCGAGACGCCGGCCGACGAAGAAACGCCCGCGGCCTGAAGGCGGCGCGGGCGCTTCGCCTCAGCCTTGCTTAGAACGGCGCGTCTTCTTCTTCGGGGGTGTCGGCCTGCGCCGCAGGCGCGGTGGCAGTAGCCGCAGCCTTGGGCGCTTCGTCCGGCGGTGCCGCCGAGAACGCCGCCTCGCCGCCCAGCGCGTCGAGCAGCGCCGGCACCAGCTGGCCGAGTTCGCCGGTGGCAATGGCCACGTCGGCGTCGAAGTTGTCTTCCTTCTTGCCGCCCGCCGCACCGTCGCCCGTGCCTTCGAGGAAGGTGATCTTGCGGATCAGCAGGCCGTGCGTCAGCTCGAAGGACACGCGGTCGTCCCAGGTGAGCGCCAGGCGCGTCGGGCGCTTGCCGTCGGTGATGTGCTGCTTGACCTCGTCGATGTCCAGCGCGTGCTTGGCGTAGCGCACCACGGCCTTCGAGTCGTCGGAGGCCTTGAGCTCGCACTCGCGGTCGATGCTGAAGCCGGCCGGCGGCTCCTGCGTCAGCAGCCAGTTGGCCATGGCGGCGGCCGGCTCGATCTGCGTGTTGATCAGCGCCACGGCAAAGCCGTCGAGCGACTTCACGAGGCTGGTGACCACTTCGTCGGCGCGCGCCGCGTTGCCGCTGTTGATCACGAGGCGGTTCTCGGCCTTGTCGATCCACACCGTCACGCGCGCGCTGCGCGTGAAGGCCATGGGCAGCAGCTCGAGGGTGATGTCTTCCTTGAGCTCCTTCTTTTCCTTCTTGCCGGGCTTGCGGCCGGTGGTCGTCTCGATGTGGGCGCAGCGCTCGTCGAGCTTGCGGCGCACCACGGAGCCGGGGACCTGCTTGCTTTCGATCATGTACTCGACCAGCCACTGGCCGTCGATGGATTCGACCAGCGGGCCGTTGGCTTCGCCGCGGGGCTCGACCCAGCCGGCGGACTTTTCCTGCGAGGGGCCGCAAGGCACGAAGCGTTGCTTGCCGAGCCCTTCTTCTGCCTCGGTCAGTGATTGGGACCAGGCAGGTTCGATGCGATAGACGATGACGTTCTTGAATACGGACACGGGAACCCTTTTTCCACTGGTTGGCACAACCGGCCATTGTCGGGCACCCGGTTCTGGGGGCGGCCTTAAAATCGAAAGCTTTTGCGACTTCCCCCCCGGTCGCACCCCACACCGCTCCCAAAGGAATCAGGAAATGAGCTCGATCCCCCCCTCGCTGGACGACCGTGACGGCAAGATCTGGATGGACGGCGAACTCGTGGACTGGCGCGACGCCAAGATCCACGTGCTGAGCCACACGCTGCACTACGGGTGCGGCGCCTTCGAGGGCGTGCGCGCCTACAAGACGGCCGACGGCGGCACGTCCATCTTCCGCCTGGCCGAGCACACCGAGCGCCTGTTCAACAGCGCCAAGATCCTGCGCATGAAGATCCCCTTCACGCACGAACAGCTGAACGAAGCCCAGAAACAGGTGGTTCGCGAGAACAAGCTCGAGAGCTGCTACCTGCGCCCGCTGATCTGGATCGGCTCCGAAAAGCTCGGCGTGAGCCCCAAGGGCAACAAGATCCACGCCATGGTCGCCGCATGGTCCTGGGGCGCCTACCTCGGTGAAGAAGGCATGCGCCGCGGCATCCGCGTGAAGACCTCGAGCTACACGCGCCACCACGTGAACATCACGATGACGCAGGCCAAGTCGGTCAGCAACTACACCAACTCGATCCTGGCCAACATGGAAGCGCTGGACGACGGCTACGACGAGGCGCTGCTGCTCGACGCGAGCGGCTTCGTGTCGGAAGGCGCGGGCGAGAACGTGTTCGTGGTCAAGAACGGCGTGGTCTACACGCCCGACCTGTCGGCCGGCGCCCTGAACGGCATCACGCGCAACACCATCCTGCACATCTGCAAGGACCTCGGCATCGAGCTGGTGCAAAAGCGCATCACGCGCGACGAGGTCTACATTTCCGACGAAGCCTTCTTCACCGGCACCGCCGCTGAAGTGACACCGATTCGCGAACTCGACCGCATCGAGATCGGCAACCGCGGCGACGGCGGCTCGCGCGGCCCGGTCACCGAGAAGATCCAATCGGCCTTCTTCGACATCGTGAACGGCAAGAATCCCAAGTACGCCCACTGGCTCACGAAGGTCTGAGAGAAAACATGTCCACCAATGCAGTCGTCGAACTCCTCGCGAAGGAGCTCAACCACCAGGGCGGCGTGTTCTGCCCCAGCCCCAAGGCCGACATGAAGCTCTGGAACGGCCACCCGAAGGTCTACCTCGACGTGGCGCGCACCGGCGAAGCCAAGTGCCCGTACTGCGGCACGGTGTACCGCCTGAAGGCGGGCGAGACCGTGTCGAGCCGCCACTGAGGTTGAGGTGTCGATCCGCGGCCTGTTGGTGCGATTCGGCCTCGCCTACCTGGTGTTGCTGCTCGGCATCGCCATCGCGCTGAGTCTGCTGGGCGTCAAGACCAACGCCGGCACCAACACGGCGGCGCTGCTGGGCGCTGTCATGTGGGCGTGCATGGCGTTCGGCAAGCGCAACGGCCGCTACTTCACCCGCGAAGAAAAGCCGCGTGCCGTGCTCGGCATGCTGGCGGTCGACCTGGTGCTTCAGGCCGTGTTCGGGCTGGGCGTGGGCCTGCTGGCCGGGGCCCTGGCCCCGCAGATGGGGCCGTTGCTGTTCTCGCTGCTCTTCATCGGCGTGCTGCACGCCGTGACGATCTATTTCTTTGTCGGGCTCAGCGGCAAGCAGTTTGCTGCCGCGCAGAAGCAGAAGGCCGACCGCGGTCAGGTCTGAAGACGGGCCGGCCGCACCGGCCGCACCGGCCACAAGCCGCGCCACGGATCGGGGTCCTGCGCTTCCTGCGCCAGCCGCAGGTAGACCATCGCGATCCACAGCACCGCCAGACCGATCTGCGCATCGCGCATCGCCGAGTTCACGCTCGACGCGATGAGCGCGATCAGCGTCGCGGCCAGTGCGTAGCGGCCCGCGATGTCGGGCCGGCGCCAGGCCTGCCAGACGGCGACGAGCATGATCGCCAGCAGGCTCAGGATGCCCGGGATGCCGCCTTGCGCGCCCACCCAGAGGAAGTCGTTGTGCGGCATGTTGGAGTCGGCGAACAGCGCCGGGCCGCGCTTGTGCCACTGCTCGGTCCAGCCGCCGATGCCCCAGCCCGCGACGGGCTGGTCGGCAATCATGGCGCCGGTGTCGCGGTACATGTAGTAGCGAATGATCCAGCTGCCGTGGAACACGGCGCCGGTCTGCGCCTTCTCGAGTTCCTCGATGCCGGTCTCGACCTTCTGCTGCAGCTGCGGCAGCTGGTACAGGCCCGCACCGATCACCACTGCACCCAGGATCAGCGCGGCCGACAGGGCCTTCAGGTGGTTCTTCCACTGATGCAGGCAGACCACCGGAATCACCAGCAGCAGCGCGAGCACCGAGGTGCGCGACGTGAGCGGCAGCGCGACGACGGCGCCCAGCCCGAGCACGAGCGCAAAGGCCGCCAGCGCGCGCAGGGGCCGGTGCCCCGTGATCTGCGACAACCCGTAGACCGCGGCGCTGGCTGCGACGATGCTGAACAGCAGCGCGTTGCTGATCGACTTGTTGCCCACCTCCATCACCACGCCGCGCAACGCGCCCGGCACCGGAAAGCCCAGGCTGTAGTGCAGCACGATGAGCACGATGTTGAGCGCCGCGATCAGCAGGAAGCCGCGCAATGCCCACAGCGCCTCTTCGCGCGTGAGCGCCATCGCCATCAGGAAGGTGAGGGCGATGCGCAGTCCGTGGAACAGGTTGGAAGGGGTCTCGGGGTAGTGCGGCCGCACGGCGAGCACGATGAAGGTCCAGGCCACGTAGGCGACCACCGGCCACCACAACGGGTTGGCGCGCAGTCGCGCGTAGCGCTCGCGCAAGCCGCCGCCCACCAGCAGGGTGAGCAGCAGCAGGATGGCCGACAGGTAGGTGACGCCGACCGGCATGAACACCACCAGCCCCCAGAACATGGCCGCGGGCCGAACGATGTGCGATCTCTGCATAGGGGCGGGATTTTAGGTGCGGCCTCTCAGCCCAACCTGACTTGCCCCTGCGCACCCGAAGGCGCTCAGTGCGCTGCGGCGGCAGGGCCTTTGGCTGGCAGGCGGATCACGAAGCTCGCGCCCCCGCCCGGCCGGTCTTCGCACTGCACCGAGCCGCCGTGGCGTTCGGCGATCGACTTCACCAGCGCCAGCCCGAGGCCGACGCCGCCGTTGCGCTCGCTGGCGCCCGGCAGGCGGTAGAAGGGTTCGAAGATGCGTTCGCGCAGCGCCACCGGCACGCCCGGCCCGCGGTCGTTGACGCGCACCGTGGCGTAGCCGTCGGCGCTGCCGAGTTCGACGCTGATCTCGCCGGCGCCGTAGCGGCGCGCGTTTTCGAGCAGGTTGCGGATCGCGCGGCGCAGCAGGCGCGACACGCCCGGCACGGTGAGCGTCGCGTTGTCGGTGCCTTCGGCCAGGTCGAGTTCGGCGTTCACCTGCGCGCACTCTTCAGCGGCGAGGCCGGTCAGGTCGACGGCTTCGATGGTGCCCATGTCGGCCTCGCTGGCGTCGAGCCGGCTGGCCAGCAGGATCTCGTCGATGAGCTGGTCGAGCTCGCCGATGTTGCGCGAGATTTCTTCGCGCGCCGTCGGGCTCGGCCGGTCGCCCATGAGCTCCAGGCCCATGCGGATGCGGGTGAGCGGCGAGCGCAGTTCGTGCGAGGCATTTGCCAGCAGCGACTTGTGCGAACGCACCAGCTGTTCGATGCGTTCGGCGGAGGCGTTGAAAAGTTTGGAGAGATCGGCCACTTCGTCTTGTCCTTCCTCGGGCACGCGCGCCGACAGGTCGCCCTCGCCCCAGCGCTGCACGCCGCGCTGCAGGGTTTCGAGCCGCTGGGTGATGCGCCGCACGATCGGGTAGACGCCCAGTGCCACCGCCACGCCCACGAGCGCAATCATCCAGCCCAGCCCGAACGGCGTGCGCCAGGGCGCGAAGCCGCCGGTGCCGGGCGCCCGCTCGCGCGGCGCCACGCGCAGCGTCATGTCGCGGCCGTCGCTCAGCGTCACGTCGAACTCCAGCCCTTGGCCGGGCACGCGCATGGCCTTGCCGGTGCCGATGGTGCGGTCCTGGCTGTCGAGCACGACCACCTCGCGCGGCACGGGCGCCAGGCGCTCGCGCTCGGCCTCGGCGGCCACGCGCACGATCCAGTTGGCCATCAGCGTGAGGATGACCACGCCGCCGACCACCGCGAGCCAGATGCGGACGTAGAGATGGCGGCGGTAGAGGCTGCGCAGCATCGCGGGGCGCGTCCTAGTCTTGCTGCTTGGCGAAGACGTAGCCCACGCCGCGTACCGTCAGGATGCGCTTCGGGTTCTTCGCGTCGACCTCGATGGCGGCGCGGATGCGGCCCATGTGCACGTCGATCGAGCGGTCGAAGGCTTCGAGCTCGCGGCCGCGCACGGCTTCCATGATCTGGTCGCGCGTGAGCACGCGGCCCGCGCGTTCGGCCATCGCCACCAGCAGGTCGAACTGGTAGGAGGTGAGGTCGGCCAGCGCGCCGGCCACCGACACGGTGCGCGCGTTGCGGTCGATCTCGAGGGTGCCGAAGCGCATCACCGTGGAGGCTTCGGCCTCGGTGGCGTTCTCGCTGCGACGGCGCAGCACGGCGCGGATGCGCGCCAGCAGCTCGCGCGGCTCGAAGGGCTTGGGCAGGTAGTCGTCGGCGCCGATCTCCAGGCCGATGATGCGGTCCATCGGGTCGCCCTTGGCGGTCAGCATCAGCACCGACACCTTGGCCAGCGGGCCGGGCAGGGCGCGGATGCGGCGGCAGACCTCGAGGCCGTCGGTGTCGGGCAGCATCAGGTCGAGGATCACCAGGTCGGGCGCGTGCTGCTGCAGCTGCTCCAGGCCGCTGGCGCCGTCGCCGGCGTGGTTGAAGGCGAAACCCGACTGCGTCAGGTACTCGCCCACCATCTGCGCCAGGCGGGCGTCGTCTTCGATCATCAGGAGTTGGGGGGTGCTCATGCGCTTCATGGTCGTTCACCGGGAGCAAGCGGGCTTGAACGCTCCGTAAAGTTGGGTAAACGCAGCATCGCCCTGTCAACCTGGATCGCTGCGAAAAACATAGCGCCTCGCCCAGGTCTCATGGGCGCCATGCGGCAATGATGACGGACCGGGGCGCGGTTCGCGTGTGGCATCACGCACCGCCCCGGCGGGGGGCCGATCAGCCCGCGGCCTGCAGGCGCAGCCGCAGGGCCAGTGCGGCCGACAGCGGCAGGTCGATGGGCGCGTCCGCGCTGCCCGGGACCTGTGCCAGCGTCTCGAACAGGGGCAGGGCGTCGGCCATCGGGTTGATGTCCTTCAGCGTGGCGGCGGCGGCCGAGCGCGGCGCCGTGGCCGTGCCGGCGGCATCGCCGACCAGCGACCAGTCGAGGCTGGCCACGGTGCGGGCCGTGCGCTCGGGCGCGATCACCAGCGCCACGGCCAGCAGGCCGCGGCTGTCGGTCACCGAGGTCAGCGCGCCGACCGTGGGGGCGTCGTAGCCCACGAGCAGCACCGGCGTCTGGTCGGCTGCGCACTGCACGGCCGCTTCGAGCAGGCCGGCGGCAAAGCTGTGGCCGTAGGCCGAGACGGCGTTGCTGGCCGCCATGCAGCCGGTGCCGATGGTCCAGTAGCCCACGGCCGCGTTGTGCACCGAGTTGTGGAACTTGGTGGGCGACAGCATCTTCGGGTCGCCCGCGAGCGTGCTGCACATGTAGTCGTTGATCGACAGGTCGCCGTGCGCCGACGTGAACACGCAGGGCACGTCGGCCGCGTTGCGGTCCGCGCCCGCGATGGCCGCGGCGGCCACTTCGAGCGCCAGCGCCACGGTGTCGGGCGCGCGGCGGCGCTCGGCCGGGGCCAGCACCTGCGGCGAGGGCCGCTTGGCGGGCGGATCGGCCAGCGCACCTTCGCCGCGGAAGGCCGCGCGCGCAGCCTCCCAGCCGGGCAGCGTGGGGGTCCAGAAGGCGGGGCCTTCGATGTACAGCGTGGGAGGCGTGTTCATGCGTTCACCGCCTTGCCGAAGACCAGCGCGCAGTTGTTGCCGCCGAAGCCGAAGGAATTGGAGAGCGCGTAGCGCACCTCGCCCGTCGCAGGTTCGAGCTTGATCTGCGGGCCGAAGCCTTCGTCCAGCGTGCGCGTGTTGACCGTGCCCGGCATCAGGCCGCGCTCGATCGCCAGCAGGCAAATCACTGCCTCGACGATGCCCGCAGCACCCAGCGTGTGGCCCATGAAGCCCTTGGTCGAGCTGGCGTGCGTGCGCGCCGGGAAGCGGCGCGCCACCAGCGCGCCCTCGACCTCGTCGTTCTTCTGGCTCGCCGTGCCGTGCATGTTGATGTAGTCGATGGCGTCGGTCGACAGGCCCGCGCGCGCCAGCGCGTCGTCGAGCGCGCGCTCGGCGCCCAGGCCCTCGGGGTGCGGCGTCGACATGTGGTGTGCGTCGCTTGCTTCGCCATAGCCCAACAGCAGCGGCGTGGCGGTGTCACCGGCCTGCATGCGCTCGACCAGCGCGAAGCCCGCCGCTTCGCCGAGGCTGATGCCCTTGCGCCCCGCGTCGAACGGGCGGCAGGGCTCGGTGGAGACCAGCTCCAGCGCGTTGAAGCCGAACAGCACGCTGCCGCACAGCGTGTCGGCGCCGCCGACCACGGCCGCATCGGCCAGGCCCAGGCGGATCAGGCGCTCGGCCGAGGCGAACACCTTGGCGCTGGACGAACAGGCGGTCGAAATCGTCTCGCTCGGGCCGTCGATGCCCAGCACCTGCTGCACGAACATGGCCAGCGAATGCGGCGTGTGGACCGCCGCGCGGCGCTGGTCCGGCGGAAAGTTGCCGTCGGCGTCGAGCTGCGTGTAGGCCAGCTCGGTCTCGCCGATGCTGGCCGTGGAGGTGCCGAGCACCAGCGCGATGCGCGTGGCGCCGTACTTCTCGCGTGCGGCCGCGACCGCTTCGAGGAAGCCGTCGGCCTGCAGGCCCAGCCAGGCCAGCCGGTTGTTGCGGCAGTCCCACGACATCGCCGATTCGGGCAGTCGAACGTCTTCCAGCCCGTCGACGCGGCCGATCCAGGTCGGCAGCGGCGCATCGCCGAAATCGTTGGCACGCAGGCCGCTGCGCGAGTGCGCGAGCGCGTCAGCGTGCGCTTCCTTGCCGACGCCGACGGCCGAGGTGGCCGTGTAGGCACTGATTTGAAGGGGAGAAATTCGGGACGGCACGATGGATGTGGGGGCTGGCGACAGGCGAAAAGGCGTCAACGACAGAAGAAATACCGGAAAAGCGCAATTTTCACGCAATGAATGTCACAGCCTACCAGCGATGCGTATCGGGTTGCGTCGGCTGTTTCCTATAGATGACAGCTCCGGCGCAGGCCCTATTGACGCTCGCCGCCGCCTGTGCGGGCCGCCGAACGCGCGGCCAGCGCCACCAGCAGCAGCACCGGCACGCCCAGCAGCGCGGTGGCGGTGAAGAAGGTGCTGTAGCCGTAGGCGTCGACAAAGGCGCCCGAGTAGCCGGCGATGAACTTCGGCAGCAGCAGCATCAGCGAGCTGAACAGTGCGTACTGCGTGGCCGAGTAGCTGACGTTGGTCAGGCTCGACAGATAGGCGATGAAGGCCGCCGAGGCGATGCCGCCGGCCAGGTTGTCGGCCGAGACCACGGCGATCAGGGCGGTGGTGTCATGCCCGCGCGTGGCCAGCCAAGCGTAGAGCAGGTTGCTCGCCGCGCTGAGCACCGCGCCCAGCATCAGCACCCGCATCACGCCCAGCCGCATCGACAGCACGCCACCCACGAACGCGCCTACTAAAGTCATGACTACGCCGAAAGACTTGCTGATCGTGGCCACCTCATTCTTGGTGAAGCACATATCGACGTAGAACGGATTGGCCATGATGCCCATGACCACATCGCTGATCCGGTAAACGGCGATCAGTGCCAAGATCAAAGCCGCCTGCCAGCGGTAGCGGCCGATGAAGTCGGCAAAAGGTTCGATCAGCGCACTGCGTAGCCAATCGGCGGCGCCTCGTGCCTTCGGCAGTTCGCGTGGCACCGGCTCAGGAGAAAACAGCACCGTCAAAATGCCGATGACCATCGAGCCGGCCATGACCAGATAGGCGGTGCGCCAAGCGCCCTGCGCATAGGTGTTGGCGGCACTCGCCGCCTGGATGATGGAGCTCCCGATCGCACCGGTTGCGGCCCGGCAACTGGCG
Source organism: Variovorax sp. 54 (assembly GCF_002754375.1). Taxonomy (NCBI): domain Bacteria; kingdom Pseudomonadati; phylum Pseudomonadota; class Betaproteobacteria; order Burkholderiales; family Comamonadaceae; genus Variovorax; species Variovorax sp. 54. Next base: position 3,540,043 of record NZ_PEFF01000001.1, read on the forward strand.
GCGACCGAATCGGCTACCGGCCCCTCAGCGACGTTGGCCACCCACAGGACCCCGGCACCGGCCCAGATCATCGCCAGCCGATAGCCCGTTTGATAGGCGGCGGCCAGCGCGGCCTGCTTGCGCGTCTCGGCCGATTCGATGCGGAAGGCGTCTAGGGCAATGTCCTGCGTGGCCGAGCCGAAGGCCACCAGCAATGCACACCAGATCATCGGCGTCAGCCCCTGACGCGGATCGTTCATCGCCATGCCGATCAGCCCGGCGATCACTACGCCCTGCGCCAGCAGCAGCCAGCCGCGCCGGCGCCCGAGCAGCGTGGTCAGCGGCGGCAGCGGCAGCCGGTCGACCAGCGGCGCCCAGACCCACTTGAAGCCATAGGCCAGCCCGACCCAGCTCAGGTAGCCGATGGTGGCGCGGTCGATGCCCGCCTCGCGCAGCCGAAAGCTCAGCGTGCCCAGCACCAGCAGCAGCGGCAGGCCGGCCGAGAAGCCCAGCGCCAGCATGCGCAGGGTGGCGGGTTCGAGGTAGACCTTGAGCGCGTCGCGCCAGGGCAGGGCGGTGCTCGCGGGGGCTTGGGTGGGTTCGGCGGGCGGTGCGGACATGAGTGGGGGATTGTCCATGAGCTGCTGGGGAGATCGGTGGTCCCGCATGTCTTCATTTGTTCCTATCATCCGGGCACCTATGTGCACACGATGCGAACGCCCCCTTTCTGCCCTCTCTGAAGCCTCGGCCTGGAACCCGCGCCGGGCCTTCCTGCTCGCCGCCGCCGGTGCCGCGCTGAGTGCGCCGGCGCTGGCGCAGGTCAACGTCGGCAATGCCTCGGTGGCCCGCAACCTCGTGCCCGCCGACCAGATCGAGGCGGCTGGCGTGCAGCAGTACGGCCAGCTGCTCGAACAGGCGCGCGCCAAGGGCGCGCTGGCCGGCGACGGCAACGGCCAACTGCAGCGGCTGCGCACCATCGCGCAGCGGCTCATTCCCTTCGCCCTGCCGTGGAACGCCCGCGCCCGCGAATGGAAGTGGGAGGTGAACCTGATCGGCAGCAAGCAGATCAACGCCTTCTGCATGCCCGGCGGCAAGATCGCCTTCTTCACCGGCATCCTCGAGCAGCTCAAGCTCAGTGACGACGAGGTTGCGATGGTCATGGGCCATGAAATGGCGCACGCGCTGCGCGAACACGCCCGCGCCCGCATGGCCAAGAGCGCCGGCACCGGCGCGGCGCTGTCCATCGGCGCGCAGCTGCTGGGGCTCGGCCAGGTCGGCGACCTCGCGGCGCGCGCCGGCACGCAGCTCATCACCCTGAAGTTCAGCCGCAGCGACGAGACCGACGCCGACCTCGTGGGCCTCGAACTCGCCGCGCGTGCGGGCTACGACCCGAAGGCCTCGGTCTCGCTGTGGAAGAAGATGGCCACGGCCTCCAAGAACCAGGGCGGCCTGAGCTTCCTGTCGACCCACCCGAGCGGGCCGGACCGCATCGCCAAGCTCGAGGCGAATGTGCCGAAGGTCGAGAGCCTGTATCGGGCCGCCAAGCGCAGCTGAGCTCGCAGAGCCCCGCTACGGCGGGTCGGCCTCAGAGCGTGAAGTCGTACTCCACCGTGATCGGCGCGTGGTCGCTGAACTTGACGGTCTTGTAGATCGCCTCGGTGCGCGCCAGCGCGCCCAGCGCCGGTGTCGCGAGGTGGTAGTCCAGCCGCCATCCCACGTTGTTCGCGTAGGCCTGGCCGCGGTTGCTCCACCAAGTGTAGGCGTCGCCGGTGGTGTCGGGCTTGAGGCGGCGGTACACGTCCACCAGGCCGGCGCCTTCGGTGCCCGCGTCGAGCAGGCGCGTCATCCAGGCGCGTTCTTCGGGCAGGAAGCCGCTGTTCTTCTGGTTGCCGCGCCAGTTCTTCAGGTCGATCTCCTGGTGGGCGATGTTGATGTCGCCGCACAGAATGAACTCGCGCTCCTTCTTCAGCGCCACGAGGTGCGGGAAGAAGCCCTTCAGAAAGCGAAACTTGGCGGCCTGGCGCTCCTCGCCCGAGCTGCCGCTCGGGAAGTAGCAGCTGATCACCGAGAACTTGCGTTTCGGCGTGTCGAAGCGCAGCTCGAGGTAGCGGCCTTCGGCGTCGAATTCGGGATCACCCCAGCCCACCACCACGGCGCTGGGCGCATGCTTCGTGTAGACCGCGGTGCCCGCGTAGCCTTTTTTCTCGGCAAAGTGGAAGTGGCCCTGCAGGCCCGCCATCTGTTCGAAGCGGCCCTCGACATCGCTGGCCTGGACGCGGATCTCCTGCATGCAAATACAATCCGGCGCGAGTTCGGCCACCCAGTCGGCGACGCCCTTGGTGGCCGCCGAGCGCAGGCCATTGAGATTGAGACTGGTCAGTTTGAACACAAGGAATTTCCAATGGCTGTAGACGGTCAGACAAGCAGCGCGGTGGCACAGGACTTCGTCCAGTTCGCGCTCGACGCCGGCGTGCTTCGCTTCGGCGAATTCAAGACCAAGGCCGGTCGCATGAGCCCGTATTTCTTCAATTCGGGACTGTTCGACGACGGCGCCAAGATCGCGCGGCTCGCCGGATTCTATGCAGACCGCCTGATCGAAAGCGGGCTCGAGTTCGACATGATCTTCGGCCCCGCCTACAAGGGCATCCCGCTGGGCGCCACCGTGGCCGCCGAGCTGGCCCGCCGCGGGCGCAACTACCCCTTCGCCTACAACCGCAAGGAAGCCAAGGCGCACGGCGAGGGCGGCAACCTCGTGGGCGCGCCGCTCAAGGGCCGCGTGCTGATCGTCGACGACGTGATGTCGGCCGGCACCGCGGTGCGCGAATCGATCGCCGCGATCCAGGCCGCGGGCGCCACGCCGCATGCCGTGTCCATCGCGCTCGACCGGCAGGAAAAAGCCACCGAGAACGGCGTCGACGTGGACCACAGCGCCGTGCAGTACGTGCGCAACCAGCTCGGCCTCGCGGTGGTCGCCATCGCCACGCTGGACGACCTGCTGAGCTACCTCTCGGGCAACGCCGCCGCCGACCTCGGCGCGCACCGCGAGCGCGTGCTGGCCTACCGCACGCGCTACGGCGCCTGAGACGCAGCACCGATGCGACGCCCTGCGCGCGATCCCTCTTCTTCTGCCTGTGCCGTGGCGTCGCTGTGGCTGGGCCTGGCGGCCCTGTCGATGTGCGGTGCAGTGCTGGCGCAGCCTGCGAAGACTGACGCGCCCGGCGTCGGCATCTACACCTGCATCGATGCGCGCGGACGCACGCTCACGGCCGACCGGCCGATTGCCGAGTGCAGCGACCGCGAGCAGCGCGAACTGGGCCCGAGCGGCACGGTGCGCCGCAAGCTGGAGCCGACCTACACGGCGCGCGAGCTGCAGGAGCGCGAGGACCGCGCCCGCGAAGCCGCCATCCAGGCCGCACGGCTCATCGACGAGCGCCGCCGCGAGCGCGCGCTGCTGGTGCGCTACCCCAACGCCACCACGCACGACCGCGAACGCGTGGAGGCGCTGTCGCAGATCGACGCCGTGATCCAGGCCGCAAAGAAGCGCATCGCCGAGCTTGGCGACGATCGCAAGAAGATCGACGAAGAGCTCGAGTTCTACAAGCAGGACACGAGCAAGGCGCCCGGCGCGGTGCGCCGCAGGATCGAGGACAACACGCAGAGCGTGGCCGTGCAGAACCGCTTCGTCGCGGAGCAGGAAGACGAGAAGAAGCGCGTGAATGCGCGCTTTGATGAAGAGCGTGGGCGCCTGAAGACGCTCTGGTCGCCGCAGAACGGCGGCAACCCCCGCTGAACGAATGAACCTGCCGGGGCCTTGCGCAAGGCCCCGGTGGTTGATTGCTGGATCAGCCCAGCTTGGCTTTCAGCAGCTCGGTGACCTGCGCCGGGTTCGCCTTGCCCCCGCTGGCCTTCATGACCTGGCCCACGAGGCCGTTGAGCGCCTTCTCTTTGCCGCCGCGGTATTCCTCGACGTTCTTGGCGTTCTTGGCAATCACCTCGTCGAGGATCTTGTCGAGCGCGCCGGCGTCGTTCATCGGCTTCAGGTCTTTGGCTTCGATGATCGCGTCGACATCGCTGCCTTCGCCACTCCACAGCGCTTCGAACACCTGACGCGCGGCGTTGTTCGGCAGCGTGCCGTCGGCGATGCGCGTCACCAGCTGCGCGAGTTGTGCGGCCTTCACGGGCGCGGCCTCGATGCCGATCTCGGCGGCGTTCAGGCGGCGTGCCATTTCGCCGGTGATCCAGTTGCTGGCCAGCTTGGGCGCTGCGCCGGCGTTTACCGCATCGTCGAAATACTGCGCCAGCGCCGCGCCTTGCGTGAGCTGTGCTGCGTCGTATTCCGACAAGCCGTGGTCGCGCACATAGCGCTCGGCCGTGGCGCGCGGCAGCTCGGGCATGGTGGCGCGCACGCGCTCGATCCATTCGGCGGCCACCACGAGGGGCGGCAGATCGGGGTCGGGGAAGTAGCGGTAATCGGCCGCGTCTTCCTTGGTGCGCATGGTGCGCGTCTCGCCGGTGGCAGGGTCGAACAGCACGGTCGCTTGTTGAATGGCGCGGCCGTCTTCGAGCTCATCGATCTGCGAGTTGATCTCGTAGTCGATCGCTTGCTGCATGAACTTGAAGCTGTTCAGGTTCTTGATCTCGCGGCGCGTGCCGAGCTTGTCGCCGGGCTTGCGCACCGACACGTTGGCGTCGCAGCGGAAGCTGCCTTCCTGCATGTTGCCGTCGCAGATGCCGATCCACGTGACGATCTTGTGCAGCTCGCGCGCATAGGCCACGGCCTCGGCGGTGGAGCGCATGTCGGGCTCGGTCACGATCTCGAGCAGCGGCGTGCCGGCGCGGTTCAGGTCGATGCCGCTCTGGCCGATGAAGTCTTCGTGCAGCGACTTGCCCGCGTCTTCCTCGAGGTGGGCGCGCACGAGGCGCACGGTCTTCTTTTCTTCGCCGAGGAAGAAAGAGACCGAGCCGCCTTGCACCACCGGGATCTCGAACTGGCTGATCTGGTAGCCCTTGGGCAGGTCGGGGTAGAAGTAGTTCTTGCGCGCGAACACGCTGCGCGGCGCGATGTGCGAGCCGAGCGCCAGGCCCAGCTTGATGGCGCGTTCGACCGCGCCCTTGTTCATCACGGGCAGCGTGCCCGGCAGCGCCAGGTCGACCGCGCAGGCCTGCGTGTTGGGCTCGGCGCCGAAGGCCGTGGAGGCGCGGCTGAAGATCTTGCTGTTCGTCGACAGCTGCGCGTGCGTCTCGAAGCCGATGATGACTTCATAGCCGCGCACCAGCGGGCCGGTCGGGCGGCCTTGTTGTTGTGCTTCGAAGGTGTTCACGATCTCGCTCATTTCAGAAGCCCTCCGGCGTGCGCGTGTGCCAGTCGGTGGCTTGCTGGAAGCGGTGCGCTGCATTGAGCAGCTTCGCTTCGCCGAAGTAGTTGCCGATCAGCTGCAGGCCCACGGGCATGCCTGCGTCGAAGCCTGCGGGCACGCTCATGCCGGGCAGGCCGGCGAGCGAGGCGGGCAGCGTGAAGATGTCGGCGAGGTAGTCGGCCACGGGGTCGTCGCCGTGTTCGCCGATCTTCCAGGCGGTGGTCGGCGCGGCGGGGCCGGCGATCACGTCGCATTGCGTCAGCGCCTGCTGGAAGTCGTCCGCGATCATGCGGCGCACCTTCTGCGCTTGCAGGTAGTAGGCGTCGTAGTAGCCGTGCGAGAGCACGTAGGTGCCGATCATGATGCGGCGCTTCACCTCGTCGCCGAAGCCTTCGGCGCGCGTGCGTTCGTACATCTCGGCCAGGTCCTTGTACTGCTTGGCGCGGTGGCCGAACTTGACGCCGTCGAAGCGGCTCAGGTTGCTCGACGCTTCCGCCGCGGCCAGGATGTAGTACACGGGAATTGACAGCTCGGTGCGCGGCAGCGAGACCTCGACGCGCTTCGCGCCGAGCTTCTCGTACTGCAACAACGCTGCATCAATGGCGGCGCGCACGCCAGGTGCCACGCCGTCGCCGAAGAACTCCTTCGGCACGCCGATGCGCAGGCCCTCGAGCGAGTCGTTCAGCGAGCGGCCGAAGTCTTCGGCGGGCTTGTCGAGCGAGGTCGAATCGCGGTCGAGGTCGGGGCCGCAGAAGGCCGACAGCAACAGCGCGCAGTCTTCGGCCGAGCGGGCCATCGGGCCGGCCTGGTCGAGGCTCGAGGCGAAGGCCACCATGCCGTAGCGCGAGGCGCGGCCGTAGGTCGGCTTGATGCCGGTCACGCCGCAGAACGAGGCCGGCTGGCGGATCGAGCCGCCGGTGTCGGTGCCGGTGGCGGCGGGTGCAAGTCGCGCTGCAACCGCTGCGGCGCTGGCGCCTGAAGAACCGCCCGGAATGCGTTCGCGGTTCCACGGGTTCTGCACCGGCACCGCCTTGTCGTGGCCGACCGCGGGCACGGCGACGTTCTCGTTGGCCGAGCCCATCGCGAACTCGTCGCAGCTGAGCTTGCCGAGCGTGACCGCGCCGGCTTCGGCCAGGCGGCGCACCACAGTCGCGTCGAAGGGCGAGCGGTAGCCCGCGAGCATCTTCGAGCCGGCGGTGGTGGCGAAATCGGTGGTGACGAAGATGTCCTTGTGCGCGATCGGCACACCGGCCAGCGCCGGGGCGTTGCCCTTGGCGAGGAGCGCGTCGGCGGCGCGGGCCTGGGCCAGCGTGACTTCTTCGTTGACGTCGACAAAGGTGCCGAGCGATTCGTGGGCCTTCATGCGGCCCAGAAAGGCCTGCGAGGCTTCGACGGCCGAAACCTTGCGGTCGGCCAGCGCCTTGGCCAGCGCGACCACGCTCAATTGGTGCAGTTCACCGCTGCTCATTATTCGATCACCTTGGGCACGAGGAACAGGCCGGCTTCGACGGCCGGGGCGCTCTTCTGGTTGGCTTCGCGGTTGTTCGGCTCGCTCACGACGTCGTCGCGCAGGCGCAGCGTCACGTCTTCGAGCGCGGCCACGGGGTGTGCCAGCGGCTCGACGCCGGTGGTGTCGACCGCGCGCATGCGTTCGACCAGATCGAAGAAGCCGTTGATTTGAGTGAGCATGCGCTCGCTTTCATCTGGGGCAAGCTGCAGCCGCGCCAGCGAGGCGATGCGTGCAATATCGGAAGCGGAAAGAGACATAGATGGCTGACGGGTCGAAAAAACCAGAGGCAATCGCACGCCGAAGCGGGTGCCGACACGGGATTCAGAGGGGATTCGGTTATTATCCCGCCTTTGCCGCAACCCCCGCGAACGCGCCGGCTTTTGCGCCAAAAACGATCAATTCACCCCGTCAAACGACCCAAAAATAGAGCGACGTCCTGCCGATGCGCAGGCCGTGCTCAGAGGATTCCGCACATGTTTGGAGCTTTCCGTCGGTACTTCTCCACCGACCTGGCGATTGACCTCGGCACCGCCAATACCCTGATCTTCGCCCGCAACAAGGGCATCGTGCTGGACGAGCCCTCCGTGGTCGCGATCCGCCACGAAGGCGGTCCCCATGGCAAGAAGGTGATCCAGGCCGTCGGCCGCGAAGCCAAGGCCATGTTGGGCAAGGTGCCCGGCAACATCGAGGCGATCCGCCCGATGAAGGACGGCGTGATTGCCGACTTCGTGATCACCGAGCAGATGATCAAGCAGTTCATCAAGATGGTGCACCCGCGCACGCTGCTCACGCCGAGCCCGCGCATCATCATCTGCGTGCCCTGCGGCTCGACCCAGGTCGAGCGCCGCGCCATCAAGGACGCGGCCGAAGCCGCCGGCGCCACCGCCGTCTACCTCATCGAAGAACCCATGGCCGCGGCCATCGGCGCCGGCCTGCCCGTCAGCGAAGCCTCGGGCTCGATGGTCGTGGACATCGGCGGCGGTACCACCGAAGTGGGCGTGATCTCGCTGGGCGGCATGGTCTACAAGGGCTCGGTCCGCGTGGGCGGCGACCGCTTCGACGAAGCCATCATCAACTACATCCGCCGCAACTACGGCATGCTGATCGGCGAGCCGACGGCCGAAGTCATCAAGAAGAACATCGGCTCGGCCTTCCCGGGCTCCGAAGTCAAGGAAATGGAAGTCAAGGGCCGCAACCTTTCCGAAGGCGTGCCGCGCAGCTTCACCATCAGCAGCAACGAAGTGCTGGAAGCCCTGACCGACCCCCTGAACAACATCGTCTCGGCCGTGAAGAACGCGCTGGAACAGACGCCCCCCGAACTGGGCGCCGACATCGCCGAGCGCGGCATGATGCTCACCGGCGGCGGCGCGCTGCTGCGTGACCTCGACCGCCTGCTCGCCGAGGAAACCGGCCTGCCGGTGCTCGTGGCCGAAGATCCGCTGACCTGCGTGGTGCGCGGTTGCGGCATTGCGCTCGAACGCATGGACCGTCTCGGAAGCATCTTCACCAGCGAATAAAGGCGAAAGCCTCCATCGGCCGGCCTTTGCTTGCGCAGGCCGGCCTTTTGTTATTTGATGCCGCACCACTGCCGGGTCTGACTACATGCCTCTGGGCACGCTCGATCGCACAGCGCCTCCCCTGTTCAACCAGGGGCAATCGGCACTCAGCAAGCTGATCTTCTTCGGCGCGCTCTCGCTCTTCCTGATGGTGGCCGACGCACGCTTTCACCTCGTGAAGCCGATCCGCTCGGCCATCGGCGCGGTGCTCTACCCGGTGCAGATGGTGGCGCTCAAGCCGGTCATGCTGGTGATGGGCGGCAGCCGCTACTTCGAAGAGCTGCAGACCGCGCAGCACAACGAAGAAGAAGCGCGCAAGGCACTGATGCTGCAGGCCGAAACCGCCAGCCGCGCCGACACGCTGGCGCAAGACAACGCTCGCCTGCGCGAGCTGCTCGAACTGCGCCAGACCACCACCACGCCCGGTCGTCCGGCCGAGGTGCTGTACGACGCGGCCGACCCCTATACGCGCAAGATCGTCATCGACCAGGGCCTCACGCAGGGCGTGGCCGCCGGCTCGCCGGTGATCGACGCGCGCGGCGTGCTGGGCCAGGTCACGCAGGTGCTGCCCTTCACGAGCGAGGTCACGCTGGTGATCGACCGCGACCTGGCCATCCCCGTGCAGAACACCCGCACCGGCGTGCGCAGCGTGGCCTTCGGCGACGCTTCGGCGCACGGCGGCGGCATGGAGCTGCGCTTCATGGCGGCCAATGCCGACCTGCAGGAAGGCGACCTGCTCTCCACCAGCGGCGTCGACGGCATCTACCCGGCCGGCCTGCCGGTGGCGAAGATCGAACGCATCGAGCGCCGCGCCGATTCGGCCTTTGCGCGCATCTACTGCGTGCCGCTGGCCCGCGTGACCGCGGCGCGCTACGTGCTGGTGCTCGAGCCTTCCGGCGCCCCGGTGGCGCCGCCGCACGTCGAGGCCGCGTCCACCCAGCGCAAGCGCCCCGACGGCAAGCCCGGCGCCGGCAAGAACGAGAAGAAGCCTGCGGGAGCCACGCGATGATCAAGCGCCCCGGCCAGCAGCAGCTCTTGCTGCCCGTCAGCCCCGTCTTCATGTGGACCAGCCTGCTCGTGGCGCTGCTGGTCAACATGATTCCCATCGGCCGTGCCGCCTGGATGCCCGACCTGCTGGCGCTGGTGATCGTGTTCTGGGGCGTGCACCAGCCCGCGCGCGTGGGCATCGGCGCGGCCTTCATGTTCGGCCTGCTCATGGACGTGCACCAGTCGTCGATGCTGGGCCAGCATGCGCTGTCCTACACCACGCTGGGCTTCTTCGCGATCATGATCCACCGGCGCCTGCTCTGGTACCCGGTGCTCTCGCAGGCACTGCAGGTGCTGCCGCTGTTTGCGCTGTCGCAGTTCATCGAGGTGATCACGCGCATGATCGGCGGCGGCGTGTTTCCGGGCTGGGGCGTGCTGATCTCGCCGGCCATCGAGGCCGCCTTGTGGCCGCTGGCCACGGCGCTGCTGCTCGCACCGCAGCGCCGCACCCCCGAACCCGACGAGAACCGACCCCTCTGAGTTCTTCTTCCCGTCGCATTTGCCATCGCACCTGCGCACGCCTAAGCTCCTGATGCCATGACTGAAATCCGCAACGTTGCCGCCGATCTGGCGCGCTTCAAGCGCCGCGTGATCGTCATCGGCCTGGCGGTGCTGTTCGCCTTCAGTCTGCTGGGCTCGCGGCTGGTGTACCTGCAGGTCGTGCGCCACGAAGATCTGGCCGAGCAGGCCGAGAGCAACCGCACGGCCGTGGTGCCGGTGGTGCCGAACCGGGGGCTCATCCTCGATCGCAACGGCATCGTGCTGGCCTCCAACTACTCGGCCTACACGCTGGAGATCACGCCCTCGAAGGTCGGCGACGTCGAGGAGACCATCAACAGCCTGACCAGCGTGCTCGAGGTGTCGCCGCGCGACCGCCGCCGCTTCAAGCGCCTGCGCGAAGACTCGCGCAGCTTCGACTCCATTCCGATCCGCACCCGCCTGAGCGACGAAGAGGTGGCGCGCTTCGCGGCGCAGCGCTACCGCTTCCCGGGTGTGGAGATCAAGGCACGCCTGTTCCGCAACTACCCGCAGGGCGAGTTGGCCTCGCACGTACTCGGCTACATTGGCCGCATCAACCAGCGCGAAAAAACCGCGATGGAAGACTGGGACGAGGAAGACCAGGCCAACTACAAGGGCACCGACTACATCGGCAAGCTCGGCGTCGAGCAGAGCTACGAGAAGATGCTGCACGGCCAGACCGGCGTCGAGCAGATGGAAACCTCGGCCGGCGGGCGCGCTGTGCGCCGACTCGCGAGCCACCCGGCCACGCCGGGCAACACCGTCATGCTGTCGCTGGACATCAAGCTGCAGAAGCTGATCGAAGACATGTACGGCGACCGGCGCGGTGCGCTCGTGGCCATCGACCCCAAGACCGGCGAGGTGCTGGCCTTCGTGAGCAAGCCCACCTTCGACCCCAACCTGTTCGTCGAAGGCATCGACACCGAAAGCTGGGCGGCGCTCACCGAATCGCTCGACAAGCCGCTGCTCAACCGCGCGCTGCGCGGCACCTACCCGCCGGGCTCCACCTACAAGCCCTTCATGGCGCTGGCGGCGCTGCAGACCGGCAAGCGCGCGGCCAACGTGGTGGTGAACGACCCCGGCTACTTCAACTTCGGCGGCCACCGCTTCGGCAGCCCCGAGGGCAACATCGGCGGCGTCGACATGCGCCGCTCGATCCAGCTGTCGAGCAACATCTACTACTACTCGCTGGCCAACGAGATGGGCGTGGACCTGATCCACGACTTCATGAAGCCCATGGGCTTCGGCCAGATCACCGGCATCGACCTGGGCGGCGAGGTGCGCGGCGTGCTGCCCAGCACCGAATGGAAGCGCAACGCCTACAAGCGGCCCGAACAGAAGAAGTGGTACGCGGGCGAGACCATCTCGCTGGGCATCGGCCAGGGCTACAACGCCTTCACCATGCTGCAGCTCGCGCAGGCCACGGCCATCGTGGCCGACGGCGGCATGAAGCACCGGCCGCACGTGGCGCTGGCGATGCGCAACACGGTGAGCGGACAGGTCGTGCCGCTGCCGCAGCCGCCGGCCGAGAACCTCGGCTACACGGCGGCCAACGTGGCGGTGATCCGCGAGGGCCTGACCAGCGTGGTCACCAGCGGCACCGCGCGTGGCGTGTTCGCGGGCGCGGGCTACCAGGCGGCCGGCAAGACCGGCACGGCGCAGGCCGTGACGCAGGCCAAGAACACCAAGTACAACGCGCGCGCGCTCGAAGAACACCAGCGCGACCACGCCCTGTTCATGGCCTACGCACCCGCCAACAACCCGAAGATCGCGCTGGCGGTCATCGTCGAGAACGCGGGTTGGGGTGCAGGCTCTGCTGCGCCCATTGCGCGCCGCGTGTTCGACTACTGGCTCATGGACCAGTACCCGAGCGAGGCCGATATGGCCGCCGTGCGCATCGGCCGCGCGGGTGCGCCGATGGGCAAGCCGCGGGTGGGCAGCGAGGTGGCGTGGCCGGCTGCTGCTGCGGTGCCGGCACCCGCGGGTGCGGCATCGTCTGCCGCACCGACGCCCTGACCTTCTTGCTCCCTCTCCCCTTGGGGAGAGGGGGCGCGGCGATCGAGGCCGCGCGATGTGGTGAGGCCGACGGCCCTCACCCTAGCCCTCTCCCAGAGGGAGAGGGGACAACACGGGGAGAAGGGGAGAAGGGGAGAGGTGGGGCTGGAGGCGGAAGCCTCAGGCCACCACGGTCCCGGTGACTTCACCCAGCCCGATGCGCACCGCGCCCTCGCGCTCGCACCAGCCGCGCATCACCAGCGTGTCGCCATCTTCCAGGAACGTGCGCTTCTCGCCGTTCGGCAGCGTGACGGGCTGCTTGCCGCCCCCCGTGAGTTCCATCAGCGAGCCGGCCTGGTCGGGCTGCGGGCCCGACAGCGTGCCCGAGCCCAGCAGGTCGCCGGGTTGCAGGTTGCAGCCGTTCACCGTGTGGTGCGTGATGAGCTGCGCGGCGGTCCAGTACGAAGCTTCGGTGGTGTTGCCGAGCGTGAGGCGCACGGGCGCGACGCCGTCGGCGCGCATCTTCGCGGTCTGCAGCAGCACTTCGAGCGTGATGTCGAGCGCGCCGCTGGCGCGGTTCGACGGGGCGTCGAGGTAGGGCAGCGGTTGCGGGTCTTCGGCGGGGCGCTCGAACTTCGCGCGGAACGGGGCCAGCGCGTCGGTCGTCACGATCCACGGCGACAGCGTGCTCGCGAAGCTCTTCGAGAGGAAGGGGCCGAGCGGCTGGTACTCCCAGGCCTGCACGTCGCGCGCCGACCAGTCGTTGAGCAGGGTCACGCCGAACAGGTGGTCTTCGGCCTCGGCGATGGCGATGGGCTCGCCCAGCGCATTGCCGCGGCCCACGAAGAAGCCCAGCTCCAGTTCGTAGTCGAGCCGCTTCGACGGGCCGAAGCTCGGCGTTTCTGCGTCAGGCGCCTTGGTCTGGCCGTGCGGGCGTTTGAAGGTCTGGCCGCTCACGCGGATCGACGAGGCGCGGCCGTGGTAGCCGATCGGCACCCACTTGTAGTTGGGCATCAGCGGCTGGTCGGGACGGAACAGCTTGCCGATGGTGGTGGCGTGGTGGATGCCCGTGTAGAAGTCGGTGTAGTCGCCGATGCGGCAAGGCACGGTCATCTCGGCCTGGGCCTGCGCGAGCAGCGCCTTCGACCACGCGGCCTGTTGGCCGCTGCCTTCGGCGAGGCCGGCGGAGATCGCGGCACGCAGGGCCTGGCGGTCTTTCACGCTGGCGTTCATCAGCACGTTCATGTCGTCGGTGTCGATGAGGCCGGCCGCGCGCAGGTCAAGGATCTGGTCACCGATGGCCACGCCGATGCGGAAGGCCTCGTTGTTGCTGCCGGCGGTGCGGAAGCGGCCGAAGGGCAGGTTCTGGATCGGGAAGTCGGTGCCGGCCAGGTTGGCGGTGGCGACCCAGCTGCGCAGCTTCGGGTCATGGGTGGCGTTGAGTGCGGTCATGGATGTCTTTCGGTTCTTGAATCGGATCAGTCGGCGGTCATGCCGGCCTTGCGGGCCACATCGCCCAGGCGCTTGTATTCGGTGTCGGTGAGCGTGCTCAGCTCCTGCGCGGTCGAGCCGCGCGGCGAGAAGCCGGCCTGCTGCAGCTTGGCCTTCACGTCGGGCATGGCCAGCGCTTCGACGAACGCTTCGTTCAGCGCCTTCACGATCGGCGGTGGCAGCTTCGCCGGGCCGTACACGCCGAACCACGGCTCCAGCGCATAGCCCTTGAGGCCCGCCTCGGCCATCGTCGGCACGTCGGGCAGCGAGGGCGAGCGCGTGCCGCCCGCCACGGCCAGTGCGCGCAGCTTGCCGGCCTGGATGTGCGGCAGCGAGGCCGGCAGGTTGTCGAACATCACGCCGATGGTGTTGCCCAGCATGTCGGTGATGGCCGGGCCGCTGCCCTTGTAGGCGACGTGCGTGAGCTCGGTGCCGGTCATCTGCGCGAACATCACGCCGGCCAGGTTCATCGAGGTGCCGGCACCCGCGGTGGCGTAGGGCAGGCCGGGGTTCTTCTTCGCGGCGGCGACGAGCTCGGGCACGGTCTTGATGGCCGACGTGGCCGGCACTTCGAGCACGATGGTCGACATGCCCAGCAGGCTGATGGCCGTGAAGTCCTTGCGCGGATCGAAGGCCATCGACTTGTAGATGTGCGGGTTCAGCGCGTTGGTCGAGATCGCGCCGAAGCCGATCGTGTAGCCGTCGGGCGCGGCCTTGGCCACGGCGTCCATGCCGATGTTGCCGCCCGCGCCGCCGCGGTTGTCGATGAGCACCGGTTGGCCCAGTTTTTCCGACACCTTCTGGCCCACGGTGCGTGCCACGAGGTCGGTGGTGCCGCCGGGGCTGTAGGGCACGATGAACTTGATCGGCTTCGACGGAAAGTCCGCCGCATGCGCCAGCAGGAACGGGGCCGCGAGCAGTGCAACGGCCGCCGCGCGGCGGGTGAGGGCGAAAGCGCTCTTCTTCATCTTCATGGCTTGAATTGGTCCTTGAGGCCGGCCCAGCAGTCGGTGTAGTCGGTGTCGAGCGCCGGGCTTTGCAGCGCGAAGTTCGTCGGAATGAAACGGTAGCGGCTCTCGAACATGAAGGCCAGCGTGTTGTCCAGCTTGTGCGGCTTGAGGTCGGCGTGCGTGGCCTTGTCGAAGGCTTCTTCGTCCGGACCGTGCGGCACCATGCAGTTGTGCAGGCTCGCGCCGCCGGGCTTGAAGCCGCCCGGCTTGGCGTCGTACTCGCCCAGCACCAGGCCCATGAACTCGCTCATGAGGTTGCGGTGGAACCATGGCGGACGGAAGGTGTTTTCCATCACCATCCAGCGCGGCGGGAAGATCACGAAGTCGCAGTTGGCCGTGCCGGGCGTGTCGCTGGGCGAGGTCAGCACGGTGAAGATCGACGGATCGGGATGGTCGAAGCTGATCGAGCCGATCACCATGAAGTTCGCCGTGTCGTACTTCACCGGCGCGAGGTTGCCGTGCCAGGCGACCACGTTGAAGGGCGACTGTTTCATCGGTGCGGTCCAGAAGCGGCCGCCGAATTTCTTCACCAGCTCGTAGGCGCCGCCGTCTGCCTCGAAGGCCGCCACGGGCGCCTGGAAGTCGCGGGCGTTGGCCAGGCCGTTCGAGCCGATCGGGCCGAGCTCGGGCAGGCGGAAGTGCGCGCCGTAGTTCTCGCACACGTAGCCGCGCGAGAGCCCGTCGGGCAACGCCACCTTGAAGGCCATGCCGCGCGGCAGCACCACGATTTCGCCGGGCTTCACGTCGAGCACGCCGAGTTCGGTCGTGACGACGAGGCGGCCTTGTTGCGGCATCACCAGCATCTCGCCGTCGGCGTTGACGAAGGCGCGCTGTTCCATCGAGCGTCCGGCCAGGTACATCAGCGAGCCGATGCCGACCTGCGATTCGGCGTCGCCGTTGGCGGCCAGCGTGTGCATGCCGTCGATGAAGTCGACGTCGGCCGCGCCGTCCAGCGGCAGCGGGCCCCAGCGCATCGGCTCGGGCGGCAGCGCGATCTCGCGGTCGGCGCCGGTGGTCCAGTGCGACTGCGCGTAGGGCTGGTAGCGGCCCGACACCACCGAGGGCTGGCGGCGGTACAGCCAGGTGCGGCGGTTTTCATGGCGCGGCGCCGTGAAGGCGGTGCCCGAGAGCAGCTCGGTGTACAGGTCGAAGGGGCCGCGCTGCGGGTTGTTGCGGCCTTGCGGCAGCGCACCGGGCACGGCCTCGGAGGCGTATTCGTTGCCGAAGCCGCTCTGGTAGCGCCGTTCGGAGGCAGGGGTGGGTTGGGTCATGGGCTTCTCTTTCGAAAATCGCGATGAGGTGGGAGTGCGTGGATGTGGCGCGGCTCAGCCGGCGCGCGCCGCGTCGAAGGCTTCGCGCAGCACGGTCAGCGAGCCGACGTGGTTGGCCAGCACGAGCACGAGCCGTGCGTTGAAGGCGTGGCTTTCCTCGGTGGAAAGCCCCTGGTGGGCCTCGATGAGCGCCTCGTAGAAGTCGTCGGGCGCTTCGAGGTTCGGCGTGGTGATCAGTTGCTGTTGCATCGGGGTCATGCCTTTGCCAGTGCGTGGTCGAGGGCCGCGCGGAGCTTCGCCGCCGTGGGCTGCCGCCAGCGCGCGCACACGTGCTGGTCGGGCCGCAGCAGATAGACGGTGCCGGGCTGCGCGTCGTAGCGCTGCGTGGCGAGTTCGGCGTCGGCGCCATTGCCTTCCACGCGCACGACGTGCAGCGCGAGGTCGCTGGCGTTCAGCGCCTGCAGGCTGCGCTCGGCGGCGTCGCCGGTGCCGAACACCAGCGCGGTGAAGCGCGCCACATGGCATTCGCGCAGCAGCCAGCCGGTGCTGCCGTCGGCGCGCCGCACGGGCGCGTCGGCTGCTGCCGCGCCGGGCACCATCGCACCGGCGAAGGTGTCGGCGTCGGGCGTGTTAAGCGGCGAGTCGCGCAGCACCGTGGCCACCGACAGCCGCCCGCTGTTGACCAGCGAGCGTGCGAAGGCGTGGCGCTTGGTCAGCTCGAGCACCGCGTCGCGGAACAGCCGGCTCACCTCGCTCTTGGGCGTGATGAAGTCGGTGGCGCGCGTCGAGTTGCGGATGTTCTCGTCGGCCGCGAACTCGCGCTCGTTGGCGTAGCTGTCGAGCAGCGCGTCGGGCGCATCGCCGGCCAGCACGGCCGCGAGTTTCCACGCGAGGTTGTCGGCGTCCTGCACGCCCGAGTTGGCGCCGCGCGCGCCGAAGGGCGACACGCCGTGCGCCGAGTCGCCCGCGAACAGCACGCGGCCGTGGCGGAAGCGCTCCATGCGCTGGCAGGCGAAGGTGTAGACGCTGGCCCAGCCGATCTGGAACTGCACGCCCTCGAAGCCGATGCTGTCGAGCAGCGCGCGCACGCGCGGCGTGATGCGCTCGGGCTTGCGCTCTTCCACCGGGTCGGCGTCCCAGCCGAGCTGGAAGTCGACGCGCCACATGCCGTCGGCCTGCTTGTGCAGCAGCACGCTCTGGCCGGGGTGGAACGAGGGGTCGAACCAGAAGCGGCGCTCGGTGGGCAACTGCGCGTCCATCGTGATGTCGGCGATCAGGAAGCGGTCGCGGAAGGTGCGGCCCTTGGCTTCCTGCCCCAGCAGCTGGCGCAGGTTGGAGCGCGAGCCGTCGCAGGCTGCCACGTAGCCGGCGGCCAACGCGTAGTTGCCTTCAGGGGTCTCGATGGTGAGCACGGCGCCGTCGCCCTGCTGCTCGATGCCGACCACCTTGTTGTTCCAGCGCAGGTCGATCAGCGGCAGGGCCGCGGCGCGCTCGACGAGGTAGCCCTCGACGTAGTACTGCTGCAGGTTGATGAAGGCCGGGCGCTCGTGGCCGGGTTCGGGCAGCAGGTCGAAGCGGTAGACCTGCTCGTCATGGAAGAACACCTTGCCGACGTGCCACGACACGCCCTTGTCCACCATGCGATCGCCGCAGCCGAGGCGGTCGAAGACCTCGAGCGTGCGCTTGGCGAAGCAGATCGCGCGCGACCCGCTGGACAGGCTGTTGTCGTTGTCGAGCAGCACCACGGGAATCTGCCGCAGGGCGAGGTCGATGGCGAGCGTGAGGCCCACCGGGCCGGCACCCACGACCACCACGGGGTGGCGGGCGGGCGCCGCGGCGTCCTGGTCGGCGTGGCGGGTGTAGTCGAAGCGCAGGCTTTGGTAGTCGATCACGTGTTGTCTCCGTGTTCTTGTCTTCTGTCCTTGTCTTGCTCCTTCCCCTTCCGGGGGAAGGCGGGGATGGGGACACGCGGCGCTCGAAACCGGCGCTCTGCCTGCCCCCACCCCAACCCTCCCCCGGGAGGGGAGGGAGAAAAACCGATCAGCCTTCCAGCGCCTTCCACATGTCGATGTCGCGCTGTGCCGTCCACACGCGCGGGTCGGCGTGGCCCGAGGCTTCGTCGTACGCACGGCTCACGTCGAACGGCATGCAGTGGTCGAAGATCACCCACTGGCTGTACTTGGGCTTGAGCTTCTCGTAGGTCTCCTTGTAGACCGCGTTCAGGTCGCGGCCGGCCTTCACGCCGTCCTGCACGCTGGCGTACACGTCGGCGATGAAGGCGCGCGTTTCCTGCAGGCCCTTGGCCACGTCTTCGGGCGTGGTCAGCGCGGCGCCGCGGCCCGGCACCAGGGCCAGGGGCTTCAGGGCGGCGAGGTTGTCCAGCGTCTGCGGCCAGTCCTGGAAGTAGGCGTCGCCGGCGTACGGCGTGGCGCCGAACTCGACCAGGTCGCCCGACAGCAGCGCACGCTCCTGCGGCAGCCAGACGACCGTGTCGCCCTTGGTGTGGCCGCGGCCCAGCTGCAGCAGCTGCACTTCGAGCGTGCCCAGCCACAGCGTCATCTTGCCGGTGAAGGTCATGGTGGGCCAGGTCAGGCCCGGGGGCACCGTCTCGACGTTCTGGAACAGGCGCGGGAAGCGGCCGATTTCGCTGGCCTTGTCTTCCTCGCCGCGCTCGACGATCAGGTCGCGCGTGTCCTGGCTGGCCAGGATGTGTTCGGCGCCGTAGCCCGCCGCGCCCAGCACGCGCACCGCGTGGTAGTGCGTGAGCACCACGTACTTGATGGGCTTGTCGGTCACTTCGCGGATGCGGCGCACCACGTCGGCGGCCATGGCGGGCGTGGCCTGGGTGTCGGCCACCAGCACGCAGTCGTCGCCAATGATGATGCCGGTGTTGGGGTCGCCCTCGGCCGTGTAGGCCCAGGCGTGCTCCGAGATCTGGCTGAAGGTGATCTTCTTTTCTTCCAGGTCGGCGTGGCTGGCGAATTTCTTGGCTTGGCTCATCGTGTGTCTCCGGTGGGGTGGTTTTGGATTCGCCTGATTCGTTTAAGGCGAACGAGTTTGCAGATAACGAATGCGCGGAGTGTAAGCCCGAGATCAGTTCATGTCTAATGCCTTCTTCATGAACGAACAACCAGACGGCAAGGCGGCCATGGCAGCGACTGTTGACACCGACCGCGCCCAGCGCGGCATCCAGAGCATCGAAGTCGGCGGGCAACTGCTGCGCGCGCTGGTGCACCACGGCCGCCCGATGGCGCTCAAAGACCTGGCCCGCGAGGCGGACATGACCGCCGCCAAGGCCCACCCCTACATGGTGAGCTTCGGCCGTCTGGGCCTCATCGAGCAGGACCGCGCCAGCGGCCGCTATCTGCTCGGCCCGCTGGCCTTGCAACTGGGGCTGATCAGCCTGCAGCAGGCCGACCCGGTGCACATCGCCACGGCGCTGATCGGCCAGCTCGCGCAGCAGATCGGCCACACCGTGGCGCTGGCCGTGTGGGGCGCGCGCGGCGCGACCATCGTGCGCACGGCCGAGTCGCCTTCGCCGGTGCACGTGAACATGCGCCACGGCACGGTGTTCTCGCTCACCAACACGGCCTCGGGCCGCGTCTTTGCCGCCTACCTCGACCCGGCCGTGGTACGCGCGCAGCTCGAGGACGAGCGCCAGCGCCAGAAGCAGCGCAAGGGCGCCGCCGAGCCCGCGCCGCCGGCCGGCATGCCGCCGGTGCAGCCGCTGCCCTCGTGGAGCGACTTCGAGCGCCAGTGCCAGGAAGTGCGCGACCACGGCATCAGCCGCTCCGACGGCGAGGTGATCGAGGGCGTGAGCGCCATGGCCGCGCCGGTGTTCGACCACACCGGCGCCATCGTGCTGGCCGTGACCGCCATCGGCCCGGCCGGCATCTTCCACACCGCCTGGGACGGCGAGATCGCGCGCGCGCTCAAGGCCTGCGCGGGCACGGTGTCGCAGCGCCTGGGCGCGAGCAACAGCCAGGGCGGGGTCGGCGCCGTGGTTCCCTCTGTCTCCGATCGATGACCCTGTTTTCTTCTGCCTTGTCTTCCACGCCTTCTTCTTCCTCCGCCTCCGACGACCTCGCGCTGCGGATCGACCGCACCGTGGCGCTGCTGCGCGGTGCGCGGCGCATCGTGGTCTTCTCGGGCGCGGGGCTGTCCAAGGCCTCGGGCATCCCGACCTACCGCGACGCCGACGGCCTCTGGATGAGCCAGAACGCGCTCAAGTTTTCGCACGCCGACGACCTCGCGCGCGACCCGGGCGGCTTCACGAAGTTCTGGGCCCAGCGCCTGTCGCTGATCGAAACCGCGTCGCCCAACCCCGGCCACCTCGCGCTCGCGCAACTGCAGCGGCTGCGCCCCGCGACCCGGCTCATCACGCAGAACGTCGACGGCCTGCTCGGCAAGGCCGGCGGCCAGGATGTGCTGGAGCTGCACGGCTCGCTGCGCCGCTGGCGCTGCGACCACTGCGGCAACCGCAGCGGCCCGTGGCCCTTCCACCGCTGCCTGCGCTGCGGCTCGCACGCGCGGCCCGATGTCGTCATGTTCGGCGAGATGCTGAACGCCGGTGTGCTGCTCGACGCCCAGGTGGCGGCGCAGGAGTCCGACCTGTTCCTGGTGGTCGGCAGCACCACCATCGTCTACCCGGCGGCCGAGTTGCCCAAGCTGGCGATGGCGCGCGGTGCGCGGCTGGTGACGCTCAACATTGAGCCGCTGCCGCATCTGGACGATGCGGCGGCGGTGGTGTTGCGGGGGGCGTCGGAAGACCTGCTGCCGCGGTTGCTCGCCGGCATGGCGGGCGAGTGAGCCGCTAGCCGGCCCGCAGCTTCTCGCGCAGCACGCGCCAGCGCGCGAGGCTCTCGGCGGGCCAGTAGTCTTTACGGTCGTAGTACCCGTGCACAGCCGGCGCGCCGGCCGGCAGCACCACCCACGGCTGCTTCGACATCGTGAAGATGTGCAGGTCCGGTGGCAGCCGGTCGGGCGTGTCGAGCGTGCCCACGCGGATGAAGCTCACGGCGTCACCGGCGCCCGCGTAGTGGCTCCACAGCGCGACGTGGCAAGTGGGGCAGCGCGCGTACGTCTGGCCGCGTCCGCTGGCCGAAGGCGTGAGCACCCGATCGACCGTGCCCTGCAGCATCTGCACGTGTTCCGGTTCGATCAGCGCATTGAGCGCGAAGGACGAGCCCGTCTCGCGCTGGCACCAGCGGCAGTGGCAGCAGTGCACGAAGAGCGGCGGGGCGTTCAGGCGGTAGCGCACCTGCCGGCAGGTGCAGCCGCCTTCGAGCGGCACGAAGGCGTCGGCCATGGCCGTGGTTGGCGGGCGCTCAGCCCTTCTTGCCACCCAGCAGCACCAGCGCGCCGCCCACCACGATCGCTGCCACGCCAGCCCAGGACGGGATGTTGACGTTCTGTTTTTCTTTCACCGAGAACTCCAGCGGGCCGAGCTTGGCCTGGTGGGTTTCCTTGGTGAAGCTGAAGCCGCCCAGGCCGAGCCCGGCGATGCCGGCGACGACCAGCAGGATGCCGACGATGCGCGTTGCGTTCATGGGACGGGTCTCCTCAGGGTGGGTTGGAATGAAAAGCCGTTCAGCGGCGCGGTGCCGCCGCACGCGGCTGCGGCGGGTCTTGCTGCTGCAGCTGGTCGACCCATTGCACGACTTCGGCCATGGCCGCGTCGCTCGCCGCGATGAGCGCCTTCACGCCGCCCGGCGCGTCGGCGCTGGCGGCGGGGCGGCGCACGGTGAAGGTCCGCTGGCCCATCACGCGGTCGCCGCCCGTGGCGGTGCGGACCAGCGTGGCGCGCAGGCGCACCAGGCCCGTGCTGCTGGCCGGTGCGTCGAAGTAGTGACTGAACTCGTCGAGCGAAATGCGCAGCGTGTCGGGCACGATGCCCTCGGTGCGCGCGAGCGTCGCGCTTTCTTCGGGGCCGAGCACGGTGCGGCGTTCGGCCAGCGTGTCGCGCAGCCGCTGGCGCAGCAGCTGCGCGGGCGGCAGGCTCCAGCGCGACTGGCCGTAGGGGCGCAGCTCGTTGGCGTCGGCGTAGCCCATGCGGTACAGGATCTGCGTGCCGTCCAGGCGCGCGTTGCTCTCGAACTCCGCGAGGGACAGTGCAGGCCGTGCGGTCGTCGGCGTGGAAGCAGGTGCGGCGGCCGACAGGCCGGGACCGAAGTCGTACAGCGTGGCGCGCGCCGGCTTGTCGGGCAGCATGCCGCAGCCGGCGAGCAGCAGCACACAGCCGAGGCTGGCGAGGGCGTGGGTGGTTGTCTTCATGCGCATGGTGTTCTGCTCCCGGTCAGTGGCGTGCGGCGGGCGCAACGAAGCCGGGCTCGCCCGGGCCCGCGGTCGTGCCGCCGTTGCCGAACAGCAGCGATTGCGGGTTGTCGTTGATGCTGTCGGCGGCGCGGCCCAGGCGGCGCACCGCATGCGCGGTGTCGTCGGCCACGCGGTTCACGCGCGGCAGGGTGGCGGCGTTGAACGAATCGACCGCCTGCGCCAGCGCCTTGGTGCCTTCGCCCAGGCGTTCGACCGGGCCGTCGGGCGCGTTGAGCTTGCCCACGGTGGAATTGAAGTTGTTGGCCACGCGCGAGACGTCGCCGGCCGCCTTCTTCACCGTCGACAGCGTCTCGGGCATGGCGGCCAGCGTCGGGTTCAGGCCGGTCTTCACGGTGTTGTCGAGCTGCTTGATCAGCGCGTTGGCGCTGGCCGAGGCGGCCGCGATGTTCTCCAGCGCGTCGGCCACGCGCTTCTGGTTGGCGTCGGCCAAGAGCGCGTTGGCGCGCTTGGTCACTTCTTCCACCTGGTCGATGATTTCCTCGCCGCGGTCCTGCAGCTTCGCGAGCATCGAGGGCTTGAGTGGAATGCGCGGCGGGCTGTCGTTGTTCGGCTTGAGCGCGACGGTCGATTCGCCTTCGTCGTCCAGCGCGATGAAGGCCAGGCCGGTCACGCCCTGGTAGCTCAGCGTGGCAAAGCTGGAGGTGGTGAGCGGCACGCGCTCGTCGACCGTGATGCGCACGCGCACGTTGCCACGGGTCTTGGGGTCGAAGTCGATCGAGGTCACCTTGCCGACCGAGATGCCGCGGTAGCGCACCTGGGCCTGCGGCTGCAGGCCGCTCACGGCGTCGCGGGTGGAGAGTTCGTACACGTTGCGCACGGTGTTGTCGCGCGTGAACCAGACCACCAGCGCGACGAGCGCGGCGATCAGGCCGAGCACGAAGGCGCCGGCGGCGAGGGCGTGGGCCTTGTTTTCCATGGGGACCTACCTTTCTTCTTCAGCGCGCGCGGCCTCGGGCCGCGGCGCGGAGGGTTCTTCTTTGCCGGCGGCGGGCTTGTCGTGCAGCGCCTCCAGGGCGCGCTGGCCGCGCCCGCCGAGAAAGTATTCGTGGATGAACGGATGCGGATAGGCGATGACTTCGCGCGCCGTGCCGCTCACGATCACCTTCTGGTCGGCCAGCACCGCGATGCGGGTGCTCAGGTCGAACAGGGTGTCCAGGTCGTGCGTGACCATCACGACCGTCAGGCCCAGCTCGCGGTGCAGGCCGCGCAGCAGGTCGCAGAAACTGTCGGAGGCTTCGGGGTCGAGGCCGGCCGTGGGCTCGTCGAGCAGCAGCAGCGGCGGGTCCATGATGAGCGCGCGCGCCAGCGCCACGCGCTTGATCATGCCGCCCGACAGGTCCGACGGGCTCTTGTCCGCATGCTGCGGTTCCAGCCCCACCATCTGCAGCTTCACGAGCGCGGCATGGCGAATCAGCTCGTCGGGCAGCAGCTTGAGTTCGCGCAGCGGAAAGGCGATGTTCTCCAGCACGCTGAAGGCCGAGAACAGCGCGCCGTGCTGGAACAGCATGCCCACGTTGGCCGCGCCGGCCGCGCTGAGTTCACCCGGCGCCCGGCCCAGCACCTCGACCGCGCCCTTCGTGGGTTTCTGCAGTCCGAGAATCTGCCGCAGCAGCACCGTCTTGCCGGTGCCCGAGCCGCCGACCAGCGACAGCACCTCGCCGCGTTCGAGGTGCAGGTCGAGGTCGCGGTGCACCACCTGCTCGCCGTCCGGGCTCTTGAACACGGTCCAGAGCTTGCGGATGTCGACGACGGTGCCGGGCGGGGAAGTCGTGGCAGCGTTCATCCGCGGAATCCTATGCCCTTGAAGAGCACCGCAAACAGCGCATCGACCAGGATCACCGCGGTGATCGAGGTCACGACCGACGACGTGGTGCCGCGCCCCAGGCTCTCGGTGTTGGGCTTGACCTTCATGCCGAAGTAGCAGCCGATCAGCGCGATCAGCACGCCGAACACCGCCGACTTGGCCAGCGCCAGCCAGAGGTTGGCGATGGGCACCGCGCGCGGCAGGGCCGACAGGAAATACGACGGCGAAATGCCGAGCGCAGCGTCGGCCGCGAGCATGCCGCCGGCCAGCGCCGCCATCGACGTCCACAGGCTGATCAGCGGCATCGCGATGGCCAGCGCCAGCACGCGCGGCATCACGAGACGGAAGCCGTGCGGGATGCCCATGACGCGCATGGCGTCGAGCTCTTCGGTGACGCGCATCACGCCGATCTGCGCCGTGATCGCCGAACCCGAGCGGCCCGCGATCAGCACGGCGGCCAGCACCGGCCCGAGCTCGCGGATCAGCGACAGCCCGAGGATGTTCACCACGAAGGCCTCGGCGCCGTAGTTGCGCAGCTGCTGGGAGATCAGGTACGCCAGCACCACGCCGATCAGCAAGCCGACCAGCGCCGTGATGTGCAGCGCCGTGGCGCCGAACTGGTAGAGGTGGCCCGAGAAGTCGCGCCACGGCGCGCGGTGCGGCGCGCGCGCCAGCGTGCACAGGTCGAGCGCGAGCTGGCCGATGAGGCCGACGAAGTCGCGCGTCACCACCATCGCGCGCGGGCCGTGGTGCGCGAGTTCGCGCAACCGGTCGCTCAGCGATTTGGGCGGCTCGTCGGGGGTGGCCACCGTGAACTTCGCCACATGGTCGAGCACCGCCTGGTGCTGCGGCGCCAGCTCGAGCGTGGCCGGCCAGGCGTGGCCCCAGTGGTCCCACAGCAGCTGCGCGCCGATGTGGTCGAGCTGGCCGATGGGGCGCAGGTCCCACGCGCGATCGTCCGCAGGCGGCAGGGCCGCGAGGTCTTTCGCCAATGCGTCCCAGGCCGGCCGCGAGGACATCGCCAGCGTGGTCCAGCAGCCGCTGGCCACGGCCCAGCTGCGACCGTCCGCGTCCTGCGTGCGCGCGCGCGGCGGCGCAGAGGCGTCGTCGGTGGCAGGCAGGTCGGCAGACGACGGGGTGGAAACCATGGGCGGGCGAGTGAGGCGGTTTGTTAACAAAGGATGCAGGTGAGAGGGCGCATCGTAACCGCGTGCATCCGGGCGTCATGTGCGTCTGGCCCTTCGTTGGCGTAGGGCCAGACGCCGTTTTTTAAGGAACCCTTCAGGTCCAGGCGCGGGCCAGCGCGTTCCATGCGCTGGCGATCACGGGCTCGTCGCGGCGCGCGGCCAGCGAGACGAAACGCAGCGCGCAATCGAGCCGCACGCGGTCGGCCAGCACGAGGCCGTGGGCCTGGCTTTCGCGGATCGCGATCGAGTCGCGCACCAGGCTCAGGCCCACGCCCGATTTCAGCAGGTCGAGCATCGAGGCCTCCTGGTCGACCAGCGCCACGCGCCGGGGCGCCAGACCCAGCGGACCGAACACGCGCTCGAGCAAACGGTGGTGCGCCGACTCGGGCGGCGTGGCGAGCCAGGGCAGGGCGGCCAGCGCCTTCCAGTCGCGCCCGAGCACCTGCGGGCCCCAGCCGGCCGGCGCGACCACGCGGTAGCTGAAACGCGTGAGCGTGCGCACCGCCAGCGGTGCCGGCGCGGCCGTATCGGGTTCATCGTCGGGGTCGAGGTGAAAGCCCACGTCGAGCTCGCCGCGCAGCACCTGCGCCAGCACGCTGCCGCTCATGCCGTGGCGCAGCTCGGTCTCGATCTGCGGCGCGGCCTCGACCAGTTCGCGCAGGAACACGCCGAGCCGCGTGAACTCCGGGTCGAGGATGGTGCCGATGCGCAGCGCCCCGCGCACCGTGACCTGCAGGTTGCGCGCGGCCTGCTGCAGATCGCCCACGGCTGCCAGCACGCGCTCGGCCTGCGGCAGCAGGGCCGCGCCGTCGGCCGTGAGCGCCAGCCCGTGCGGCGTGCGGGTGAACAGCACCAGCCCGGTCTCTTCGGCCAGACGCTTGAGCTGCAGGCTCACCGCGGGCTGCGTGAGGTGCAGCTTTTCGGCGGCGCGCGAGACGTTGCCTTCGCGTGCCGCCAGAACGAAGGCGCGCAGAATCTGGAGGTCCATCGATGACGCAGTCATATAAGACTGATTTATAGCGCCATCGACGCGAATTCATTGGCTTTCTCTTCGTGGATTGGGCCAAATTGCCTTCAGGAGACCCGAACATGTCCATCAGCACCCGAAATATCGACCACCACATCGCCGGCACCGCCGTCGCCAACACCTCCGGCCGCACGCAGGACGTGACCAACCCCGCCACCGGCGCCGTCACCGGCAAGGTCGGCCTGGCCGACGCCGCGCAGGTGGGGGCCGCCGTGGCCGCCGCCCAAGCCGCGTTCCCGGCCTGGGCCGACACGCCGCCGATTCGCCGGGCGCGCGTGATGTTCAAGTTTCTGGAGCTGCTCAACCAGCACAAGGACGAACTCGCCCACCTCATCACCGCCGAGCACGGCAAGGTCTTCACCGACGCGCAAGGCGAAGTGAGCCGCGGCATCGACATCGTCGAGTTCGCCTGCGGCATCCCGCAGCTGCTCAAGGGCGACTTCACCGACCAGGTGAGCACCGGCATCGACAACTGGACGCTGCGCCAGCCACTCGGCGTGGTCGCGGGCATCACGCCCTTCAACTTCCCGGTGATGGTGCCGATGTGGATGTTCCCGGTGGCCATTGCCGCGGGCAACACCTTCGTGCTCAAGCCCAGCCCGACCGACCCGAGCGCGTCGCTCTTCATGGCCGAGCTGCTCAAGCAGGCCGGCCTGCCCGACGGCGTGTTCAACGTGGTGCAGGGCGACAAGGTCGCGGTCGATGCGCTGCTGGAGCACCCCGACGTCAAGGCGATCAGCTTCGTGGGCTCCACGCCCATTGCCAACTACATCTACGAAACCGGCGCCCATCACGGCAAGCGCGTGCAGGCCCTGGGCGGCGCGAAGAACCACATGGTCGTCATGCCCGACGCCGACATCGACCAGGCCGTCGACGCCCTCATCGGCGCCGGCTACGGCTCGGCCGGCGAGCGCTGCATGGCGATCAGCGTTGCGGTGCTGGTGGGCGACGTGGCCGACCGGCTGCTGCCCAAGCTCATCGAGCGCACGAAGACGCTCAAGGTGCTCAACGGCACCAACCTCGCGGCCGAGATGGGCCCGATCGTCACGCGCGCCGCGCACGAGCGCATCACCGGCTACATCGACCTGGGCGAGAAGGAAGGCGCGACGCTGCTGGTCGACGGCCGCAGCTTCGACGGCAACAAGGCCGGCGAAGGCTGCGGTGACGGCTTCTGGATGGGCGGCACGCTGTTCGACCACGTCACGCCCGAGATGCGCATCTACAAGGAAGAAATCTTCGGCCCCGTGCTGGGCTGCCTGCGCGTCGCGACCTTCAAGGAGGCGGTGGACCTCATCAACGCGCACGAGTTCGGCAACGGCGTGAGCTGCTTCACGCGCGACGGCAACGTGGCCCGCGAGTTCGGCCGCCGCATCCAGGTCGGCATGGTCGGCATCAACGTGCCGATTCCGGTGCCGATGGCGTGGCACGGCTTCGGCGGCTGGAAGAAGAGCCTGTTCGGCGACATGCACGCGTACGGCGAAGAGGGCGTGCGCTTCTATACGAAGCAGAAGTCGATCATGCAGCGCTGGCCTGAGAGCATCGGCAAGGGCGCCGAGTTCGTGATGCCGACGGCGAAATAAGCAGGCGCATCCCCACCGGGTGTTACCATGGTAACACCTGCATCTTCCTGGAGACGGACATGTCCACCACATCCCTCAAATTGCCGGATGCCTTGAAGGAGCGCATCCAGCATTTCGCGTCCGAGAGTCACGTGTCGGCCCATGCCTTCATGGTGAGCACGCTCGAAAGCGAAGTGGAGCGCCGCGAAGCGCGTGCGGCGTTCGAGGCCTCGGCCGAGGCTGCCGCCGCCGACATCGACGCGGGCGGTCCGGTCTACGAGGCTGCGGAAGTGCGTCGCTACATCACTGAAAAGCTGCGCGCACGGGGAACAGGCACCCAGGTGGAGCGGCCTCGCGCAATGCAGCGCGAGGGTGCGAAGCCGGCCGCGCGCACCCCCACGGCGCGGCGCAAGTGAGCGTCGCCGTCGTCTTTTCGGCGCAGGCCGAGGCCGACCTCGATCGATTGACCGATTTCCTGGCCGAGACTGATGTCTCGCTGGCACAGGAAACGGCTGAGATCATCTTCGAGGCGGTGCTGATCCTTGAGCGTCATCCCGCCATCGGGCGACGCAGCGCCGGGGGGCTGCGCGAGCTGGTGATTTCGCGCGGACGCTCGGGCTACATCGCGCTGTACCGCGAGCGCCCCACAGAACAACGCATCGACATCCTTGCGATTCGCCATCAACGCGAAGCAGGCTACGGAGGAACCCGGGAACCATGAGCGACACCACCTTCGACTACATCATCATCGGCGCCGGCACCGCCGGCTCGCTCATCGCCAACCGCCTGAGCGCCGACAAAACCAAGCGCGTGCTGCTCATCGAGGCCGGCCGCAAGGACGATTACCACTGGATTCACATTCCGGTGGGCTACCTGTACTGCATCGGCAACCCGCGCACCGACTGGCTCTACAACACCGAGCCCGACGCGGGCCTCAACGGCCGCACGCTGCGCTATCCGCGCGGCAAGACGCTGGGTGGCTGCTCCAGCATCAACGGCATGATCTACATGCGCGGCCAGTCGCGCGACTACGACCAGTGGGCGTCTCTCACGGGCGACGAAGGCTGGCGCTGGGAGAACGTGCTGCCGGCGTTTCGCAAGCACGAAGACTTCTACCTCGGCGCCGACGAGATGCACGGCGCGGGCGGCGAGTGGCGCGTCGAGAAGCAGCGGCTGCGCTGGGACATCCTCGATGCGTTCGCCGATGCGGCCGTGCAGGCCGGCGTGCCGCACACCACCGACTTCAACCGCGGCAGCAACGAAGGCGTGGGCTACTTCCAGGTCAACCAGAAGAACGGCTGGCGCTGGAACACCGCCAAGGCCTTCCTGCGGCCCACCTGCTACGGCCGCCCCAACTTCGAGCTGTGGACCGGCGCGCAGGTGTCGCGCCTGCTGTTCGAGACGCTGCCCGACGGCACGAAACGCTGCACCGGCGCGCAGGTGTGGGACGGCTCCGAGATGACCACGGCGCACGCCGAGTGCGAAGTGATCCTGAGCGCGGGCGCCATCGGCTCGCCGCAGATCCTGCAGCTGTCGGGCGTCGGCCCGGCCGAGCTGCTGCGCCAGCACGGCATCGACGTGGCGGTCGATGCGCCCGGCGTCGGCGCCAACCTGCAAGACCATCTGCAGATCCGCGCGGTCTACAAGATCGAGGGCGCGCCCACGCTCAATGTGCTGGCGTCGTCGATGGTCGGCAAGGCGAAGATCGGCCTCGAGTATTTGATGAAACGCAGCGGCCCGATGAGCATGGCGCCGTCGCAGCTCGGCGCGTTCACGCGCAGCTCGCCCGATCGCGAGTGGCCCAACATCCAGTACCACGTGCAGCCGCTGTCGCTCGACGCCTTCGGCGAACCGCTGCACAGCTTTCCGGCCTTCACCGCGAGCGTGTGCAACCTGAACCCGACGAGTCGGGGCTCGGTGCGCATCAAGAGCGCGCGTTTCGAAGACGCCCCCGCCATCGCGCCCAACTACCTGAGCACCGAGGAAGACCGCAAGGTGGCGGCCGATTCGCTGCGCGTGACGCGCCGCATCGCGCAGCAGCCCGCGCTCGCGAAGTACAAGCCACAAGAGTGGAAGCCCGGCGTGCAGTACCAGACCGACGAAGACCTCGCGCGGCTGGCCGGCGACATCGCCACCACCATCTTCCATCCGGTCGGCACCACCAAGATGGGCGCCGACGGCGACCCGATGGCGGTGCTCGATGCGCGCCTGCGCGTGCGCGGCGTGCACGGCCTGCGTGTGGTCGATGCGGGCGCAATGCCCACCATCACGAGCGGCAACACCAACAGCCCGACGCTGATGATGGCGGAGAAGGCGGCGGGCTGGATTCTGGAAGACAACCGCAACCGCTGAGCCGGCGTCAGCGGCGCGGCTTGGCGCCGCTCTTGGTGTCAGCCTCCAGGCGCGCCTTCGCACCTTCGAGCATGAGGTCCACGCCGACCTCGAACATCGCATCGGGACCGGCCTTGCGGTAACTCGCGAAGGCCTCGGCCAGCAGCGGGCGTGAGGCCGCAGCGGCATCGAGCGCCTGCTGCCGCACTTGCGCATCGGGCGGCGCCGCCTGCTCCTCGAGCACGCAGCCTACGGTGTAGCGGCCCATCGCAATCAACAGCGCCATCGCCTGCGTCGCCGGCAAACCCCGGCTGACCACGGCGGCCAGTTGGGCCTCCACCATCTCGAGGTCGCCCGGATCGGGCTCGGAGCCGGCATGCAGGCGTGCGCCGTCGCGCCGCGCCAGCAGTGCGCGCCGGAAGCTGCGCGCGTTCTCGCGCAAGAACGTCTCCCACGACTCGCCCGCCAGCGGCAGCCGGCGGTCGTGCGCGCGGCGCAGGATCTCGCGGTTCATCGCGTCGAGCAGCGCGCGCTTGTTCTTGAAATGCCAGTACAGCGCGGGCTGCTGCACGCCGAGCCGCTCGGCCAGCAGCCGCGTGCTGAGCTTGTCCATGCCGACCTCGTCGAGCAGCGCGAGCGCGGCTCCGAGGATCACTTCACTGTCCAGTTTCATGTCGATGTGCGTGCCCATCTGCGGGCGAAGGTATGGGCGAATGCGGGGTGCTTCCCAGCCTGGAATTTATCGCTGATAATTCCTTATCAATGATAAATTCTGATCTTTCTTCTCCGTCCGCCGTCGCGGGCGGACGCCATGCGCAGGCGGTGATCCTCGCGATCGTCACGCTCGACGCCATCGGCATCAGCCTTGTCATGCCGATCGTGCCGGGCCTGCTGCGCGAGGTCGGCCACACCGGCGACCTCGGCTGGCGCTTCGGCGCTTTCCTGTCGCTCTACGCGCTGATGCAGTTCCTGTGCGCGCCCGTGCTGGGTGCCCTGAGTGACCGCTTCGGGCGCCGCCCGGTGCTGCTGGTGTCGGTGGCGGGCGCGGCGATCGATGCGCTCTTCATGGCCTTCGCGCCCTCGCTGTGGCTGCTGTTCGTGGGCCGCGCGATCGCGGGCATGACCGGCGCCAACATGGCCGTGGCGTCGGCGGCCATCGCCGACCTCACGCCCGAGCACCAGCGCGCACGCTGGTTCGGCCGCATGGGGGCCTGCTTCGGTCTGGGCTTCATCGCCGGGCCGGCGATCGGCGGCGTGCTCGGCGACCACGGCGTGCGGCTGCCGTTCGTGGCCGCCGCGGTGCTCAACGGCATCACCTTCCTCGTCGGCCTGCTGGTGCTGCGCGAGTCGCGTCCGAAAGCACTCGCCGCCAAGCCCTTCGACCGCGGCGTGCTGCATCCGCTGGCGCCGCTGCGCTGGGCCGCGGGCGTTCCCGCGCTGCTGCCGATCCTGGGCGTGTTCGGGGTGCTCGTGATGGTGGGTGAGGTTGCTGGCACGACCTGGGTGCTCTACGGCGAGGACCGCTTCGCCTGGAACGCCACCACGGTCGGCCTGTCGCTCGCGTGCTTCGGCCTGCTGCATGCGGTGGTACAGGGCTTCGTGGCGGGCCCGGTGGTCGAGCGCTGGGGCGAGCGCGCGGCGATCGCCATCGGCACGCTCGCCGACTGCACGGCCTACGCGCTGATCGCCTTCGCCACGCAAGGCTGGATGGCGCTCGCGCTGTTGCCGCTGCTGTGCATGGGCGGCATCGGCCAGCCGGCGCTGCAGGCGATGCTCTCGCGGCGCGTGGGCGAGGCCGAGCAGGGGCGGCTGCAGGGCGTGCTCGCGAGCCTCTCCAGCCTGGCCTCGGTGGTCGGGCCGCTGGTGATCAGCTCGGTCTACTTCGCGTTCCGCGCGCGCTTTCCGGGCATCGTGTGGCTGGCCGGCGCCGTGCTCTATCTGGTGTGCCTGCCGGTGATGCTGGGGAAGAGGGGGCGCGGCAGCGCCGAAAGGGCGCACGCCGCCGGTGAAGGTCATTCCTGAAACGCATCAGGTCCTTCCATATTTTCGCTATGCAAGGGGGCGGCTTTCGCTGATATTGCGCGGATGTCTGCACCTCACACCCCGCTTCCCGTCGCCGCCGAAGTCGAACAACTGCTGCAGCGCCTGGGCGTGCCCCGCACCGCCCACACCGGCGGCGACCTCGCGGTGCGCTCGCCGGTGTCCGGCGAAGTGATCGCGCAGGTGCCGCAGACCACGGCCGTGGAAGCCACCGGCGCCATCGGTCGCGCGCACGAGGCCTTCAAGGCCTGGCGCAATGTGCCGGCGCCGCGTCGCGGCGAGCTGGTGCGCCTGCTGGGCGAAGAGCTGCGCGCCGCCAAGCACGACCTGGGTCGCCTCGTCACGCTGGAGGCCGGCAAGGTTCCGTCCGAAGGCGCGGGCGAGGTGCAGGAAATGATCGACATCTGCGACTTCGCGGTCGGCCTCTCGCGCCAGCTCTACGGCCTCACGCTGGCGACCGAGCGCGCCGAGCACCGGATGATGGAAACCTGGCACCCGCTGGGCGTGTGCGGCGTGATCTCGGCCTTCAACTTTCCCGTGGCCGTGTGGTCGTGGAACGCGGCGCTTGCGCTGGTGTGCGGCGACTCGGTGGTGTGGAAGCCGTCCGAGAAGACACCGCTCACCGCGCTGGCCGTGCATGCCATCGCGCAGCGCGCCATCGCCCGCTTCGGCGACGCGCCCGAAGGGCTGCTCGGTTTGCTGCTGGGCCCGCGCGACATCGGCGAGGTGCTGGTGGACGACCCCCGCGTGCCGATCCTCTCGGCCACGGGCTCCACGGCAATGGGCCGGCAGGTCGGGCCGAAGCTCGCGGCGCGCTTCGCCCGCGCGATCCTCGAACTGGGTGGCAACAACGCCGCCATCGTCACGCCCTCGGCCGACCTCGACCTCACGCTGCGCGGCATCGCGTTCTCGGCCATGGGCACGGCCGGCCAGCGCTGCACCACGCTGCGGCGCCTGTTCGTGCACGACAGCGTGTACGACCAGCTGGTGCCCAAGCTCGTGAAGGTCTACGGCAATGTGCAGGTGGGCGATCCGCGCGAGGCCGGCACGCTGGTCGGTCCGCTGATCGACCGCGCCGCCTTCGACGGCATGCAGAAGGCCCTGAACGAAAGCCGCGAGATCGGCGCGACGGTGCACGGCGGCCAGCGCGTGGACGGCATCGGCACGCCCGACGCCTACTACGTGCGCCCCGCGCTGGTCGAATTGAAATCGCACGACGGCCCGGTGCTGCGCGAAACCTTCGCGCCCATCCTCTACGTGGTGCGCTACCGCACGCTCGATGAAGCCATTGAGTGGCACAACGCGGTGGGCGCGGGGCTGTCGTCGTCGATCTTCA
The DNA here is from genome assembly GCF_002754375.1 of Variovorax sp. 54. Lineage (NCBI taxonomy): Bacteria > Pseudomonadati > Pseudomonadota > Betaproteobacteria > Burkholderiales > Comamonadaceae > Variovorax > Variovorax sp. 54. The sequence continues at coordinate 3,573,398 of NZ_PEFF01000001.1, forward strand.
CGCTCAACGTGCGCGAAGCCGAGCGCTTCATGTCCAGCGCCGGGTCGGACTGCGGCATTGCCAACGTCAACATCGGCCCGAGCGGCGCCGAGATCGGCGGCGCCTTCGGTGGCGAGAAGGAAACGGGCGGTGGCCGCGAAGCCGGCTCCGACAGCTGGAAGGCGTACATGCGCCGCGCCACCAACACCATCAACTACTCGACGGCATTGCCCTTGGCTCAGGGCGTGACCTTCGACATCGGCGACTGACCCACCCCGGCCTGTTGTCCTCGCCGCGCAGCACTTCGCTGCAGCGGCAGGGCAGCGGTCGCGCGCATCCCCCCAAAGAAAACCACCAGGAGACAACGAAGATGAAGATGCAACTGAAGAAGACCCTCGCCACCGCCGCGCTGCTCGCGCTCGCCTTCGGCACCACAGCCACCGCGCAGCAGACCCCCACCGGCGGCACGCTCGACAAGATCAAGACCAGCGGCAAGGTCGTGCTCGGCGTGCGCGAAGCCTCGCCGCCGATGGCCTACATGCTGGGCGCGGGCGAGAAGTACGTGGGCTACCACGTCGAACTTTGCGAGCGTGTGCTGAAGGACATCGTGCCTTCCGCGAAGCTCGAGTACATGGCCGTGACCGCGCAGAACACCATCCCGCTGGTGCAGAACGGCACGCTCGATATCGGCTGCGGCCCCACCACCAACAACACCGCGCGCCAGCAGCAGGTGGCCTTCGCGCTCACCACGTACGTGAGCGAAGTGCGCATGGCCACCAAGGTCGACTCGGGCATCACCACGCTCGACCAGCTCGCGGGCCGCAACGTGTCGGCCTCGACCGGCACCACCGCCGTGCAACTGCTGCGCAAGCGTGAGCGCGCGCAGAACGTCTCGTACAACACGATGCTCGGCAAGGACCACCTGGAGAGCTTTTTGCTGATGGAGTCGGGCCGCGCCGATGCCTTCGTGCTCGACGACAACCTGCTCGCCGGCATCATCGCGAACTCGAAGAACCCGACGGCCTACCGCATCGTGGGCGATGCGCTGGGCTCGGAGCCGATCGCGCTGCTGTTCCGCAAGGACGACCCGAGCTTCAAGGCCGCGGTGGACGACTCGCTGCGCAAGCTCATGAAGAGCGGCGAGCTCGAGAAGATCTACACCAAGTGGTTCGTGGCCGCGATTCCGCCGAAGAACACCAGCCTCAATCTGCCGATGAGCCCGGCCCTGAAGCAGCTGCTGCTCGAACCCAACGACAAGCCACTGGAAGCCTACGCGAAGTGACCGGCGCCGCCGTGTTCTCGCCGGCGCAACGCGTGCGCGCCATCAACGTCTCGGAGATCCTGCGCATCACCGACCACGCGCAGGCGCTCAAGCGTGCCGGCCGCCCGGTGATCGTGCTCGGTGCCGGCGAGCCCGACTTCGACACGCCCGAGAACATCCGGCATGCGGCTTCGCAGGCCATTGCGCGCGGCGACACGCGCTACACGGTGCTCGACGGCAGCCCGGCGATGAAGGCGGCGGTGCAGCTGAAGTTCAAGCGCGACAACGCGCTGGACTTCGCGCTCGACGAGATCAGCGTGAGCGCGGGCGCCAAGCAGGTGATCTTCAATGCGCTGATGGCGAGCCTGAACCCAGGCGACGAAGTGATCCTGCCCGCGCCGTACTGGACGTCTTACGCGGACATCGTGCAGATCTGCGGCGGCGTGCCGGTGTCGGTGGCGTGCGGCGAGGAGAACGGCTTTCGCCTGACCGCGGCGCAGCTGCAGGCGGCCCTCACGCCGCGCACGCGCTGGCTGTTTCTCAACTCGCCGTCGAACCCGAGCGGCGCGGCCTACAGCGCCGCGCAACTCCAGCCGATCACCGACGTGCTGCTCGGCCACCCGGGCGTCTGGGTGCTGGCGGACGACATCTACGAGCACATCCTCTACGACGGCCTCGCCTTCGCAACGCCGGCGGCCGTCGAGCCGCGACTGCGCGACCGCACGCTCACGGTGAACGGTGTGTCGAAGGCCTATGCGATGACCGGCTGGCGTGTCGGCTACGGCGCCGGGCCGCGCGCACTGATCGCGGCGATGGCCGTGGTGCAGAGCCAGTCGACCTCGTGCCCGTCGTCGGTGAGCCAGGCCGCGGCGATCGAGGCGCTCACCGGGCCGCAAGGCATCGTGGCCGAGCGCTGCGCATCTTTTCAACAGCGCCGCGACTTCGTCGTGGCTGCGCTCAATCGCACGCCAGGCCTGCATTGCCGCGTGCCCGAGGGCGCCTTCTACACCTTCGCGAGTTGCGCCGGCGTGCTCGGCAAGCGCACCGCCGGCGGCGCGCTGCTGCAGACCGACAGCGACTTCTGCCGCTACCTGCTGCAGGAGTTCGAGGTGGCGGTGGTGCCGGGCAGCGTGTTCGGGCTGGCACCGTATTTCCGCATCTCGTATGCGACGTCGATGGCGCAGCTGGAAGAGGCGTGTGCGCGGATTGCAGCGGCATGCGCGGCGCTCTCGTGAATTTCTCCCTCCCCCGCTGGGGGAGGGCAGGGGTGGGGGCACGCGGCGTATCCATCGCTGCCGGCGCATCCACCGCCGCTTGCCCCCATCCGAGCCTTCCCCCGGAAGGGGAAGGATCGAATACCCAGACCTTCATCACATTGGACACCCCATGACTTCCTCCCGCACCGGCGGCCAGATCCTGGTCGACCAGCTCATCACCCACGGCGTGCAGCAGCTCTTCTGCGTGCCCGGCGAAAGCTTTCTCGCCGTGCTCGATGCCTTGCACGACGCATCGATCGACGTGACGGTGTGCCGGCAAGAAGGCGGCGCAACCATGATGGCCGAGGCGCAGGGCAAGCTCACGGGCCAGCCCGGCATCTGCTTCGTCACGCGCGGCCCCGGCGCCACCAACGCGGCGGCGGGCGTGCACATCGCGCACCAGGATTCGACGCCGCTGCTGCTGTTCGTCGGCCAGGTTGCGCGCGACGCGATGGGCCGCGAAGCCTTCCAGGAGCTGGACTACAGCGCGGTCTTCGGCACGATGGCCAAGTGGGTCGTGCAGATCGACGACCCGGCGCGCGTACCCGAGCTCGTCTCGCGCGCCTTCCATGTCGCGACCTCGGGCCGGCCCGGCCCGGTGGTGATCGCGCTGCCCGAAGACATGCTGACCGAAGCCGCCGTGGTCGCCGATGCGCTGCCGTATGCGGTCACTGAAACCCATCCCGGCGCGGCGCAAATCGCCGAACTGCAGCAGCGCTTGTCGCAGGCGCAACGCCCGGTCGTCATCTTGGGCGGCAGCCGCTGGTCCGAAGCCGCGACGCAGCAGTTCGCGAAGTTCGCCGAGGCGTATGCGCTGCCCGTGTACTGCTCGTTCCGCCGCCAGATGCTGATGTCCGCTGAGCACCCTTGCTATGCGGGCGACCTGGGGCTCGGCGCGAACCCGCGCATGCTGGCGCGCATCCGCGATGCGGACCTCGTGCTGCTGGTCGGCGGGCGCCTGTCGGAGGTGCCGTCGCAGGGCTATGAGCTGTTCGCGATCCCGCAGCCGAAGCAGGCGCTGGTGCATGTGCACGCCGATGCCGACGAGCTCGGCAAGCTCTATCGCCCGACGCAGGGCATCCATGCCACGCCGCAGGCGTTCGCCGAAGCGGTGGCTGCGCTGCGCCCGGCCTCAGCGCCTTCGTGGCAGGCCGAGACGAAAACCGCGCGCGAAGACTTCCTGCGCTGGAGCGATCCGGCTCCTGTCCGCATTCCCGGCCCGCTGCAGATGGGCGAGGTCATGCAGCACCTGCGCGAGGTGCTGCCGGCCGACACCATCTTCTGCAACGGCGCGGGCAACTTCGCCACCTGGGTGCACCGCTTCTGGCCGTTCCGTGCGTTCGCGAGTCAGCTCGCGCCGACCAGCGGGTCGATGGGCTACGGCCTGCCGGCCGGCGTCGGCGCCAAGCGCTTGTGGCCCGCGCGCGAGGTGGTCGTGTTCGCGGGCGACGGCGATTTCATGATGCACGGCCAGGAGTTCGCGACCGCCGTGCAGTACGGCCTGCCGATCCTCGTGGTGCTGCTCGACAACGGCATGTACGGCACGATCCGCATGCACCAGGAAAAGCACTACCCTGGCCGCATCAGCGCCACGCAGTTGAAGAACCCCGACTTCCGCGGCTACGCCGAGGTGTTCGGCGGCCACGGCGAACGCGTGACCACGACGGAAGAATTCGGCCCCGCACTGGCGCGTGCGCGCGCCAGCGGCAAGCCGGCGATCCTGCATTGCCTGCTGGACCCCGAAGCGATCACGCCCGCGAGCACGTTGCAGTCGATCCGCAAGGCGGCGTTGGCAGCAGGCTGAAACGTCGTCAGCGCAGGCCGCCGACGTAGCGCGGCGGCGGCGTGGGCGGCAGGCCGTCGGGCTGGCGCGCCGCCAGCCGCGCGGCGCGGGCCAGCGGCTCCATCGCCTGCTCCAGCCGCGTGGCGAGCTGGTCGAGTTCGTCGTCTTTCGTTTCGGCGGCGTGGATGCGCGTCATGCGCACGATCTCGGCGGCGTACTCGGCGTTGGTGGCCATCCATTCGGTGTCGGTCACGCGTCCGTGCTTGCGCCGCAGCGCCACGTGCAGGCGGGCGGCGAGGGCGATGCGTTCGCTTTCGGACATGGATGGCATGGCGGGGTCTCCGTCTTTTGGGTCAAGCTCCCAGGTGTTCCTTGTGTTGAGCAAGATCGAGGCCCACGAGTTCGCTCTCGGGGTCGACGCGCAATCCGACCAGCACATGCACGAGGAACAAGACGATGGCCGTGCCCGTCGCGCTGTAGATCGCCACGCTGCCGACCGCGATCGCCTGCGTCAGCACGTTGCCCGTCGCGCCCGAGATGCGCGGGTCGGCGAACACGCCCGTGAGCAGTGCGCCCACGATGCCGCCGATGCCGTGCACGCCGAACACGTCGAGCGAGTCGTCCGCACCGAGCAGGTGCTTCAGGCCCGTGGCGCCCCAGTAGCAGGTCAGCCCGGCGATGGCGCCGATGGCCAGTGCCGCCAGCGGCGTGACGAAGCCGGCCGCCGGCGTGATCGCCACCAGCCCGGCCACGAGGCCGGAGCACAGGCCCAAGAGCGAGGGGCTGCGGCGCACGATCCATTCGCCGATCATCCAGCTCATGGCGCCGGCCGCCGCCGCGATGTGCGTCACCAGCATGGCCAGGCCGGCGCGCCCGTCGGCCGCCACCGCCGAGCCCGCATTGAAGCCGAACCAGCCCACCCACAGCAGGCCCGCGCCGGTCATGGTGAGCGCCAGGCTGTAGGGCTCGAAGGCCTCGCGCCCGTAGCCCCGGCGCGGCCCGAGCGCATAGGCGCACACCAGCCCCGCGATGCCCGCGTTGACGTGCACCACCGAGCCGCCCGCGAAGTCGAGCGCGCCCATCTGCGCGAGCCAGCCGCCCGGCTCCCACACCCAGTGCGCCACGGGGGCGTAGACGAGCACGCTCCACAGCAGCGCGAACCACAGCAGCGCCGAGAAGCGCATGCGCTCGACAAAAGCGCCGAGCACCAGCGCGGTGGTGATGATCGCGAAGGTGAGCTGGAACATCGCGTAGACCGACTCCGGCACGTTCGGCGCCACATGGCTCACGGCCACCTGGCCGGCGTCTTTCAGGTACTCGAAGCCCGAAAAACCGATGCGCGAGAGCTTGCCCAGCCAGGGCCAGCCGGGCGTGAAGGCCAGCGAGTAGCCGAGCGCGAACCAGGTCAGCGAGACCACCGCGGCGATCGCCACCACCCCGGCCATGGTGGCCAGCACGTTCTTGCGCCGGACCATGCCGGCGTAGAAGAGCGCGATGCCGGGCAGCGTCATCAGCAGCACCAGCGCGGTCGACGTCATCATCCAGGCGGTGTCGGCCGCGTTCAGGGAGGCTTGGGGTGCCAGCAGGGCCATGACCGTTTCTTCTTGGAGTGGTGGACAGGAGGCCTGTGTGCACGAGTCATGCCATCTTGTTAACGGCTGAAACACTTTCGTTTCCCAACCGAGGGGTCGAAGTAACACGAAGCGGGTAATTCCTAATGCACTGGGCCGGTGCGCGCTTGCACAATCTGCGCACTCGCGACGGGCCCTGCTCGTACTGCCGAGGGTCCGAGGAGACAAGCTTCCGATCGATCAACAAGAACATTCTTCAAAGGCTCCGTACGAGATGCCTGTCTGATATTTGAAAAGCGCCGCTGGTCGGCGCTTTTTTTTTGCCCGCTCGCAGCGCGATCTCGGGCGCTTTCCTCCAAGCCAAACAAGCCTCCTGGCCAACCGGGGTCGGCCATGACAGCTATCGTTTCGATAGCGAATCCGGTGAGACAATCGCCCGCATGGAAATGCTGGTGGTCACGGGCGCCTCACTGCTCGCGGGTTTTATCGATGCGATCGTGGGCGGCGGCGGGTTGATCCTGGTGCCGGCCCTCTTTGCGGTGTTTCCGGGCGCGCCGCCCGCCACGCTGCTGGGCACCAACAAGAGCGCGTCGATCTGGGGCACTGCGGCCTCGGCGGCCCAGTTCAGCCAGCGGGTGCAGATGCGCTGGAGCGCCATGTGGCCGGCTGCGCTGCTGGGCTTCGGCGGCTCGATGGTCGGCGCCTGGACCGTCACGGTCTTCCCGGGCGACTTCCTGCGCCGGGCGCTGCCGGTCATCCTGCTCGGCGTGCTGATCTACACGCTGGCGCGCAAGGACATGGGCCGGCTGCACGCGCCGCGCTTCAGCGGCCGCGCCGAGACCCTGGCGGCCAGCACCATCGGCCTGACCATCGGTTTCTACGACGGCTTCTTCGGGCCGGGCACGGGTAGCTTCCTGGTGTTTTTGTTCGTGCGCTGGATGGGCTACGACTTCCTCAACGCCTCGGCCTCGGCCAAGGTCATCAACACCCTGACCAACGCCGCCGCGCTGATCCTGCTGGCCGCCAAGGGCCACGTCTGGTGGCACTACGGGCTGGTGATGGCGGTCGCCAACGTGGCCGGCAGCCTGGTCGGCACGCGCGTGGCGCTGAAGCACGGGGCGGGCTTCGTGCGGATCGTGTTCATCGTGGTGGTGAGTGCGCTGATCCTGAAGACGGCCTACGACGCGTTCTTCAAGTGATCTTTGCGGGGACCGTCGTTCAGGGCGCGATCACGCCGACGGGGCACCTTGCTCCGCGAATGTCCTCCGGCCTGCGGCCTCCCCCTTAATTTCGCTGCGCAAGGCACCCCGCCGGCGCGATCGTCATCAGCCGAGGTTGTTGATCGGCCGCGAACCAGCAGCGTGCCCAGGTGCGCAGGGCACTGGGTGCTCCCCGCAGCGAAATTAAGGGGGAGGCCGCAGGCCGGAGGACATTCGCGGAGGGGAGTACCCGGTGTCCTGTGCACGCGCCCCGAACGCACTTATCCGAAAAAACAAAAAAAGCCCCACACGGGGGCTTTCTTGCAGGCGAGCGAAAGGAACCGTCAGTCCTCGACAAACGCCTCTTCGCGCTTCGCCTTGATCGCCGGCAGCAGCACGATGGCCAGCAGCAGCGCCGCGGCGATCAGCAGGCCCGCCGACAGCGGCCGCGTGACGAACACGCTCCACGCGCCGCGCGACAGCAGCAGCGCGCGCCGCAGGTTCTCTTCCATCATCGGCCCGAGGATGAAGCCCAGCAGCAGCGGGGCCGGCTCGGTGCGCAGCTTCAGGAACAGGTAACCGATGAAGCCGAAGATCGCCACCATCCACACGTCGAAGGTGTTGTTGTTGGTCGAGTACACGCCGATCGCGCAGAACAGCACGATGGCCGGGAACAGGAACTTGTAGGGCACCGTCAGCAGCTTGATCCACATGCCGATCAGCGGCAGGTTCAGGATGATCAGCATCGCGTTGCCGATCCACATCGAGGCGATCAGGCCCCAGAACAGCTCGGGGTTGCTGGTCATCACCTGCGGGCCCGGCTGGATGTTGTGGATCGTCATCGCGCCCACCATCAGCGCCATCACCGCGTTGGGCGGAATGCCCAGCGTCAGCAGCGGAATGAAGGAGGTCTGCGCGCCGGCGTTGTTGGCCGACTCGGGCGATGCCACGCCGCGGATGTTGCCCTTGCCGAAGGGCACTTCGCCCGGACGCATCTTGATCTTCTTCTCCAGCGCGTAGGCCGCAAAGGCCGCCAGCAGCGCGCCACCGCCCGGCAGGATGCCCAGGGCCGAGCCCAGCGCCGTGCCGCGCAGCACGGCGGGCGTCATGCGCTTGAAGTCGTCCTTGGTGGGCCACAGGCCCTTGACCTTGTGCGTGAACACCTCGCGCTCGTCATCGGGCTGCGAGAGGTTGCCGATGATTTCGCCGTAGCCGAACACGCCCATGGCGATCACCACGAAACCGATGCCGTCGGTGAGCTCGGGAATGTCGAAGCTGAAGCGCGCGACACCCGAATTCACGTCGGTGCCGACGATGCCCAACAGCAGGCCCAGCACGATCATCGCCACCGCCTTGAGCAGCGAGCCCGAGGCCAGCACCACGGCGCCGATCAGGCCCAGCACCATCAGCGAGAAATACTCGGCCGGGCCGAACTTGAAGGCCAGCTCGGTCAGCGGCGGCGCGAAGGCGGCCAGGATCAGCGTGCCCACGCAGCCCGCGAAGAACGAGCCCAGGCCCGCCGCAGCGAGCGCAGGGCCTGCGCGGCCCTGCCTTGCCATCTGGTAGCCGTCGATACAGGTGACCACCGAGGACGACTCCCCGGGCAGGTTCACCAGGATGGCCGTGGTCGAGCCGCCGTACTGGGCGCCGTAGTAGATGCCGGCCAGCATGATCAGCGCCGACACGGGCGGCAGCGCGTAGGTGGCGGGCAGCAGCATCGCGATCGTCGCGACGGGGCCGATGCCCGGCAGCACGCCGATCAGCGTGCCCAGGATGCAGCCCAGCAGGCAATACAGCAGGTTGGTGAAGGTGAAGGCAACGCCGAAACCAATGGAAAGGTTGTGGATCAGGTCCATGGTGCGTGCTCCTCAGCCCGAGATGAAAGTGGGCCAGACCTGGATCTGGAGCTTGAGCGCCCAGATGAAGGCCACATAGCTGCCGGCCGCCAGGATGGTGGAGAGCACCAGCACGTCGCGCAGCTTGAAGTGTTCGCCGGCCATGCTCGAGATGATCGTCAGCGCGTAGATCGCGATGATCATGCCCATTGCCGGCAGCCCGACGCTGGGCAGGCCGCCCAGCAGCACGCCGAAGGCCAGGTTGGCGCCAAGCACGAAGGCCAGCGGCTTCCAGGCCCATTTGCCGATCTTGTCGCCGTCGGCGCTCTCGACCACCATGGCCTGGAACATGATCAGCCCGCCCAGCAGCGCCAGCAGGATGCCCAGCATCAGCGGGAAGTACCCCGGCCCCATGCGGGCGCCGTCGCCGATGGTGTAGGTGGTGGCGCCGATGGCGAACGCGCCACCGACGGCGGCGAACATGACTCCTGAGAAGAAGTCCGCCTGTCTCTTGATTTTCATTCTCTCGACCCTCTGTTTTCGAAGGGACGAGGGTCGTCGCCAGCGGCTGACCATTGGCTGACCGCCACGGTACGGACAAATGCTTACAAGGGTAAGTACTGACTTAGCACTGGCTCTCCTTCAGGCTTCGCGACACTTCGTGTCGTTACGCCAACCTCCCGCCGGGGGGCAACACCAACGGCCCGGCAAAGCCGGTTCCGAGGTGTTCCACGAAGGGATTCATGGGAGTGGGGCGATGGGCGCCAGAAACGAAAAAAGCTCCCGAAGGAGCTTTTTATTCATTCAGAGCGCCGAGGCGCTCATGAGTGTGTGGGGGAGGGCTTAGTAGCCGCCGCGGCCACCGCCGCCGCCGCCGTAACCACCACCGCCGCCACCGCTGCGGCCACCACCGCCGCCGCCGCCGTAACCGCCGCCGCCGCCACCACCGTAGCCGCCGCCGCCACCACCGCCGTAGCCGCCACCACCGCCGGTGCGGGGGGGACGTGCTTCCATCGGACGGGCTTCGTTCACCGTCAGGGCGCGGCCCTGCAGCGATGCGCCGTTCATGCCTTCGACTGCAGCGAGTGCTTCAGCGTCGGTGCCCATTTCGACAAAGCCGAAGCCCTTCGAACGGCCGGTGTCACGTTCCATCATGACCTTGGCGCTGACGATCGTGCCGAATTCGCCGAAAGACTGTTCCAGGTCGTTGTCACGCACGGAGTAGGCGAGGTTGCCCACGTAAAGTTTCTTGCCCATGGAGGGACTCCTAATTCAAACCAAAAAAACACAAAGCGATGGAGTCCCAGAATCACAACAAACTAATGCGCTGTGGCGCGAAACTGACCGATCACCAAATTACGTGCACGGGAGCCGAGGCTCGCAGACACGTGAGCCGGATTATCCGGCCCGATTCCAAAAAAAAGGGGGGAATTTTTGTGTTATCGAGAAACATTCCGGCCCGGCGGGCGGTTTCGCAACGGTTTGAGCAGGTCGGACAGGCCGTTGTGGTCTATTTCATGCATCAAAGCGAGCAGCCGGCCGATTTCTCCCGAGGGAAAACCCTCGCGCGCAAACCAGGTCAGGTAATTTCCGGGCAAATCGGCGATCAGCGTGCCCTTGTGCTTGCCAAAAGGCATTTGAAGCGTCACCAGGCGCTGCAGGTCTTCGGGGTTCATGCGCTGCTCAGCCTCCCGCGCGCTTGACCGTGTGGCCCTGCTTCACGAGGGCGGCGATCACCACCTCGCGGTGATCGCCCTGGATCTCGACGGTGCCGTCCTTCACCGTGCCGCCGGTGCCGCAGGCCGCTTTGAGCTGCTTGCCCACGGCCGCCAGCGCCGCCGCGTCGAGCGGCAGGCCCTTGACGACGGTCACGCCCTTGCCCTTTCGGCCCTTGGTCTCGTGCGATACGCGGACAATGCCGTCCGTGGCCGCCGTTTGCGCCTTCGCGAGTTCCTTGCAGCGGCATTGCGCCACCGGGGCGCCGCAGTCGGGGCACATGCGCCCGCCCGCCTCGGTGGAGTACACCAGCGTGCTGCCGGTGCGTTGGTTCTTCATCGTTCCCATGCGATCCGTCTTTCGTCTTTCTTTCGATCTCTCTTTTTTCCCGGTGCCCGTTCCATGCCATTCGATACCCTGGGCCTGACCCCCGCGCTCGCGCAAGCGGCCGCCGCGAGCGGCTTTGCCGCGCCGACCGCCATCCAGGCGGCGGCCATCCCTGCAATTTTGCAGGGCCGCGACCTGCGGGGCTCGGCACAGACCGGCTCCGGCAAGACGGCCGCATTTTCCCTGCCGCTGCTGCAGCGCCTGGCCGCCGAGCCTGCGTCGTCCACCTCGTCCACCGCGCGCCGGCTGCGTGCGCTGGTGCTCGTGCCCACGCGCGAACTCGCGGCCCAGGTCGGCGAGACGCTGGAAGACTTCGCCCGCCACCTGCCCGAGCGCCTGAAGATCGTCGTCGCGGTCGGCGGCGTCTCGATCAACCCGCAAATGATGCGCCTGCGCGGCGGCGCCGACATCGTGATCGCCACGCCGGGCCGGCTGCTCGACCTGGTGGAGCACAACGCGCTCGCGCTCGACGCCGTGTCGATGCTCGTGCTCGACGAGGCCGACCGCCTGTTCGACCTGGGCTTTGCCGAGGAGCTGGGCCGCATCCTCGCGCTGCTGCCGAAGCAGCGCCAGAACCTGCTGTTCTCCGCCACCTTCCCCACGGCCATCCAGGCGCTGGCCGACGCCGTGCTGCGCGACCCGGTGCTGGTCGATGTGCAGGGCGAGCCCGGCACGGCGCCCGACATCGTGCAGCGCGCCATCGAGGTCGACGCCAACCGCCGCACCCAGCTGCTGCGCCAGTTGCTGAAAGAGAACGAAGGCACGTGGGACCGCGTGCTCGTCTTCGTCGCCACGCAGCACGCGGCGCAGACTGTGGCCGAGAAGCTCTACAAGAACGGCATCTACGCCGTGCCCTTCCACGGCGACATTGCGCAGGGCACGCGCAGCGACATCCTGGCGCAGTTCAAGCAGAGCCGCTGGGACGTGGTGATCGCCACCGACCTTGCCGCGCGCGGCCTGGACATTGCCCAGCTGCCCGTGGTCATCAACTACGACCTGCCGCGCTCGCCGACCGACTACATCCACCGCATCGGCCGCACCGGCCGCGCGGGCGCGAGCGGGCTGGCGATCAGCTTCGTGAGCGCTGCGACCGAGGCGCACTTCCGCCTGATCGAGAAGCGCCAGGGCCTGCGCGTGCCGCGCGAGCGCATCGAGGGCTTCGAGCCGACCGAGGTCGCGCCGACGGTGGTCGACACCTCGGGCAACGGCGGCATCAAGGGCACACGGCCGAGCAAGAAGGACAAGCTGCGCGCGGCGGTGGCGAAGGCCGCCGAAACCTCAACGCCGCCGAAGACAGATCACTGAAGCTTCGTGCGCAGCTCGGCAACGGCCTCGTCGAGCTCGCGCTGAAAGTCCACGGCCTCCACGAGCCGGTCGGGCGTGATGCCGATCTTGTCCAGCGTTTCACCCGACGGCGGAAACCAGTACGCGGAGGTGTAGCGCACCGCGCGTTCAGGGCCCAGCGGCGTGACGGTCTGGATGCTCGTGCGGCCGAAGGTCTTGCGGCCCACGATGCGCGCGCGGCGGTGGTCGCGCAAGGCCGCCGTCACGATCTCCGCGCCGGACGCCGTGCCCTCGTCGACGAGCACGACCAGCGGAAGCGTCCGGATCTCCGGCGGCACCGCCGCGAACGGGTCTGTGTTGCGCGCGTAGTAGGGCGGGTCGGACAGGTAGACGGAGTTCGATTCGAGGCGGCGGCCCTGGGTCTTCACCACCACCGTGCGGCGGGCCGGCAGGAACAGCGCCGCGACGCCGACCGCGGTATCGAGCCGCCCGCCCGGGTTGCGCCGCAGATCGAGCACCACCCCCTTGAACGGCTGCCGGCGCCATTGGGCTTCGAGTTCGCGGGCGACCTGGTCCAGCGTGTTGTCCTTGAAGGCGGTGATGCGAAGCACCGCGATGCCTGGCGCCGCCGTCGACACGCGCACGATCGCGCCCTGTACGTTCTGTCGCTCCACCTTGAACTCGTGGGGTGCCTCGACGCCCGGGCGCCGCATCGTCAGCGCCACGCTGCTGCCGAGCGGGCCGCGCAGCATCTTGAACGCGAGGGTGAGGTTGCCCTTGATGGGCGTGCCGTCGATGGCGAGCAGCACGTCGTTGGGGCGAATGCCGGCCTTCTCGGCCGGACTGTCCACGATGGGCGAGATCACGGCGACTTCGCCGTTGCGCGCGATCATCTCCAGCCCCACGGCCCCGCCCGTGTAGTTCGCCGGCGGTGCCAGGTCGGCCAGGTCTTCCTTCATGAGGAACTGCCCGCCCTCGGGGTCGATCTCGCGGACCATGCCGCGCAAGGCCGCCTGAAGAATCTCTTCGCCGCTGAGCGGCTTCACGTACGCGTCGCGCAGCAGCTGGTAGGTGGCGGCCAGCGACTGCAGGTCTTCCCGCGGCATCGGTTCGCGCGCGGGCTGGTCTTGTGCGAGGGCGACGGTGCAGAAGGTGGCGGCCAGTGCCGCGAGGCCGTGTCGGAGGTTCATGTGGCGTCGGTGAGGGTGAAGGGCCCGCCGATGGTAAACAGGCGCGCCGCTACACCCACCCCAGCTGCCGCGCCGCCAGCTCCTTCATGATCTCTTCGGCCCCGCCGCCGATCATCATCACCTTGACCTCGCGGTAGACGCGCTCGCTCACCGTGCCGCGCATGAAGCCCATGCCGCCGAGGATCTGCACGGCCTGGTCGGCGCAGAACTGCATGGTCTGCGTGGCGTGGTTCTTGAGCAGGCAGACCTGTGCCACCCACTCGGGCGCGTTGATGCGGCCCGCTGCTTCGTGGGCGTCGCCCTCGGCGGACACGGCCTCGAGCCAGGCTTCGGTCGAGGCGATGCGCATCTGCATGTCGACCAGCTTGTGGCGCACCGCCTGGTGCTCGATGAGCGCGGCGCCGAAGGTCTTGCGCTCGCGCGACCAGGCCAGCGCCTCGTCGAGGCAGGCCTGCGCAAAGCCCAGCGCGCCGGCCGCGAGCCCGACGCGCTCGCCGTTGAAGTTGCCCATGACCATGCGAAAACCCGCGCCCTCTTCGCCGAGCAGGTAGCGTGCGGGCACGCGCACGTTGTCGAAGTGCAGCGTGGCGGTGTCGGAGCACAGCCAACCCATCTTCGCGAGCCGCGTGCGCGAAAGGCCGGGCGCGTCGCCGGGCACCAGCAGCATCGAGAGCCCACCCGCGCCGCGGCCTTCGCCGGTGCGCACGGCCACGGTGATCCAGTCGGCGCGCATGCCCGAGGTGATGAAGGTCTTCTCGCCGTTGAGCACGTAGTGGTCGCCATCGCGCTTGGCTGTGGTGCGCACTGCGGCCACGTCGGAGCCGCCGCCGGGTTCGGTGATCGCGAGCGCGGCGATCTTCTCGCCGCGCAGCACCGCGGGCACAACCTCGTGGCGCACGGCGTCGCTTGCGTGCAGCACCACGGGCGGGAGGCCGATGTTGTGCGAGAACAGGCTCGCGAGCACGCCGCCACTCTGGCCGTGGCGCGCGAGCGCGACCCAAGCCGGCAGCTTCAGCGCATAGGAGGCGAGTGTGCCGCCGAGTGCTTCCGGGTAGCCCAGGCCCAGCAGGCCCAGTTCGGCCGCGCGGGCATACAGCGCGCGCGGAAATTCGCCGGCCTCGTCCCAGGCCTGCACGTTGGGTGCGATCTCGGCCTGGGCGAAGCGCCGCACCGTGTCGGCGAGCGCCGCGCGGTCGGCCTGCAGTTCCGCGTCCATGGTGTGCCCGGTCAGCCGCGCGGCGGGCGCTTGGCGATGCCCATGGTCTTGGCGAGGATGCCGAGCATCACCTCGTCGGCGCCGCCACCGATGGAGCCCAGGCGGCCGTCGCGGTACAGGCGCGCCACGCGGTTCTCCAGCGTGAAGCCCATGCCGCCCCAGAACTGCAGACAGGTGTCGGCCACCTGGCGCGTGAGGCGGCCGGTCTTGAGCTTGGCCATCGACGCGAGTTCGAGCACGTCCTCGCCCTTCACATGCAGGTCGCAGGCGCGGTAGGTGAGGGCGCGCAGCGCTTCCACCTCGGTCTTGAGTTCGGCCAGCTTGAACTGCACCCACTGCTGGTCGGCCAGCGTGGCGCCGAACATCTGGCGCTGCTGCGCCCATTCGATGGTCTGCTGGATGCAGTCGTCCATCGGCGCGAGCGAACTGGCGGCGCACCACAGCCGCTCTTCCTGGAACTGCTGCATCTGGTAGACGAAGCCCTGGCCCTCTTCGCCGATGCGGTAGCGCTGCGGCACGCGCACGTTGTCGAAGTAGATGAGGCCGGTGTCGCTCGAGTCCATGCCGATCTTGCGGATCTTCTTGGCCTTCTCGATGCCGGGCAGGTTCATCGGCACCATCACGAGCGACTTGTTGCGGTGCACGGGCCCGTCGCTGGTGTTGACCAGCATGCACATCCAGTCGGCCTGCAGGCTGTTGGTGATCCACATCTTCTGGCCGCTGATGAGGTAGTCGTCGCCGTCCTTGCGCGCGTGGGTCTTCAGGCCCGCCACGTCGCTGCCCGCGCCGGGCTCGCTCACGCCGATGCAACCGACCGTGTCGCCCGCGATGGCGGGCACCAGGAACTCACGGCGCAGCTCGTCGCTGCCGAAGCGCGCGAGCGCGGGCGTGCACATGTCGGTCTGCACGCCGATGGCCATCGGCACGCCGCCGCAGCTGATGTGGCCCAGCCCCTCGGCGAAGGCCATGGCATACGAATAGTCGAGCCCGGCGCCGCCGAAGGCCTCGGGCTTGTTCAGGCCCAGCAGGCCGAGGTTGCCGAGCTTCTTGAAGACCTCGTGCGCGGGAAAGATCTCGGCCTCTTCCCATTCGTCGACATGGGGATTGATCTCCTCGTCGATGAATCGGCGCAGGGTGTTCTGCATCTCGAGGTGTTCATGGGTGTACTGCATCACTGGTCTCCGTTGGTCCGTTCGTTCGATCGCTCGTTACTTGTCCTGGAACACGCGCGGTGTCTGCGCGAGGTGAAAGCCGTCATAGGGCCGCACCGCGGGGCGCTGCTGCGCCTGCGCGTCGGGCAGTTCCATCGGCCAGCCCATGCGTGCCTGCGGGCGCGCGCCGTCCACGCGCAGCACGGTGCCGCTGATGAAGGCGGCGGCCGGGCTCAGCAGGAAGGCGATGGCGGCGGAGGTCTCGGCCTCGTTGCCGAAGCGGCCCGCGGGCACGGTCTTGCGCATGGCGCGCAGCATGTCGCCGGCCTCGGACGGGTAGTGGTCCATGCCGCTGGAGGCGATGTAGCCCGGCGCCACCGCGTTCACGCGCACGCCGCTCACGGCCCATTCGGCGGCGGCGGTCTCGGTGAAGCTCACCATGCCGGCGCGCGCGGCGCCGCTGTGGCCCATGTTCGGCATCGACCCCCAGATGTCGGCCACGATGTTGACGATGGCGCCGCCGTGGGCCTGCATGCTCTGCACGTAGCACTCGCGCGCCACCAGGAAGCCGCCCGTGAGGTTGGTGTGGATCACCGCCTCCCAGCCCTTGGCCGAGATGGCGGCCAGCGGCGTGATGTACTGGCCGCCCGCGTTGTTGACCAGCCCGTCGATGCGGCCATGCGCCGCGACGATGGCCTTCACCGCCTCGCGCACGGCGTCTTCCTGGCGGATGTCGAAGGCCTGCGTGCTGGCGTTGCCGCCGGCCGCTTCGATCTCGGCGCGCACCGCGTCGAGCTTCTCGGGCTTGCGTCCGACCAGCACCACGTGGGCGCCGAGCGCGGCCAGTTCGTGCGCGGTGCAGCGGCCGATGCCCGAGCCGCCGCCGGTGACGACGATGCATTGCCCGCCGAACAGGGCGGGCGCGAAGACGGAGCGGTAGTGGGGTGCGTTCATGGGGAAGTGCTCTGGCAAGTGAAGGAGGCCATCAGGCCTCGGCGATCTCGGCCACGATGTGGCGCGCAGCGACCTGCGCACCCACGGCCACATGCAGTGCCGCGACGCGGCCCGCGCGGGGTGCGCAATGCACGTGTTCCATCTTCATGGCCTCGAGCGTGACCAGTGGCTGGCCCGCCGCGACGGTGTCGCCCTCGGCAGCCAGCAGCGCGACCACGCGGCCGTTCATCGACGCGCGCAGCAGGCCGTCGCCGCCGCCTGCGTCGGCGCGCGCCACGGCCACGTGCGTGAGGTCGTCGAGGCGGAAGGCGCGGCCGTCGAAATGGAAGTCGACGCGTTCGGCGCACCGCACGACCCGCGTCTGCGCGGCCACGCCATCGCAGGCGAAGCGCAGCAGGCCGTCGTCCGACAGCGCCAGCAAGGCGAGCGACACGGGCGCGGCGTCGTCCAGCACGACCTCGAAGCGCGCCGCGCCGCGCGGCGTCACGCGGGCCGAGTGCACGGCGCCGTCGAGCGCGAAGCGCAGCGCGTTGGGCAGCGTGTGCGCCAGCGGTGAGGGCCAGCCGCGCGCGCCGGTCTGCAGCAGCAAGGCCGCGAGCAGGGCGGCGCGCGTGTCGGCCGCAACGTCGGCGGCGAGCAGGGCGTCGAGGTGGTCGCCGATGAACGCGGTGGTCGCCTCGCCGTTGGCGAACACCGGGTGCGCGAGCGCGCGCTGCAGCAGCGCCTGGTTGGTCGGCAGGCCGAGTGCGACCGTGTCGCGCAGGCCCGCCAGCAGCCGCTGCCGCGCTTCGTCGCGCGTGCGGCCCGAGGCGATGAGCTTGGCGACCATCGAGTCGTAGAAGGGCGGCACTTCGGCGCCGTCGCGCAATGCGTGCTCGGTGCGCAGCGCGGGTGACGTGCGCCATGCGCTCAGCGTGCCGCTTTGCGGCAGGAAGCCCTGCTGCGGGTCTTCGGCACACAGCCGCACCTCGATCGCGTGGCCGGCGATGCGCACGTCGTCCTGCGTCAACGGCAGCGGCTCGCCGGCGGCCACGCGCAGCTGCAGCTCGACGAGGTCGAGGCCCGTCACCGCTTCGGTCACGGGGTGCTCCACCTGCAGCCGCGTGTTCATTTCCATGAACCAGTACTGGCCCTGTGCGTCGAGCAGGAACTCGAGCGTGCCCGCGCCTTCGTAGGCGATGGCCTTCGCGGCGGCCACGGCGGTGGCGCCCATGCGCGCGCGCAGCGCGGCATCGACGGCCGGCGAGGGCGCTTCCTCGATCACCTTCTGGTGGCGCCGCTGCACCGAACAGTCGCGCTCGCCGAGGTGGATCGCGTGGCCGTGCCGGTCGGCAAACACCTGGATCTCGATGTGGCGCGGCGCGACGATGGCGCGCTCCAGAATCACGGTGGCGTCGCCGAAGGCATGGAGCGCTTCGGACTGCGCACTCTGCAGCTGCTCGGCGAAGGCGCCGGCCGAAGCCACGAGCCGCATGCCGCGCCCGCCGCCGCCGGCGGTCGCCTTGATCATCACGGGCCAGCCGATGCGTTCGGCCTCGGCGGCCAGCGTGGCGGTGCTCTGATCGTCGCCCTGGTAGCCCGGAATGCACGGCACGCCGGCGGCCTGCATCAGCCGTTTGGCGCCGGCCTTGTCGCCCATCGCGACGATGGCCTCGGGCGACGGACCGATGAAGACGAACCCCGCGTCGCGACAGGCCTGCGCGAACGCGGCGTTCTCGGCGAGGAAGCCGTAGCCCGGATGCACCGCGTCGGCGCCGCTGGCGCGGGCCGCGGCAATGATCGATTCGATGGCCAGGTAGCTCTGCGCGGGCAGCGGCTCGCCGATGCACACCGACTCGTCGGCCTGGCGCACGTGCTCGGCGTCTGCATCCGCGCGGGAGTACACGGCGACCGTGCGGTAGCCCATGGCGCGCGCGGTGCGCATCACGCGCACGGCAATCTCGCCGCGGTTGGCGATCAGGATCTTCTGGAATGCGCTCATGGCCGTGCCACCGAAAACTGCATGGGTTGCGGCGCGCGCGCCTCGGCGTCGCGGCAGATCGAGAGCGCCTCGGCCAGCACGGCGCGCGTGTCGCGCGGGTCGATCACGCCGTCGTCGAGCAGCAGCGCGCTGGTGGTGAAGACGCTCATCTGGCGGTCGAAGCGCTCGACGATCTGGCGCTGCATCGCGTCGATCTTGTCGCGGTCGACGGCACCCTTTCGCGCCATGCCCGCTTCCATCACGATGGCCATGGTCTGCGCGGCCTGCTCGCCGCCCATCACGGCGGTGCGTGCGTTGGGCCACGAGAAGCAGAAGCGCGGCGCAAAGCCGCGCCCGCACATGCCGTAGTTGCCCGCGCCGTACGAGGCGCCGCAGTGCAGCGTGATCTGCGGCACGTTGGCGTTGGTCACGGCCTGGATCATCTTGGCGCCGTGCTTGATGATGCCGGCCTCCTCGTGCGCACGGCCCACCATGTAGCCCGTGATGTTCTGCAGGTAGACGATGGGCGTGCGCGACTGGCAGCAGGCCTGGATGAAGTGCGTGGCCTTGGTGGCGCCGTCGGAATCGATGGGGCCGTTGTTGGTGATGATGCCCACCGCATGGCCTTCGAGGCGGATGTGGCCGCAGACGGTGGCGCTGCCGTAGTGCTCGCTGAAGGCCAGGAACTCGGAGCCGTCGGCAATGCGCGCGATGACCTCGCGCATGTCCACCGGCCGTCGGCCGTCGGCGGGCATGAGGCCCATCAGTTCCTCGGCGTCGTGGCGCGGCGGGGCAAAGGCGCGCGGTGCTTCTTCGCGCGCCCAGTCGATGCCGCCGAGGATGGCGCGTGCGATGCGCAGCGCGTCGCGGTCGTCCTCGGCCAGGTAGTCGCCCAGGCCCGAGATGTGGGTGTGCATGACGGCGCCGCCCAGTTCTTCCTCGGTGGCGATCTCGCCGGTGGCGGCCTTCAGGAGCGGCGGCCCGGCCAGGAAGGCCCGCGTGCGGTCGCGCACCATCACGATGTAGTCCGACAGGCCCGTCTGGTAGGCGCCGCCCGCGGTCGACGAGCCGTGCGTCACCGTCACCACCGGCAGCCCCGCGGCCGAGAGCCGCGCGAGGTTGCGGAAGATGTTGCCGCCGCGCACGAAGTCCTGCACGCGGTACTGCATGAGGTTGGCGCCCGCGCTTTCCACCAGCTGGATGAAGGGCAGCTTGTTCTCCAGCGCGATCTCGTGCAGCCGCAGCTGCTTGTCCAGCCCCATGGGCTGCAGCGCGCCGGCGTCGATGCCGGAATCGGAGGCGCTGATCATGCAGCGCACGCCCGCCACGCGGCCGATGCCGGCGATCAGGCCGCCGCCGGGCACGCTCTTGGTGAGGTCGGGGTTGTCCTGGCCCAGGCCCGCGAGCGTGGCCAGCGGCAGGAAGGGCGCACCGGTGTCGAGCAGCAGGGCGAGGCGTTCGCGCGGCAGCAACTGGCCGCGCTTGGCGAAGCGCTCGGCCGAGGCGCTGGAGGCGGCCACGGCGCGGGCTTCGTGCGACCGGACCTGGTCCAGCAGCGACAGCATGCTCGCGCGGTTGGCCTGGTAGGTGTCGGCGGCGGTCTGCAGCCGGGAGTCGAGAAAGGGCATGGGGGTCTGTGCGAAGCGCAACGTGTCGTTCGCACAGACTGTAGGAGGCGGGCCCCCGGCCCGCTTGCGCCAACTAGCTGGGGCGCACGCGCTGCTGTGCAGCGGGGGCGGCATCGAGGCTGCTGCCCGTGACCACCCAGTAGATGAAGATCAGCACCGCGCCGGCCGTGCCGAACACCGTGAGGCCCATGTAGCTGCCGCCGAGCGTGAGCGCGTCGATCGGGGCGGCGGCCGTGCAGATCATGCTGGCCGCGCTCATGCCCACGTAGTGCATGGTGCAGACCGCCACGCCCATCACAGCGGCGGCGGCCACCTGGTGGCTCAGCTTGCGCAGGTTGAAGGCCAGCCACAGCGCCGCGGCGGCGGCCGTGATGGCGATGACCACCGACAGCGCGACCATGCCGGGGTCGAAGCTCATCGTGGCCCGCATGTTCATCGCGAACATGCCCATGTAGTGCATCACGCACACGCCCAGGCCCGCCAGCAGGCTGCCGGCCAGCCAGCCGGAGCGGCTGAATTTCTTTCGTCCGCCCGCCAGGTACAGCGCAACGCCCGAGATCAGGATGGCCGCCACCAGCGACACGATGGTCAGCGGCATGTTGTACGAAATGCCGAAGGGCAGCCGGTAGGCCAGCATGCCGATGAAGTGCATCGACCAGATGCCGATGCCGCCCAGCGCCACCGCAGCGCAGGCCACGATCGCCAGGTTGGGCTTGCCGTCGGCGCCGACCATGCGCCCGGCACAGATCAGGGCCACGAGCGAGCCGAAGAAGGAAATGAGGAATGAAAGTCCCACCAACCCCAGGGAATATTCGGGCGATAGCACCTGGCCTACGACGAGCGGAGTCATGCGATGTCCCTTCGAAAAGAGCGCTTCGCAGACCCCCGACTGCCCTATGCGATCGGAACGCTGCGAAGCGTCCCGGCCAGTTTGTAATATGTGTTTATAAAAGTAAACAGAAACTTGTACTAATTGTTACCCTGCATAACAGGCCGAATTCGATAGATCGAATTGTTCTTGTCGGCCGATACGTAGACCGTGCCGTCGCGGCCCACGGCCACGCCCGTCACCACGTAGGGCGGTGGCAGGCCGGGCCCGGGCGCCAGGCCGATGGGCAGGTTGTCGGCGACCGTGCGGCGGGTGCCGGTGGCCGGGTCGATCTCGACCAGCCGGCGCGCCGCGCTCTCGGCCACGATGAAGCTGCCCCACGGTGTCTGGGCCAGGCCCTCGGGCAGCGCCAGCCCGTCGGCCACGGTGCGCAGGGGCGCGCTGGCGTCCAGCGGAATGCGCAGCAGCTTGCCGGCCGCCTCGGTCACGTAGAGCGCGCCGTCCTGGCCGACCACCAGTTGCACCGGGCCGTTCAGGCCGCTAGCCAGCACTGACTTCTCTGCAAACTTCGGCCCGCTGGCGCGCGTGATGCTGCCGGTGGCGAGTTCGGCGTAGATCACGCTGCCATCGGGCATGGGCAGCGCATCGAACGGGGCCTTCAGGCCGTGGATCGTTTCGACCGTCTTCAGGGTCTGGCGGTCGACCAGCTGCACCGAGCCCGTGAACCACGAGGTCAGCGCAAAGAGCTTGGGCGACAGCCCGACCGCGAAGGGGTAGTCGAGGTCGGGGTCGCGCTGCATGCGGAACACGTCGCGCACCTCGCCGGTGCGCACGTCGACCTGCCGGAAGCCGAAGACGTCGGCCACCCACAGGTCGTTGCCGTCGATCTTGAGGCCCGCGGGCACCGCCACCTTGCCGCTGGTAAGCGTGCGCAGTTCGCCGGTGGCGGGGTTGAAGGCCTGCACCTCGTTGTTGGCCATGTTCGAGATGTAGATCGTCCCGTCGGGTGCGATGGCCAGGTTGTCTAGCGACGGGCGCAGCTGCTTGGCCACGGTCTTCTTGCCGCTCGCAAGATCGACCTTCACCAGCTCGCCGCTGCGCGCATCGACCACCCAGAGGTTGCCCTTGCCGTCGAGGTTGGCGGCGGCCGGGATCTTGAAGCCGTCGGCGATCACCGTCATCGCGCCGTCGGCGGGGTTGATCTTCACCACCTGGCCCTTGAACCACAGCGGCCCGTAGAGCAGGCCGTCGGGCCCGACCTCGAAGCCGTTGAAGCCGCCCATGTCCTTCTTGATGAGCCGGGGCGGCTGCTTGCCTTCGCGGTCGATTTCCCACAGCGCATCGCCCAGGAACACCTGCGAGGCGTAGAGCTTGCCGTTGCGGCGATCGAAATCGAGCGAGTTCAGGCCGGGCAGGTCCTTGGCGAGCACGCGCAGCGGTGCGCTGTCGTTCTCGCGGTAGCGCAGCATGCCCATGAGGTAGTTGGTCCAGGCCAGCTCGCCCTTCGGCCCGACCGCGATGTCGTCGGCCTGGCCTTCGGGGGCGTCGATCAGCACCTTGGCGGCGCCGGTCTGGCGGTCGACCTCCCACAGCGTGTTGCCGAGCACGGAGCCCGCGAGCAGCCGGCCCTTCGCATCGATGGCCAGGCCGTGCACGCCCGCGAAGGCCGACGGGGCCACGAGCACCTCGGGCGCCGCCCAGGCGGCGGGGCGCTTGGGCGGTGGCGACAGCGAGCTGCAGGCGGCGAGCAGGGCGAGGGCAGCGGTCAGCGCGGCTGCGCGGATCGAACGACGGGGCATGGCGATCTCCTCTGGGTTGGCGTTGTGGATGCGGCAGTGCGCCCGCAGTCTAGGAGCCGGAGGAGGCCGCGCAGTCGCTCGCGGGACAAGACGCGGACTTTCGTCCGCTGCGGATTACCCGCAGCACCGCGCGATGGTTCAGCCGCGCAGCAGCTGCGTCGCCGTGTGGATCAACAGCCCCACGAGCCCACCCACCAGCGTGCCGTTGATGCGGATGAACTGCAGGTCGCGCCCGATGTGGCGCTCGAGCTCGTCGGTCATCTCGTGCGCGTTCCACTCGCCCACGCGCTCCTCGATGTAGCGGCGGATGTCTTCGCGGTAGCGCTCGATGGCGGCCGGCGCGGCGGCTTCGAGCTGCTCGTTGATCCAGGCGCGGATCGCCGCGTCGTTCTGCAGCCGCTGGCCCAGCGCGCCGGCCATCGTCGCGATGCGCTGGCGGATCGTCGAGTCGGGGCGCCCGAGGTCGTCGTGCAGCCAGCCCAGCAGCTCGCCCCACAGGCCGTGCAGGTAGTCGCCCAGCGCCGGGTGCGCGATGAGCTCGGCGCGGATCTGCTCGCCGCGCTGCTGGAACTCGGGGTCGAGCTTCAGGCGCACCACGAAGTCGTCGACGAAGTGGTCGAAGCGCTTGCGCATCGGGTGGTCGGGCTCGGCCGCCAGCTCGGCCAGCGTGCGCGCGATGGCGGCCACGATCTTGCGCGTGGCGAGCTTGGCCGCCACCTGGTCCAGGCCGACGTAGCGCAGCGTCTTGATCTCGCGCGCGATGCCCTCGGTGATGTGCGCCTGCACCTCCTCGCCGTCGAGCAGCTCGGCCACCTGCTGCAGCACGTCGTCGAGCAGCGCCTGGTGGCGCCCGCCGGCCGTGAGCGCGTCGAGTGCCTGGCCGGTGAGGCGCGAGAGGTCGATCTTGGCCAGGCCCGCCGCGGCAGCGCGGCCCATGAAGTCGCGCACGCGTTCGTCGTCGAAGGCGGTGAGGCCGTAGCGCGTGGCGGCCACGCCCCATTCGCCGAGCCTGTCGCCACTGGCGGGCCGGGCCAGCCACTCGGCGATGCGGCCCGCCGCGTCGAACTGGCGCAGCTTGGCCAGCACCTGCGCGGTGCTCAGGAAGTTGTCGCAGATGAAGCCCGCGAGCTTGGCGCCGATGCGGTCCTTGTTGCTCGGGATGATCGCCGTGTGCGGGATCGGCAGGCCCAGCGGGTGGCGAAACAGCGCCACCACCGCGAACCAGTCGGCAATGGCGCCGACCATTGCGGCCTCGGAAAAAGCGGCCACATAGCCCCAGGCCGGGTGCTGCGAATGCAGCGCGCTCGCCACGGCATAGAGCAGCGCCGCCGCGCACAGCAGGCCGAGCGCGATGCGCTTCATGCGCTGCAGTGCGGCGCTGCTTGGGTCTTCAGCCAATGCTGTGCGAAGTTGCGAGGCGCTCCAAGAACAACTCGCAGCGCGCGAGCTGTTCGAGGCTCACGAACTCGTCGGGCTGGTGCGCCTGCTCGATGCTGCCGGGGCCGCACACCACCGTGGGGATGCCGGCGTTCTTGAACAGGCCCGCTTCGGTGCCGAAGGCCACCAACGTGGTGCGGTCTTCGCTGGCCAGGCGCTGCGCGAGCAGCGTGACCGGGTCGCCGGCCGCGCCCAGGAAGCTCGGGATCTCGCAGATGGTCTCGAACCTGAAGCCGGCGTCGGGCGCCACCTTCTTCATGGCGGGCTCGATGCTCGCGGCGTAGGCCAGCACGTCGGACTGCATGCGCTTCGCATCGGCCGTGGGCAGGTCGCGGAATTCGTAGCGGAACTCGGCGTCGCGCGGCACCACGTTGTCGGCAATGCCGCCGTGGAACTGGCCCACGCTGGCGGTGCTGAAGGGCACGTCGAAACCGTCGTAGCGCGGCTCGCTGCGCTCGAAGTCTTCGGCCATGTCGCGCACCTTGCCGATCACGCGTGCGGCCATCTCGATGGCGTTGACCGATTTCGGCGTGAGCGACGAGTGCGCTTCCTTGCCGCGCACGCAGCACTTGTAGCGGTACACGCCCTTGTGCGCGATGGCCGGCACCATGCTGGTGGGCTCGCCCACGATGCAGGCCAGCGGCTTGATGCCGGCGTCGCGCATGTCGGCAATGAGTTCGCGCACGCCGAAGCAGCCGATCTCTTCTTCATACGTGAAGGCGAAGTGCACCGCGAAGGGTGCGTCGCCCTCGAGGAAGCGCTGGGCATTGGCCAGCGCGATCGCGATGTAGCTCTTCATGTCGGCCGACCCGCGCCCGTACAGGCGCTCGTTCTGCACCACGGCCGACAGCGGGTCGACGCTCCAGTCCTGGCCGTCCCAGGGCACCGTGTCGGTGTGGCCCGAGAGGATCACGCCGGCCGGCTTGCCCTCGCCCAGCGTGGCGAACAGGTTCGCCTTGGTGCGCTCGGCGTTGTAGGTGATGCGGCTCTTCACGCCGAGGGCGGCGAGGTGCGCCTGGGCGAAGTCGATCAGCTCGAGGTTGCTGTTTGCGCTCACCGTGTTCATGCGAACCAAGGTTTGCGCCATCAAGAGGCTCTGGGGAGAAAGCGTGTGCTGCATGCAACAGATTGTCCGGGAAGTTGAACGCGCGCGCAGATGGGTACCGGTGTTGTCACGCGCAGCGGGTAGCCTGCCTCCTCTTTTTTCTTTGTTTGGATGGAGAAGACAACATGCGCATGTCCCTGCAGATCACCCTGACCGCCGCGGCCGTCCTGAGCCTCGCCGCCTGCGGCACCACCGGCCCGTCGGCCAACCAGTTGCTCACGCTGGACGGCCAGCCGCCGCTGGTCATTGCCCACCGAGGCGCCTCGGGCTACCTGCCGGAACAGACGCTGGAGGCCTATGCCCGCGCCATCGAGCTGGGCGCCGACGTCATCGAGATGGACCTGGTCTCCACCAAGGACGGCGTGCTCATCGCCCGCCACGACCCCAACCTGGCGATCAGCACCGACGTGGCCAAGCACGCACGCTTTGCCTCGCGCAAGAAGACCATCCAGGTCGACGGCGAGACCCAGACCGGCTGGTTCAGCAACGACTTCACGCTGGCCGAGATCAAGACGCTGGGCGGCATCTCGACGGACCCCGAGCGCCCGCAGGAATTCAACGGCAAGTTCAAGATCGTGACCTTCCAGGAGATCATCGATTTCGCCAAGGCCAAGTCGAAGGAAACCGGCCGCACCATCGCGATCTACCCGGAAACCAAGAACCCGACCTACTTCCGCGACCTGGGCATGCCGATGGAAGACAAGGTCGTCGCCGCCATCAACGCCGCCGGCTGGAACAGCAAGACCGCGCCCATCTACGTGCAGTCGTTCGAGCCCGGCAGCCTCAAGTACATGAAGAGCAAGGGCCTGAACACCAAGCTCATCCAGCTGATCGACGGCGACGGCATCGACATGAAGACCGGCGCCATGACCTACGCCGTGCCCGTCGACCGCCCCTACGAGTGGACCAAGGCCGGCGACAAGCGCAACTTCGACGTCATGGTCACGCCCGCCGGGCTGGCCGAGATCAAGACCTATGCCGACGGCATCGGCCCCTGGAAGCGCTACATCGTGAGCGTCAAGGGCACGGTCGGCGCCGACGGCAAGGTGGTGGACGTCAACAAGGACGGCAAGATCAACGACGCCGACGCCACTTCGACGGCCCCCACCACGCTGATCGCCGACGCCCACAAGGCAGGCCTGTTCGTTCACCCTTTCACGTTCCGTAACGAGTCGCGCCGGCTGGCCTCCGACTACAACAAGGACGGCAAGAACGAATACGCGGTCTATTACAAGCTCGGCGTCGATGGTGTTTTCACCGACTTCACCGACACCGCACGGGCCGCACGCACCGAGTACCTGAAGAGCATCGGCCGCTGAGGGTTTGCCCGGCACGGTCTTTGCGGCGCATCTTGCAAAGCCTAGACTGTGTCCTATGAAACTCATCGACTCGCTCGTCACGCAGGCGGCCGGCATCGCGGCCGTCCGGCGTGACCTTCATGCCCACCCTGAACTCTGTTTCGAAGAAGTCCGCACCGCCGACGTGGTGGCAGGCAAGCTCACCGAGTGGGGCATTCCCATCCACCGCGGCCTGGGCACCACGGGCGTGGTCGGCATCGTCAAGAACGGCACCAGCACCCGCGCCGTCGGCCTGCGCGCCGACATGGACGCGCTGCCCGTCACCGAGCTCAACACCTTCGCCCACGCCAGCCAGCACCACGGCAAGATGCACGCCTGCGGCCACGACGGCCACACGGCGATGCTCCTCGCTGCAGCGCAGCACCTGTCGAAGAACCGCAACTTCGACGGCACCGTCTACCTGATCTTCCAGCCGGCCGAAGAAGGCGGCGGCGGCGCGCGCGAGATGATCAAGGAGGGGCTCTTCGAGCAGTTCCCCATGGACGCCGTGTTCGGCATGCACAACTGGCCCGGCATGAAGGCCGGCCAGTTCGCCGTGAGCCCCGGCCCGGTGATGGCCTCGGGCAACAAGTTCCATGTGAACGTGGTCGGCAAGGGTGGCCATGCCGCGCTGCCGCAGACCGGCATCGACCCGGTGCCGATCGCCTGCGAGATCGTGCAGGCCTTCCAGACCATCCTCACGCGCAAGATGAAGCCGACCGATTCGGCGGTGATCTCGGTCACCACCATCCACGCCGGTGAAACCAACAACGTGATCCCCGACAACTGTGAGCTGTCGGGCACCGTGCGCACCTTCTCGCTCGAGGTGCTCGACATGATCGAGGCCAAGATGCAGCAGATCAGCGAGCACATCTGCGCCGCGCACGACGCCACCTGCGAGTTCCGCTTTGAGCGCTACTACCCGCCGACCATCAACACCGAGGCCGAGGCCAATTTCGCGCGCCGCGTGATGGGCGAGATCGTCGGTCCCGAGAACGTGCTCAAGCAGGAGGCCGCCATGACCTCGGAAGACTTCGCCTTCATGCTGCAGGCCAAGCCCGGCGCCTACGCCTTCATCGGCAACGGCGACGGCGCGCACCGCGACGTGCACCACGGCGAAGGCCCATGCACGCTGCACAACGCGAGCTACGACTTCAACGACGACCTTATTCCGCTGGGCGCCACCTGCTGGGTGCAGATCGCCGAGCAGTTCCTGAACAAGCCGGGCGGCAACGTCTCATGATCGGCATCGCCGAGGCCTTTTCGCCGCGCTACGCCCAAGCGCGCCAGAAGTTCCTGCAGGGCTGCGTCAGCGCCGGCCTCACGGTCGAACCGCATGCGCACCCGCTCAAGGGCCGCGACGGCGAAGAGCTGTCGATGGACGTGGCGCTCGACGGCGACGCCAACGCCGAGCGGCTGCTCGTCGTCACCAGCGCCTGCCATGGCGTCGAAGGCCACTGCGGCAGCGGCGTGCAGGTGTTCGCGCTGCACGACGCCGAGTGGCGCGAGAAGGCCAAGGCGCAGGGCGTGGCCGTGCTGTACGTGCATGCGCTCAACCCGCACGGCTTTTCGTACGGCCGCCGCGTGACGCACGAGAACGTCGACCTGAACCGCAACTTCCTCGACTTCTCGCAGCCCGTGCCGGTGAACGAGCCCTACGCCAGGCTGCATCCGCTGCTGCTGCCCGACACCTGGCCGCCGACGCCGGACAACCAGGCCGCGATCGACAAGTGGATCGAGAAGCACGGTGCCACGGCCTACCAGGCGGCGGTGACCAGCGGCCAGTACCAGTTCGACGACGGCCTGTTCTTCGGCGGCAAGGCGCCCACGTGGAGCAACAAGACCATCCGCAGCGTGCTGCACCGCCATGCAGGCAACGCCAAGCGCCTCGCCTGGATCGACCTGCACACAGGCCTCGGCCCCAACGGCCTGGGCGAGCGCATCTTTGCCTGCCGCGACGACAAGGTCGCCTACGCCCGCGCCAACGCCTGGTGGGGCACGCCCGCCGCGCCCGTCACGTCGATCTACGACGGCTCCTCGACCTCGGCGCTGCTGCGCGGGCTGATGTGGGACGCCGTGTACGAAGAGTGCCCGCAGGCCGAGTACACCGGCATCGCCCTCGAATACGGCACGCTGCCGATGCTCGAAGTGACCGGTGCGCTGCGCGCCGACCACTGGCTGCACAAGCACCCGGACGCACCGGCCGACCTGGCCGACGGCATCCGCGCGCGCATGGTGGAGGCGTTCTACACGGACAGCGATGCCTGGCGTGGGCAGATCGTGAGCCAGGCGCGGCAGGCGATGTTCCAGGCGGTGGACGGTCTCTCGGCCTGATCACATCCCAGCCGCGTGCCCAGTGCTCAGGGCACTGGGTGCTCCCCGCAGCGAAATCAAGGGGGAGGCCGCAGGCCGGAGGACATTCGCGGAGGGGAGTACCCGGTGTCCTGTGCACGCGCCCCGGACAAGAGCGCCGAAAAAACTAGGTCCGCACCCGCCCATCCCCCGTCAGCATCGACAGCTCGACAAACTTCGAAGCCACATGGCTCTTCGAAGAGAACGACACCTCGAAGCCGCCGAACTGCTGCCGCTCGATGCTTTCCAGCCCCGCGATCAGCCCGTCGCGCGTGCCCTTGCCGCCCGGTGCGCGGCGCAGGCCCTCGGTCAGTACCTTGGCGGCCAGGTAGCCTTCCATGCTCGAGAAATTGGCGCTCGCGCCGCCGCCCGCCTTGCGCACCGCCTCGGTGAACTCGCGCGCCAGTGCGTTGGCCTGGTTGTAGGGCGAGGGCACCACCTGCGTGACCATCACGCCCGCCGCCTCCTTGCCCAGCTCGTCCGCCAGCGCCTGCGTGCCCACGAACGAGAGGTTGAAGAACACGCCGCCGTAGCCCGCCTTGCGCGCCTCGCGGATGAACGCCGCGCAGGCCTTGTAGGCGCCGACCTGGACCACCGCCGCCGGCTGGCTCGCCACGATCGTCTTCACCGCGGCGGCCACGTCGGCCGAGTTGCGCTCCACCGTGGCCAGCGCCACGGGCTTGAGTTCCTGCTGGCCCAGCGCCAGCGTCACGCCGTCGAGCCCGGCCTTGCCGTAGGCGTCGTTCTGGTAGAAGACCGCGATCTTCTTCATGCCCAGGTGGGTGAGCTGTTTCACCATCAATGCCGTCTCGTCGTTGTACGAAGCGCGCAGATGGAACACGTTGCGATGAAAGGGCTCGCGCAGCGACATCGCGCCCGTGAACGGTGCGATGAACGGCACCTTGTCCTTCACCGCCAGCGGCAGCGCGGCCAGGCTGGTCGGCGTGCCGATGTAGCCGAACAGCGCGAACACGTCTTCGGCGATGAGCTTTTGCGTGTTGGCCGCGCAGCGGTCGGGCTCGTAGCCGTCGTCGAGGTTCTTGATGACCACGTCGCGCAGGCCCGGCTGGGCGTTGTGCTGCGCCAGGAACAGCTGGGCGCCCTGGTGGAACTGGATGCCCAGCTGCGCGGCCGGACCCGTGAACGGCGCCGACTGGCCC
The DNA here is from genome assembly GCF_002754375.1 of Variovorax sp. 54. Lineage (NCBI taxonomy): Bacteria > Pseudomonadati > Pseudomonadota > Betaproteobacteria > Burkholderiales > Comamonadaceae > Variovorax > Variovorax sp. 54. The sequence continues at coordinate 3,603,787 of NZ_PEFF01000001.1, forward strand.
AGCACCAGCGGCGTCTCGCTTTGCGCCCGGGCGATGCCGAAGCCGCCCAGCGTGGCGGCGGCCGCCGTGGCGATCGAAAAATGCCTGCGATTCAGATGCATCGTCATGGTGAAATCCTCCCTCTGCCCAGTGTGTTGATACTCAATTTAGACTTGTCCGATGGCCCACGCAACGGATTCCCTCCTCGACACGCCCGACGCCTCCGCACCCTCCACGGTGCTCGGCGCCTGCCCGCACGATTGCCCCGACACCTGCGCGCTCGTCACCACCGTCAAGGACGGCGTGGCAGTGAAGCTGCAGGGCAACCCCGCCCACTCGCACACCGGCGGCGTGCTGTGCACCAAGGTGTCTCGGTACATCGAACGCAATGACCATGCCGAGCGGCTGGTACAGCCCCTGAAACGCGTCGGCCCCAAGGGCAGCGGCCGCTTCGAGCCCGTCTCGTGGGAGGCGGCATTGGACGACATCGCCGCGCATCTTCGGGGTTTGCAGGCCGAACCGGAAGCAATTCTCCCCTACAGCTATGCGGGCACCATGGGCCTCGTGCAGGGCGAGTCGATGGACCGGCGCTTCTTCCACAAGCTCGGCGCCTCGCTGCTGGACCGCACCATCTGCTCGATGGCGGGCGGCGAAGCCATGGTCTACACGCTGGGTGCCAAGGTCGGCATGCGCATCGAGTTCTTTGCCGAGGCCAAGCTCATCCTCATCTGGGGCAGCAACTCCATCGCCAGCAACCTGCATTTCTGGCGCCACGCCCAGGCCGCCAAGCGTGCCGGCGCGCGGCTGGTGTGCATCGACCCGCGCAAGACCGAAACCGCCGACAAGTGCGACGAGCACATCGCGCTGCTGCCCGGCACCGACGCCGCGCTGGCCTTGGCGCTCATGCACGAGCTCATCGTGCACGGCTGGCTCGACCACGAGTACATCGCGAACCACACGCTCGGTTGGGAGCAGCTGCGCGAGCGCGCGCTGCAATGGCCGCCGTCGCGTGCGGCCGAAGTCTGCGGCATTCCTGAAGCACAGATCGTGGCGCTGGCCCAGGCCTACGGCACGACCAAGCCGGCCGCGATCCGCCTGAACTACGGCATGCAGCGCGTGCGCGGCGGCGGCAACGCGGCACGCGCCATTGCCTGCCTGCCGTCGCTGGTCGGGGCCTGGCGCGACCGCGCGGGCGGCCTGCTGCTCAGCAGCTCGGGCCACTACCCGGTCGACCGCGCCGCGCTGCAGCGCCCCGACCTGCTGGCCGGGCGCAAGCCGCGCACCATCAACATGAGCACCATCGGCGATGCGCTGCTCGACACCGCGAAGCCCGTGAAGGCCGTCGTGGTCTACAACAGCAACCCGGTCGCGGTCGCGCCCGAGTCGGCCAAGGTGGTGGCGGGCTTCGCGCGCGAAGACCTGTTCACCGTGGTGCTCGAGCAGTTCCGCACCGACACCGCCGACTACGCCGACTACCTGCTGCCCGCCACCACGCAGCTGGAGCACTGGGACATCCACTGCAGCTACGGCCACACCGACGTGCTGCTGAACCAGCCGGCCGTTGCGCCGCGCGGCGAGGCCCGCAGCAACGCCTGGGTGTTCCGCGAACTGGCGCGCCGCATGGGGTTCGACGAGCCCTGCTTTGCCGAAAGCGACGAGTCGCTGTGCCGCACCGCCTTCGCCGACGACACGATCGACTTCGACCAGTTGCGCGCACAAGGCTTCACCAGCCTGAAGCTGGCCGAGGCGCCGTTCGCCGAAGGCAAGTTCCCCACGCCCTCGGGCCGCTGCGAGTTCTTCAGCGAGCGCCTGCAGGCCATGGGCATCGACGGCCTGCCCGACCACGTGCCCAACTGGGAGCCGGCCGGCAGTTCGACCGAATTCCCGCTGGCGATGATCTCGCCGCCGGCGCGCAATTTCCTCAACTCGACCTTCGTCAACGTGATCAGCCTGCGCGCCATCGAGGTCGAGCCGCTGCTCGAGATCCATGCCGACGACGCCGCCGCGCGCGGCATCGAGGACGGCGCCACGGTGCGCGTGTTCAACCAGCGCGGCGAGCACCGCTGCCGTGCCGAGGTGTCGCGCCGCGCGCGCCGCGGCGTGGTGCATGGCATGGGCATCTGGTGGCGCAAGCTCGGAATGGACGGCACCAACGTCAACGAGCTGACCAGCCAGCGCCTCACCGACATCGGCCGCGGCCCGACCTTCTACGACTGCCTGGTGCAGGTCGAAAAGGCGTGATGCGGCGGCTGCGTGCGCCTGCGCTGGCATTGGCCGGCGCGTTCTTTCTCTCCGGCTGCGCCGACCTCGGCTACTACTGGCAATCGGCCAACGGCCACCTCGACATCCTGCGCGCGGCCAAGCCCGTGCCCGAATGGCTGGCCGACCCGGCCGTGGGGGCGCCGCTCAAGGCCAAGCTCGAACTCGCGCAGCGCATCCGCCGCTTCGCATCGAGCGAACTCGGCCTGCCCGACAACGCCAGCTACACCTCGTATGCCGACCTGCATCGCCCCGCCGCCGTGTGGAACGTGGTGGCCGCGCCGCCGTACTCGCTCACGCTGAAGAGCTGGTGCTTTCCGGTCGCGGGCTGCGTGGGTTATCGCGGCTACTACGACGAGGCCGCCGCGAAGACCGAGGCCGAGGCGCAGAAGACCAACGGCCTCGAAGTGGCCGTGTACCCCGTGCCGGCCTACTCCACGCTGGGCTGGATGAACTGGGCCGGCGGCGATCCGTTGCTGTCGACCTTCATCGGCTACCCCGAGGGCGAACTGGCGCGCCTCGTGTTCCACGAGCTGGCGCACCAGGTGCTCTATGTGTCGGGCGACACGGTGTTCAACGAGTCGTACGCCACGGCCGTCGAGCGCATCGGCGGCGCGATGTGGCTGCAGCGCGAAGCCGGCGAGGCGGCGCGCGCCGAGTACGCGCAGTTCAATGCGCAGCGGCAGGACTTCCGTGCGCTCGCGCTCAACACGCGCCGCGCGCTCACGCAGGTGTACGAATCGCCCGAAGCCAAGGCCAAAGACTGGACGAAGGTCGAAGCGCAGAAGCAGGCCGCCATGGCCGACTTCCGCGCGCGCTATGCCGCGCTGAAGGCAGGCTGGACCGGCCCGCGCCAGAACGCCTACGACGGCTGGGTGGCGCGCGCCAACAACGCGGCCTTCGGTGCGCAGGGCGCCTACGACGATCTGGTGCCGAGCTTCGAGGCGCTGTTCGAACGCGAGGGCCGCGACTGGCCGCGCTTTTACACTGCGGTGCGGCGCATTGCCGCGCTGCCCACGACGGAAGAGCGCCGCAATGCGTTGCAGGCCGCCACGGGTATCCTGCACACCCACGCGCGCCAAGGCCGCACACACGAAGACAACGGAGACCACGGTGCCTGACATCCAAATCGAACGCAACCACACGCTGGGCATTGCCGGCGCCCGCGAAGTCGCGCGCCAATGGGTGCATCAGGTCGAGCAGGACTACGGCCTTGAGTGCACCTACACCGAAGGCACAGACTGCGACACGGCCCAGTTCAGCCGTGCGGGCATCGACGGCACGGTGGAGGTCACGGCCGACACCTTCCGGCTGGAGGCGACGCTGGGTTTTCTGTTCAGCAGCTTCAGCGACCAGATCGAGCAGAAGATCTCGCGCAACCTCGACGCGCTGCTCGAAGCGCCGCAGGGCGGCAGCCGCTTCGCGTAGACGAAGCTCGCCCCCAGGCTTCGCGCACTTCGTGTCGCTTCTCCAACCCCCTGCCGGGGGCGACATCGGCAGCCCGGCAAAGCCGGTTCTGCGGTGTCTCGCGACGGAGCCGTGCCAGTTTCGGAGCGCTGATTCGTCGGGCCGCAGCGCATGAACTGGTCGGTGCCGGGGCACACTTGGGCGCCATGACGCAAAGCTCTCTTTCTCCTCCGGCCGCGGGCCCGCTGGCTGGCCTCAAGGTCGTCGAACTCGGGCAACTGATCGCCGGCCCGTTCGCGGCGCGCACGCTGGCCGACTTCGGCGCCGACGTGGTCAAGATCGAGCCGCCCGGCGCGGGCGACCCGCTGCGCACCTGGCGGCTGCTGAAGGACGGCACCTCCGTCTGGTGGCAGGTGCAGTCGCGCAACAAGCGCTCGCTGGCGCTGGACCTGCGCGAGCCCGAGGCGCAGGCCATCGTGCGCCAGCTCGCGGCCGAGGCCGACGTGTTGGTCGAGAACTTCCGTCCCGGTGCGATGGAAGGCTGGGGCCTGGGCCCCGATGAACTGCTGGCCACCAACCCCGCGCTCGTGATGCTGCGCATCAGCGGCTACGGCCAGACCGGCCCCTACCGCGACCGCCCCGGCTTCGGCGTGGTGGCCGAAGCCATGGGCGGACTGCGCCACCTCACGGGCGAACCGGGCCGCGTGCCGGTGCGCGTGGGCGTGTCGATCGGCGACACGCTGGCGTCATTGCACGGCGTGATCGGCGTGCTGATGGCGATGCAGCACCGCCACGCCACCGTGAGCGCCGAGTTTCCGAAGGGCCGGGGCCAGGTGGTCGACGTGGCGCTGTACGAGGCGGTCTTCAACTGCATGGAAAGCCTGCTGCCCGAGTACGGCGCCTTCGGCGCGGTGCGCGAGGCGGCCGGCAGCGCGTTGCCGGGCATTGCGCCCACCAACGCCTACCGCTGCGCTGACGGCGGCTACGCCATCGTCGCGGGCAACGGCGACAGCATCTTCAAGCGGCTCATGGCCTGCATCGGCCGGCCCGACCTCGCGGCCGACCCGGCGCTGGCCGGCAACACGGGCCGCGTCGCGCAGGTCGACCTGCTCGACGCCGCCATCGGCGACTGGGCCGCGCAGCGCACCGTGACCGAGGTGCTGACCGCGCTCGATGCGGCGCACGTGCCGGCCGGGCGCATCTACACCATCGCCGACATCGCGGCCGACCCGCACTACGCCGCGCGCGGCATGCTGCAGGAGGTGAAGATGCCCGACGGCAGCGCGCTCGCCGTGCCGGGCTTCGTGCCCAAGCTGTCGCTCACGCCGGCCGGCCACCGCCGCAACGCGCCGGCGCTGGGGGCGGACACGGAGGCGGTGTTGAAGGAGATCGGCCTGAGCACCGAGCAGATCGCCGCGCTGCAGGAACGCGGGATCGTCGGCTAGCCAGCGCGGCCGGTCAGGCCCTGAGAGATTCGATCAGGTCGATGTACTTCTGCTTCGCTTCGTCGGCGGTGGCGCCCTTCTGGACGGTCCACGCGTCCCACTTGGCGCGCGCGACGATGTCGCTGAAGCTGGGCTTCTTGGCGGTGTTGTCGCCTTCGGTCGCCTGCTTGAACAGACCGTAGATCTTCAGCAGCGTCGGGTTGTCGGGGCGCTCGGCCAGCAGCTTGGAGTTGGCCTGGGCGGCTTCGAATAGGGCGTTGAGGTCGGACATGGCAGTCGGGAAGAAGGTCAGAAAGCGCGCATCTTAAATGGATTGGTACCAAGTGGTACCAATTGCAAGCATTCAGGCCTTTCAGTCCGTCAGACCCGCCCGCGCCAGCTCCACATCCAGCCGCTCCCGCGCATCCGCCGGCGTCAGCGCCGCCGCCTTTTCATACAGCCCGTTCGCCTCGCCCGTGCGCGACTCGCCGTGCAGCATCAGCAACGCACGCGCGTACTCCATCATCCCGGCCGCCGACTGCGGGTGCAGCGCCAGCCCGCGCTCGAACAGTTCGATCGAGGTCTCGGCGCGCACGCCGTACGTCATGCGCCCGACCAGCGCGCCGACCTTGTCGATCACCTCGGCGTGGAAGGCGGCCAGCGCGAGGTGCGCATCGCCGTGCTCGGGCTGCAGTTCGATCACGTGCTCCAGCGCGCCCTTGAGCTTGGTGCCCAGGCCCTGCGCCAAGGCGCGTGCCACGCTGATGCCCTGGCTGTAGCGACCCAGCGCATAGGCCTGCCAGTAGAGCGCCTGGCAGTTGTCGGGCTCGGCCGCGACCTGCGCGCCGGCGCGCTCGATCACCTGGCGGAACAGCGAAAGCCGCACGGCTTCGCGCGGCTCCAGGTAGTTGGCGTAGATCGCGGTCGCCTGGTTGGCGAGCGCCAGGCCGTCGGGGCCGTGCCGCAGGCCGAGGGCGGCGGCGCGTTCGAACTCGCCGCTGTGGTACAGCGCCCAGCCTTCGGCCAGCGGCGCGTCGGCCGCAGGCGGCGGCAGCGCGTGGCCGGCGTGCAGGCGCGGCCAGTGCGCGAGCAGGCTGCGCGCGTCGTAGCGGGGCACATCGGGGTAGGGAAGGGGCGTCCAGGGTTCGGTGCCGGCGGCGGCCGTGGCCGCGGCGGGGCCGGCGGACAGCAGCGAGAGCGGTTTGAAATCGGAGTGGGGCATGGATGTTCTAGGCCGCCATATCGACCGTCGGTGGCACGTGGCTGGTGGGGCTGCTGGCGGCGTTTTCGCCGTTGTAGGCATTGCTCAGCGCCAGCAGGTGGCGGCGCTGGTCGCGTGCGAGGTAGGGCGCGAGCAGGTGCAGCGTGTGGTGGCCGCCGCGCATCAGCGCGCCCTGCGCGTGCGCGGGCTCCAGCGCCTGGCGCGGGTTGCGCACGTACTCGTAGCTGAGCCAGTAGGTCAGCACGACGACCATGCTCTGGGCCAGCGTGTCGACCTCGTGCGCGTCGATGTCCAGGTGGCCGGCGCGGCTCAGGCCGGCGATCAGCTGGCGGATGGCGCGTGCCTTGTTCTTGAGCACGAGCTGGAACTGGGTCTCCAGGTGCCGGTTCTTGCTCAGCAGGTCGTTGAGGTCGCGGTACAGAAAACGGTAACGCCAGATCAGCTCGAACAGGCTGTGCATGAAGAACCAGGCGTCCTCCACGTCGTGCACGCCCTCGCTGGCGTGCAGCAGCTCGTTGAGCTCGGCTTCGTAGCCTTCGTAGAGCTTGTTGATCAGCTCTTCCTTGGCGGGGTAGTGGTAGTAGAGATTGCCGGGGCTGATGTTCAGCTCGCCGGCCACCAGCGTGGTGGACACGTTCGGTTCCCCGAAGCGGTTGAACAAATCCAATGCAGCTTCGAGGATGCGTTGCGCAGTGCGGCGTGGCGCCTTCTTTGCCATGTCGGTGCCCCCGTGGTTTCTCTTGGTCTTGGGGGCACTCTAGCGCATGTGCGCCGCACCTTGAACGGTGCGGGGCATGTTTTGCGGTGCTGATTTTTTGTGCAGTGCCGCAATTACAGAACGATGTCAGCCGGCCTTGGGGCGGCGCAGGGTCTTCTTGGCTGTGGGGGCCGGCGCGGCCTTGCGCGAGGCGCGCACGGGCGAGGTCTTGGCGTCGCGCTGCTTGAGCTGGGCTTCGAGCGCTTCGATGCGGGCCTGCAGCGCGGCCACGTCGGCGGCCGAGGGCACGCCGAGCTTTTCGAGCGCACGCGCCACGCGGTCTTCGAAGATGTTCTCTAGCTTGCCCCACTGGCCGGCGGCCTTGGTGCCGAACTCGCTGGCGAAGCCGGCCATGCGCTGCTGGGCCTGGGCCAGCGTTTCTTCAGCGGCCTGCTGGGTCTTCTTCTGCATGCCGGCGCCGTCCTTGACCAGCGCCTCGAAGGCCTTGCTGCCCTCTTGCTGCATCTTGGCGAAGGCGCCGAGGCCGGCCAGCCAGATCTGCTGGGCCGAATCCTTGATGCGGTCGGTCTTGTCGTCGCTGCTGCTGCTGCTGTCGTCTTTGGAGGTGGCCATGCAATGTGTTCCTTGGTATGCAATCGCACGACTCTAGCCGCCCGCGCGCCCCGTGGTTAGGGCGCGCCGCCTATCCCCGCGCGCAGGATCAAGGCGTGCCGCCGGCGGCGCGGCTGGCATCGAGGTGCGACTTGGCGCGCTCGGCCAGGGCCATTTCGCCGGGCGTGCCGGGAATGAAGGGCTGCACCGGCAGCGGCCGGCCGTGCGAGTCGACCGAGACAAAGACGATCAGGCATTCGGTGGTCTTTTCCATCACGCCGCCCTTCATGTCGCCGCTGCGCACTTCGACCGAGATGTTCATGCTGGTGGTGCCGGTGTAGGCCAGGCGGGCCTCGACCTCGACCAGGTCGCCGATCATGATCGGCCGGTGAAAGCGGATGCTGCCGATGAAGGCGGTGACGCAGTAGCGCTTGGCCCAGCTGGTGGCGCAGGCGTAGCCGGCCTCGTCGATCCATTTCATGACCGTGCCGCCGTGGACCTTGCCGCCGAAGTTGACGGTGCTGGGTTCGGCCAGGAACCGGAGGGTGATGGAAGACATGGGGGCGCCTTTTCTCTGTGGGCAGTAAGTGGGGAGCCGCGATTATGCGAGCGCCCGGACGCCCTTTGGCGGCCGCCTGTCGTGCCGTTGCAGGCGCTCAGCTGCCGCTGAAGAGCTGGGCCAGCGTGCGGCGCAGCCAGGCGTTGCCCGGGTCGGCATGAAAGCGCTCGTGCCAGTGCTGCTTGACCGCATACGCCGGCAGCGTGAACGGCGGCGCCAGCACCTTCACCGGCTCCTGCGTGGCCAGCACGTTGCCCAGGATGCGCGGCACCACCACGATCAGCTCGGTGTGGGCCACGATGCGCGCCACGCTCAAAAAGCTCGACAGCCGCACCACCACGTTGCGCTTCAGGCCCAGGCGCGCGATGGTGGTGTCGACGATGGCGTGCCCCGTGCCCGAGCTGGACACCACCGCGTGCGCCTCTTCCTCGAAGCGCTTGCGCGTGAGCTTGGCGCCGATGCGCGGATGGTTCTGCGCCGCCAGGCAGACGAAGTTCTGCATGAACAGCACCTGCTGGTAGAAGCCCGCGTCCAGCTGCGGCATGAAGCCCACGGCCAGATCGACGTCGCCGTCCTGCAGCCGGCGCCCGCTGTGGGTGGAGATGATCTCGGTCTCGATGTGCACGCCCGGCGCCGCATGCCGCAGGTGGTCGAGCAGGCCGGGCAGCAGCACCACCTCGCTGATGTCGGTCATGCAGATGCGAAAGCGCCGCTGCGCGTGCGCCGGCTCGAAGCTGCTGCGGTTGCCCTGGGCCTGCGCGAGCTGCGCCAGCGCCTCGCGCAGGTTCGGGTAGATGCGCTCGGCGTGCGGCGTGGGCTGCATGCCCTGCGCGGTGCGGGTGAACAGGCGGTCGTCGAAGTGCGCGCGCAGCTTGTTCAGCGCCGTGCTGGCCGCCGCCTGCGCCATGCCCAGCCGCTCGGCGGCCTTGGTGACGTTGCCGGTCTTGTAGACCTCGTCGAACACGGCGAGCCATTCGAGATCGAGCTTGGACATGGGGTGAGGCGGGACGGAGCCCTGAAGGCGAAAGACACCATTATCGAAATTTCGAATTCCGTGTATTGGCACGCGGTCTTGAGCAAATAGTGGGCCGGGACAACAATGCCGGCCAACGGAGACACCGACCCATGAACCCCGCTTCTTCCAGCGCCCCTTCCAGTGCCGATGGTGCGCCTGCCAACCTGGCCGAGCGCCGCGACTACTACGCCCGCATCCGACCGCTCAACCTCTCGCCGCTGTGGGAGTCGCTGCATGTGCTCGTGCCGCGCGAGCCCAAGAGCCCGTGCGTGCCCGCGCTGTGGCGCTACGACGAGATCCGCCCGCTGCTCATGGAGTCGGCCGACCTCATCACCGCCGAAGAGGCCGTGCGCCGCGTGCTGGTGCTCGAGAACCCGGCGCTGCCCGGCAATGCGTCGATCACGCAGTCGATCTACGCCGGCCTGCAGCTCATCATGCCGGGCGAGGTCGCGCCGTCGCACCGCCATGTGCAGTCGGCGCTGCGCTTCATCGTGGACGGCAAGGGCGCCTACACCACCGTGGGCGGCGAGCGCACGACCATGCACCCCGGCGACTTCATCATCACGCCCTCGTGGGCCTGGCACGACCATGGCAACGAAGGCATCGAAGGCGTGACCGAGCCGGTGGTGTGGCTCGACGGACTCGACATTCCCATGCTGCGCTTCTTCGACGCCGGCTTTGCCGAGAACGACGACGCCAAGGTGCAGCACGTGGCGCGGCCCGAAGGCCACAGCCTGGCGCGCTTCGGCCACAACATGGTGCCGGTGCGGCACGACCACACCTCGGCCACCTCGCCGATCTTCAACTACCCCTACCTGCGCAGCCGCGAGGCGCTGGCGCAACTGCAGAAGCAGGAAGCGCCCGATGCCTGGCTGGGCCACAAGCTGCGCTACATCAACCCGCTGACGGGCGGTTCGCCGATGCCGACCATCTCGACCCAGCTGCAGCTGCTGCCCAAGGGCTTCGCCGGCCAGGCGCACCGCGCCACCGACGGCACCGTCTACAGCGTGGTCGAAGGCCACGGCACGGCCGACATTGCCGGCCAGCGCTTCGACTTCGGCCCGCGCGACACCTTCGTCGTGCCGTCGTGGGCGCCGCTGCGCCTGTCGTCGCCGAGCGAAGACACCGTGCTCTTCAGCTTTTCCGATCGTCCCGTGCAGCAGGCCATGGGCATCCTGCGCGAAGCCTTCCTCGAAGACGCCTGAAAGCGCGGCGACCTTCTTTCCTTCTTTTTCCTCTTTGTTTGATGTGCCGTCCCACGCGGCAGGAGCTTCCATGTCCTTCGTCTTCACGCCCCCTTCCATCGTCGGCCTGCCCATCGTCGGCTCCGACAAGCAGTTCCCCGTGCGCCGCGTCTACTGCGTCGGCCGCAACTACGCGGCGCATGCGCGCGAGATGGGCTTCGACCCCGACCGCGAACCGCCGTTCTTCTTCTGCAAGCCGAACGACGACGCTTCGGTCGTGCCCGTGGCCGAAGGCGCCACCGGCGCCGTGCCGTACCCCTCGCTCACGAGCAACTACCACTACGAAGCCGAGCTGGTGGTCGCCATCGGCAAGGGCGGCAAGGACATCCCGGTCGACCAGGCCGCCAGCCACATCCACAGCTACGCCGTGGGCCTGGACATGACGCGCCGCGACCTGCAGATGAAGATGCGCGAAGCCGGCCGCCCGTGGGAGATCGGCAAGGCCTTCGACTTCTCGGCCCCCATCGCGCCGCTGCGCACGCTGGCCGACGTGGGCGAGATCAACGCCGGCGCCATCACGCTCGAGGTCGACGGCCAGGTGCGCCAGAACAGCGACATCACGCACCTGATCTGGTCGGTGAACGAAGTCATCGCCAACCTCTCGACCTTGTTCGCACTGCAGCCCGGCGACCTGATCTTCACGGGCACGCCCGAAGGCGTGGGCGCGGTGAAGCCGGGCCAGACGATCAAGGTCAGCATCGAGCGCCTGCCGTCCCTGACCGTTCGCATCGACTGAGTTTCCTGGCCCGCGCATGACCCACTCGAAGCAACCTCCTTCCGTGCTGCTCGTCGGCGGCGGCATCGGCGGCATGGCCGCCGCGCTCGCGCTCGCACGCCTGGGCGTGGCCATCGACCTGCTCGAACAGAGCGCCGTCATCGGCGAGATCGGTGCCGGCCTGCAGCTCGGCCCCAATGCCTTCGCGGCGCTCGACGCGCTCGGCGTGGGCGAGGCCGTGCGCCGCAGTTCGGTGTTCACCGATCGGCTGGTGATGATGGACGCCGTCGACTGCACCGAGGTGGCGTCGGTGCCCGTTGGCGAGGCCTTCCGCGCGCGCTTCGGCAACCCGTATGCCGTGAGCCACCGCGCCGACCTGCACGGCGCGATCCACGAGGCCGTGAAGCAGCATCCGCTGATCCGCTTCCACACCTCGGCGCAGGTCGAGGCGATCGACACCGGCGCGCACGGCGTCACGGCCGTCACGCGCGACGGCCGCCGTTTCCAGGCCGATGCCATCGTCGGCTGCGACGGCGTGAAGTCGGTGGTGCGCGCCAAGCTCATCGGCGATGCGCCGCGCGTGTCGGGCCACGTGGTCTACCGCGCCGTGGTGCCCGCGGCCGACATGCCCGCCGATCTGCAATGGAACGCGCCCGTGGTCTGGGCCGGCCCCAACTGCCACCTCGTGCACTACCCGCTGCGCCACGGCGAGCAGTACAACCTGGTCGTCACCTTTCACAGCCGTGAGGAAGAAGAGTGGGGCGTCACCGACGGCAGCAAAGAAGAGGTGCTGTCGTACTTCGAGGGCGTGCACGCGCGCCCGCGCCAGCTGCTCGATCGCCCGACCTCGTGGCGCCGCTGGAGCACCGCCGACCGCGACCCCGTCGAGCGCTGGAGCGACGGCCCCGCCACGCTGCTCGGCGACGCGGCGCATCCCATGATGCAGTACCTCGCGCAGGGCGCCTGCATGGCGCTCGAAGACGCGGTGACGCTCGGCGAGGCCGTGAAGGCCTGCGACTTCGACATGACCGCCGCCTTCCAGCGCTACGAGCAGGCCCGCATCGCACGCTGCGCGCGCGTCGTGCTGTCGGTGCGCGAGATGGGGCGCCTGTACCACGCCCAAGGCGTCGAGCGCCTGGTGCGCAACAGCCTGTGGACCGGGCGCACGCCCGAACGTTTCTACGATGCGGTCGAATGGCTGTACGCCTGGCGACCCGAGCACTGCCTGGGCGACGCACCCGCGCCGCGCTGACACGGTTTTTCTGCGATATCCCACCCAACGAGGCCGAAGGCCCAGGAGACAACCCATGAACTTTCCGCGCGCATTGCTGACAACCGCCGTCCTGGCCCTGACCGCCGCCTCCGGCGCGTGGGCGCAGGGCAGCGACTACCCGAGCAAGCCGGTGACGCTGATCACCCCGTTCGCGGCCGGTAGCGGCCCCGACGCGGTGCTGCGGCTGGTGTCCGACAAGCTCTCGCGCCTGTGGAACCAGCGCGTGCTGGTCGACAACCGGCCCGGTGGCGGCGGCTTCATCGCCATCGACCAGGCGCGCCGCGCCGCGCCCGACGGCTACACGCTGCTGCAGCTCGACAGCGAGCACATCGCCGCGCTGCCGCACCTGTACAAGTCGCGCAACTTCGTGACCTTGCAGCACTTCGACCCGGTCGCCTCGCTGTTCCGCACGCCCTTCTTCGTGGCCGTGGGCAGCGAGTCGAAGTGGAAGACCATGGGCGACCTGATCGCCGCTGCCAAGGCCAACCCCGAAGGCATCGTCTACGGCTCGTGGGGCGTCGGCAGCCCGGGCCACCTGGGCGCGCAGCAGCTCGAGGCGCTCACGGGCATCCGCATGCGGCACGCGCCGTACCGCGAGGTGTCGCAGCTGTATTCGAACGTGGGCACGGGCGAGGTGCCGTGGGCTTTCGCCAGCATCCCGTCGAGCCAGGGCATCTACAAGGCCGGCAAGCTGCGCTACATCGCCGTGGCCGCGCCCAAGCGCATCCCGCAGATGCCCGACGTGCCCACCATGGCCGAGGCCGGCGGCCCGGCCTCGCTGGAGGTCAATTCCTTCGTGTCGCTGCTGGCGCCCAAGGGTGTGTCGGCGGCCGTGAAGGCCAAGATCAACGCCGACGTGGCCAAGGTGATTGCCGACCCCGACATCCGCGCCCGCTTCGACACCTTCGCCTTCGAGCCGCTGGCCTGGTCGCCCGAGGAGATCGAGCGCAACGCCGAGGCCAAGTCGAAGGTGTACGGGGAGCTGGTGCGCCGGGGCAACATCAGCCTCGACTGACGAGGGGGCGCCTTGCCCTGGGCTCGGCGCGCCAGTTAAGCTGGCTCTCTTTGCATTTTTGTTTACCTTTAACTGTCTTTTCCCATGCAAGCCACCAAGAGAGCCCTCCTGATCGCCTGCGGCTTGGCCGCCACCGCGGCGCTGCCGCTGTCCGCCAGCGCCGACACCCCCGCGTGGCCGACCAAGCCGATCCGCCTGCTGGTGGGTTTCCCGGGCGGATCGACGCCCGACATCGCGGCGCGCACCATCGCCGAGCCGCTGTCCCGCGCACTGGGCCAGCCGGTCGTGGTGGACAACAAGGCCGGCGCCTCGGGCAACATCGCGGCCGACCAGGTGGCCAAGGCCACCGACGACCACACGCTGGGCATCGTCATCAACGGCAACCTCACGTCGTCGAAGATGCTGTATCCCAAGCTGCCGTACGACCCGGCGAAAGACTTCACCTACCTGTCGCTGATCGCCACCGCGCCGCTGGTCCTCGTGGCGCAGAACAGCCTGCCCTCGGGCACCGCCTTCTTCGACGCCGCGCGCCAGGCCGGCGACAAGTGGAACTACGGCTCGGTGGGCGTGGGCTCGGTCGGCCACCTGGGCATGGAACTGCTCAAGAGCCGCGTGAACGGCTTCAAGCCCGAGCACGTGCCCTACCAGGGCAACCCGCAGGTCATCACTGGCATGCTGGGCGACCAGGTGCAGATGGGCCTGATCCCGCCGGGCGTGGCCATGCCGCAGATCCGTGCCGGCAAGCTCAAGGCCGTGGGCCTCACGGGCGGGCGCAGCGCGCTGGTGCCCGAGATCCCGCCGCTGGCCGACGCCGGCGTGAAAGACTTCAACCTCGAGGTGTGGGTGGCGCTGCTCGGCCCGGCCACCCTGTCGAAGACCGCGCAGGCACGCATCAGCCGCGAGATCGAAATCGTCATGAAAGACCCCGACGTGCGCCGCAAGCTCTTCGAGCAAGGCTGGCAGGCCGTGGGCACCTCGCCGGACGGCATGCGCACGCGCGTGAAGGAAGAGGCGGCGATCATGAGCAAGATCATCGCCACGCGCGGCATCAAGATCCAGTGATGACGACGACGCAGCAACCACACACCCTGAACGAACCGGCGCGCGCGCTGCCGGTGTTCGGTGACTTCGACGTGGTCGTGGTCGGCGGCGGCCCCGCCGGCATTGCCGCCGCCGTGAGCGCCGCGCGCCACGGTGCGCGCACGCTGCTGGTGGAGCGCTACGGCTTTCTCGGCGGCATGGGCACCGCAGGCGGCGTGACCAACTTCGCCGGCCTGTACGGCAAGCGCCGCGGCGAGATGACGCAGCTGGTGCGCGGCGTGGTCGACGACCTCATCGACCGCATCGCCGGCTTCAACGGCATGAACGCGCCGCAGAACGGCATGGGCGGGCGCATCTGCGTGCGCTCGTACGACACCTCGGCCTACAAGCTGGCCGCCGACCAGCTGCTCGAAGCGGCCGGCGTGCAGATGCTGTTCCACGCGTACGCCGCGGCGGTGCTGCACGACGGCGCGCGCATCAGCGCGCTGGTGGTCGAAACCAAGTCGGGCCGCCAGGCGATCCGCGCCAATGCCTTCATCGATGCCAGCGGCGACGCCGACGTGGCGGCCTTCGCGGGCGTGCCCTTCGAAGTGGGCGACGGCCACGGCAGCGGGCTGTTCCCGACCACCATGTTCCGCATCGGCCAGGTCGATGCGCCGGCCGCGCTGGCCGCGGTGGGCGAGTTCTCGGCCATCAACGACTTCATGGCGCGCGCCGAGCAGCAGCACCCGGGCAAGTACAGCTTTCCGCGCGAAGGCGCGATCCTGCGGCCCAACAAGGACCCGCGCGAGTGGCGCGCCAACGTCACGCAGATCCGCAACGCCGCCGGCGGCGCGATGAACGGCGTCGATGCGCGCGAGCTCAGCGACGGCGAGCTCGAAGGCCGGCGCCAGATCGCTGCGTACTTCAAGTTCCTGCAGGCCGAGGTGCCGGGCTTTGCGCCGTCGGCCATCGTGGAGATCGCGCCGCAGGTCGGCATCCGCGAGACGCGGCGCATCCAGGGCCTGTACGCGCTGGGCCGCGAGGACATCCTCGGCTCGGCCACCTTCGACGACACCATCGGCCTGAACGCCTGGCCGATGGAAATGCACGCCGACGGCCGCATCGAGTGGGCCTTCCC
This sequence comes from Variovorax sp. 54, assembly GCF_002754375.1. Classification (NCBI taxonomy): domain Bacteria; kingdom Pseudomonadati; phylum Pseudomonadota; class Betaproteobacteria; order Burkholderiales; family Comamonadaceae; genus Variovorax; species Variovorax sp. 54. The sequence goes on from NZ_PEFF01000001.1 coordinate 3,619,369, forward strand.
GCGCGACGAAGCCAACGCCTACAACCACCTGCCGTGGCGCATGCTGGTGCCGCAGACGGTCGACAACCTGCTGGTGGCCGGACGCTGCGCCTCGATGACGCACGAGGGCCAGTCGGCCGCGCGCGCCAGCGGCGGCTGCTTCGTGATGGGGCAGGCGGCGGGTACGGCGGCGGCCTCGCTGGGCAGCGGGCGCTTTGCGGCGATCGACGTGGCGGCGCTGCAGAAAAAGCTGGCGGCCGACGGCGTCGACCTGGACCGTTGAGAAGGTGTGAACGAATCCGCCATGCCCGCTCATCCCGCCCAGGCGCGCCCCCTCTGCGTTGCAAATGCTCGCCATAGCCTGGCTATGGCTGCGCTTTGCGCCTTGAGGGGGCGCGCCTGGGCAGGCTGCTCGGCCACGCCGGATTCATTCACACCTTCTGAGGGCGGCGCGGCGCTAGAGTCCGGGGCTGGATGAACTCGAAACCCGGACACACCGTGCCTCTTTCTTCTTCGCTGTCGACCCCCGCGCGTCGGCTCTTCCTGGCGCTGGCCTGCGCCGCCTTCGGCCTGCTGCAGGTGGGCTGCGCCAGCACCCCCGAGGGCGACCCCGTCCACGGCAAGGACCGCGTGCTGAGCTTCGTCGCGGCCAAGGACGGCCGCAAGGTCGCCATTGCCGGCGACAAGTACCACTACGTGTTCGACGGCGACCCCTCCGTGGCCGCGCTGCTGCGCTGGGACGGCCGCACCAAGGTCACGCCCGCGCTCATCGGCGAACTGAAGGTGGCGCGCAACCAGAGCTTCGAAGGCCAGTACGTGCTGATGGCGCTGGACGCCGACCTCACGCCCGAAGACCGCAGTTTTCTCATCCAGACCGGCTTCGCGAAGGCCGACGTGAAGTACGGCGACCGCACCGGGCCGATGCTGCGTTACTTCGGCACGGTCTACGGCACGCGCTACGCGGCGGTGGCGCTGAAGTCGGCCGACAAGATCGACTTTTCCCGCCGCCAGTACCTTCCGTACGTCGAGCAGGAAACGCTGAGCGGGCCGTTCACCAAGGCGGCGCCCTCGCCGCTGGCCTATGCCGCCGACGGTTCGATGCTGCTGGGCGGCGTGCCGGTGCGCACCGTCGATGGCGGTACTGACTACGGCTGCAGCCTGCGCCTGATGCTGGACATCTGCTTCTTCAAGTAGGCCCGTCGGGGCTGCTGACCGGGCCGCGACAGCGCGCGGGCCCGGCCTTTGCTATCGTCGAGGGCTGCTTTTTTCGCCCAGAAATCTCCCCCGATGACCCCCGAACCCGCTCTTGCCGCCCGCCTCGTTGCCGACCTCGTCGCCCTCATGCAGCTCGAACCGCTGGGCGGCGACCGCTTCCTGGCCCAGAGCGAGGACATCGGCACGCCCGCCGTCTTCGGCGGCCAGGTGCTCGGCCAGTCGCTCATGGCCGCCAGCCTCACGGTGGGCGCCGAGCGCCCGGTGCATTCGATGCACGCCTACTTCCTGCTGCCCGGTGAGCACGCGCCCATCGAGTACAGCGTCGACCGCGTGCGCGACGGCCGCAGCTTCACCACACGCCACGTGGTGGCGCGCCAGCAGGAGCGCATCATTTTTGAAATGTCGGCCTCGTTCCAGACCGTGGACGACGGCGTCGAGCACCAGTTCCCCATGCCCGCTGTCGAAGGCCCCGACGGCCTGACCAGCGAGCTCGACCAGCGCATCGCACTCGGCGACCGTCTGCCCGAACCCTGGCGCTCCAAGGCCATCCAGCCGCACGGCATCGAGTACCGGCGCGTCGACCCCGAAGACCTGCTGCGGCCCGAGGTGCTCCCCACCGAGAACCAGAGCGCCATCTGGATGCGCGCCATCGCGCCGCTGCCCGACGACCTGACCGTGCATCGCGCGCTGCTGGCCTACGCCTCCGACCACGGCCTGCTGCGCGCCGCGATGCTGCCGCACGGCCTGAGCTTCATGAGCGGCCAGGTGCGCCCCGCCAGCCTCGACCACGCGATGTGGTTCCACCGCGATTTCCGCCTGGACGACTGGCTGCTCTACGTGGTCGATTCGCCCAGCGCGGGCGGCGCGCGCGGCCTGTGCCGCGGCAGCATCTACACGCGCGACGGCCGGCTTGTGGCGTCGGCGGCGCAAGAAGGCATGCTGCGCATCCGCAAGCCGGGATCGCCGCGCACGCCGATCACGGGCTGAACGTCCTCCGCTTTCCTTCACTCACTCGCTCGATCGCTCCGACCATGAAGATCTTCTTCTCTCCCGCGTCTCCCTTCGTGCGCAAGTGCATGGTCGTGGCCCACGAGCTGGGCGTGGCCGATCGCATCGAAAAGCTCCCGAGCGCCGCCGGCCCGGTGAAGCGCGACGCCAGCATCCTCCCGAACAACCCGCTGGGCCAGGTGCCGACCTTCCTCACCGACGACGGCCAGGTGTTGTTCGACAGCCGCGTGATCTGCGAGTACCTCGACACGACACACGGCGGCGGCCTGTTCCCGGCCACCGGACCTGCGCGCTGGGAGCGCCTGACCGAGCTGTCGCTGGCCGACGGCATGACCGGCGCCGCGCTGCTCGCGCGCTACGAGACCATGCTGCGCCCCGAAGCGCTGCGCTGGACCGACTGGACCGACGGCCAGCTCGACAAGGTGCGCACCGGCCTCGAATGGCTCGAAGCGGCGGCGCCGTCGTTCGGCGAGCGCGTCGACATCGGCACCATCGCCTTCGGCTGCGCGCTGGGCTACATGGACTTCCGCTTTCCCTCGGTGGACTGGCGCGCCCAGGCGCCGAACAGCGCGAAGTGGTTTGCGGCGTTCAACCAGCGGCCTTCGATGCAGGCCACGATGCCGACGGTCTGATTCGCCGCTGTTGCTGTTCGGGGCGCGATCACGCCGACGGGGCACCTTGCTCCGCGAATGTCCTCCGGCCTGCGGCCTCCCCCTTGATTTCGCTGCGCAAGGCACCCCGCCAGCGTGATCGTTGTGAGCAGCCGTCGTTGATCGGCGGTCACCCGCAGCGTGCCCAGGTGCGCAGGGCACTGGGTGCTTCCCGCAGCGAAATCAAGGAGGAGGGCGAAGCCCGGGGGACATTCGCGGAGGGAAGTACCCGGTGGCCTGTGCACGCGCCCTGAACCATCGCGCCCCGAAAGCAACCCCCACAAAGCATTCCCCCCGAGAGCCCTCAACCCATGGCGCCCTCGCCACAATGCGTGTTTCGAATACACGAACCCAAGGAGCCCGCATGCCTTCAGACACCCCCCAAAAAGTAGCCATCGTCACCGCCGGCGGCAGCGGCATGGGCGCCGCCGCGGCCCGCAAGCTCGCGGACGACGGCTTTCGCGTGGCCATCCTGTCCTCGTCGGGCAAGGGCGAGGCGCTGGCGCAGGAACTCGGCGGCATCGGCGTGACCGGCTCCAACCAGTCGAACGACGACGTCAAACGCCTCGTCGACCAGGTTATCGCCGAATGGGGCCGCATCGACGTGCTCGTGAACAGCGCCGGCCACGGCCCGCGCGCGCCGATCCTGGAGATCAGCGATGACGACTGGCACCGCGGCATGGACGTCTACTTCTTGAGCGCCGTGCGCCCCGCGCGCCTCGTGGCGCCGCACATGGTGAAGCAGGGCGGCGGCGCGATCATCAACATCTCGACCTTCGCAGCCTTCGAGCCCGACCCCGTGTTCCCGACCTCGGGTGTGTTCCGCGCCGGCCTCGCGGCTTTCACCAAGCTCTTTGCCGACCAGTACGCGAAGCACAACGTGCGCATGAACAACGTGCTGCCCGGCTTCATCGACAGCCTGCCCGAGAAGGACGTGTTCCGCGAGCGCATCCCCATGGGCCGCTACGGCCGCAGCGCCGAGATCGCCGCGACCATCGGCTTCCTGGCTTCCGAGGGCGCGGGCTACATCACGGGGCAGAACCTGCGCGTGGACGGCGGCATCACGCGCTCGGTCTGAGCTGAGTCTCTTGCAACGGCGCTCCCTACAATCGGCGCCCATGTGTTCCCGGATGCCCCGCTTCCCCATCCGCCGCCGGCAGTCGGGCTGCTCGCGGCCGACGCCTCCCTGACGCGGGCGGCGTGAAGCGCGGCGGCTCACGGCCGTCGCCATCCGCACGGAGGCCGCTCGACGGCCCTCCCTCTCTTTTCCTGTTCCGCATCGCGGCGCCTCAGTGGCGCCTGCGGACTGTTGCCGTTCCCCATGCCTTCTACCCACAGTCGCCTGCGCACCGAGTGGTGCCCGAGCATTCCCCGCGAGCTGATGGCGGGCGCCGTCGCCACCTTCGCGCTCATCCCCGAGGTCATCGCCTTTTCCTTCGTCGCCGGCGTGGACCCGGCGGTCGGCCTTTTCGCTTCGTTCGTCATCGGCCTCGTGATCGCCTTCACCGGCGGTCGCCCGGCCATGGTGTCGGCCGCGGCCGGCTCGGTGGCACTGGTGGCCGCGCCGCTGGTGCACGCGCACGGCCTGCCGTACCTGCTGGCCGCGGGCGTGCTGGCGGGCGCGATGCAGATCGTGTTCGGCCTGCTGCGGCTCGGCGTGCTGATGCGCTTCGTGTCGTCGTCGGTGCGCACCGGCTTCGTCAACGCACTCGCCATCCTGATCTTCGCGGCGCAGATGCCGCACTTCATCGGCGCGAACACCGCGACCTGGGCCATGGTCGGGCTCGGGCTGGCCATCATCTACCTGCTGCCGCGCCTGACGACGGCGGTGCCGTCGCCGCTGGTGTGCATCGTGGCCGTGACGCTGGTGGGGCAGTGGCTCGGCCTGCCGCTCAAGACCGTGGCCGACCTCGGCCATCTGCCCGATGCACTGCCCACGTTCGCGTTCCCCTCGGTGCCGCTCACGCTGGAGACGCTGCGCATCATCGCGCTGCCCGCCTTCGCGATCGCCATGGTCGGCCTGCTCGAATCGATGATGACCGCGAGCGTGGTCGACGAACTCACCGACACACCGAGCTCGAAGAACCGCGAGTGCAGCGGCCTGGGCATCGCCAACGTCGCGGCCAGCTGCTTCGGTGGCATCGCGGGCTGCGGAATGATCGGCCAGACCGTGAGCAACGTGCGCTACGGCGGACGCGGGCGGCTGTCGACGCTGTTCGCCGGTGCCTTCCTGCTGATCCTCATGGTGCTGCTCAAGCCCTGGGTGTCGCAGGTGCCGGTGGCGGCGCTGGTCGCGATCATGGTGATGGTGTCGGCCTCGACCTTCGACTGGGGCTCGCTGCGCACGCTGGTGCGGCATCCGCGCATGTCGAGCGCGGTGATGCTCGCGACCGTGGCCGTCACCGTCGCCACCGACAACCTCGCCGCGGGCGTGGCGGTCGGCGTGATGCTCAGCGGCGTGTTCTTTACCTTCAAGGTCGCGCGGCTGCTGCAGGTGCAGGCCGAAGTGGAAGAGGGCGGCACGCGCGTCTACCGCGTCACGGGCCAGGTGTTCTTCGCCTCGGCCGACATGCTGGTCGATGCCTTCGACGTGCGCGAGATCGACGGCGCGCCGGTGCGCATCGACGTGACGCAGGCGCACTTCTGGGATGTGACCGCCGTGGCCGCGCTGACCAAGGTGGTCGAGCGGCTGCGCAAGCACGGCAGTGTGGCGGAGGTCGTCGGCCTCAATCAGGCGAGCCGCGACCTGATCCTGAAGCTCGACGCCGCGCCCGAGTGACGACCTGAGCGCGGCCCGCGTTCAGACGCCCAGGTAGCGCGTCCACAGCGACCGGTCGGCGTCGAGCGCGGCCGAGTCGCCCTGCCACACCACGCGGCCGCGCTCGAGGATCATGTGGCGGTCGGCCAGCGGCAGCAGCCGCTGCACGTACTTGTCGACCACGAGGATCGCTTCGCCTTCGGACTTGAGCGTCGCGATGCAGTGCCAGATCTCCTCGCGGATCACCGGGGCCAGGCCTTCGGTCGCTTCGTCGAGGATCAGCAGGCGCGGGTGTGTCGACAGCGCGCGGGCAATGGCCAGCATCTGCTGCTCGCCGCCCGAGAGCTGGTTGCCCGCGTTGGCCTTGCGTTCCGACAGGCGCGGAAAGAGCTTGTAGAGCGCCTCGACGGTCCAGCGCGGCGCGCTGCCGGGCCGGGGCCGTGCAAAGGCGCGCAGGTGCTCGTCCACACTGAGGTTGGGGAACACGTGGCGCCCCTCGGGCACGATGGCCATGCCGCGCCGCGCGATGGCGTCGGGCCGGTGGCCACCGATGGCCGCGCCGCAGAACTGCACGCCGCCGCGCATCGGCGCGATCGTGCCGGTCAGCACCTTCAGCAGCGTGCTCTTGCCCATGCCGTTGCGGCCCAGCAGCGCCATCACTTCGCCCGCACCGACGCGCACGTCGATGCCGAACAGCACCTGGCTGGCGCCGTAGCCGGCTTCGATGGCGGTGGCCTCGAGCAGGGCGGTGGTTGTGGTCGTCGTGCTCATGCGTGTCCTTCCGCTTCGGTGCCGAGGTACACGGCTTGCACATCGGGGTGGCCCCGCACTTCGTCGGCCGTGCCGCTCATCAGCACCTTGCCCTGCACCAGCACCGTGAGGCGGTTGGCGAGGCGGAACACGGCGTCCATGTCGTGCTCGATGAGCAGAATGGCCATCGATTCGCGCAGCGATTCGATCAGGTCGACCATGCGCGCCGACTCGTCGGGGCCCATGCCGGCCATCGGCTCGTCGAGCAGCAGCAGCTTGGGTTCGGCGGCGAGTGCCAGTGCCACGTCGAGCGCGCGCTGCGCGCCGTGCGGCAGCGTGCCCGCGATGCGGTGGCGCTCGCTGCCCAGGCCCACGCGGTCGGCCAGTGCAATGGCACGGTCGACCAGCGCGCGTTCGTTCGCGCGTGGTGCCAGGAAGCGCAGGCTGCTGCCCGCATGGGCCTGCGCTGCGAGCATCAGGTTGTCGTGCACCGTTTCTTTGGCGAACACGCGCGTCACCTGGAAGCAGCGCGACATGCCGGCCGCCACGCGCTGGTGGTCCTTGTAGGCCGTGATGTCCTGCCCGTCGAGCATCAGCCGGCCCGCGTCGGCCTCCAGCAGGCCGGTGATGAGGTTCACCAGCGTGGTCTTGCCCGCGCCGTTGGGACCGATGAGCGCATGCACTTCGCCGCGCTCCACCGTGAGGTTCACATGGTCGGTCGCCAGCAGCCCGCCGAAGCGCTTGACCAACCCTTCGATTCTGAAAAGGCTCATGGCTTGGCGCTCCCTGCGGCAGTTGCAGCGGAGGCCGCTGCTGCTGCGACCGTGCGGCGTTTCGTCGACAACGCGGCGAGGCCGCGCGGGGCCCAGAGGGCGACGGCGATCAGCAGCAGGCCCAGCGGCATGTGCCAGTGTTCGGTGTGCTGCTTGAGCACTTCCTCGAGCACCAGCCAGACCACGGCGCCCACCGGCCCGCCCCAGCTGCGGCCGAGGCCGCCGATGACGACCATCACCACCAGCGTGGCCGACTGCGTCCAGTGCATGGTCGCGGGGCTCACGAAGCCGTTGCCGCCGGCCAGCAGCGCGCCGGCCAGCCCGGCGATCGCACCCGAAACCGCAAAGCCGACGAGCTGCAGCCGGAACACCGGGTAGCCCAGCGCGCGCATGCGCGTCTCGTTGTCGCGGATGCCCATCAGCGCATGGCCGAAGCGCGCCTGCGTGGCGCGGTGCAGCCACCACAGCGCAAGCGCGACCACCACGAGCACCACCCAGTAGAAGGTCGACTCGTTGCCCAGGTCGAGGCCCGGCAGCAGCGTGGGGCGCGACATCAGCGTGTAGCCGTCGTCGCCGCCGTAGGTGCGCAGCGACACGACGACGAAGTACAGCATCTGCGCAAAAGCCAGCGTGGTCATGATGAAGTACACGCCGCGCGTGCGCAGCGCCACCGTGCCGATCAGCGCGGCAACCAGGCCGGCCACCAGCGCGGCCATCGGCCACAGGATCCAGGCCGACATCACGCCGGCGTCGCTGAGCGCCACCACCGTGTAGGCGCCCATGCCGATGAAGCCCGCGTGCCCGAGCGCCACCATGCCGCCGAAGCCGAGGATGAAGTTCAGGCTCGCGGCGGCCAGCGCGACGATGAGCACGCGGCGCACGAAGCCGATGTAGAAGTCGAGCCCGAACAGCGGCGCGACCAGCGGAAAGGCCGCGAGCGCCACGAGGAGCAGCCCGAGGCCGAAGGTGCGTGACGAGAATTTCATGCGCGGGCCGAGAAGAGGCCGGAGGGCCGGAAGATCAAGACAACGACCATGAGCGCGTACATCGCGACCTCGGCGAACAGCGGCCCCAGGTCGGCCGCCGTGGCGGGTGGCAGCGTGGCGCGCAGCAGCATCGGCACGAAGGCGCGGCCGATGGTGTCGACCAGGCCGACCAGCAGCGCGGCCACGAAGGCACCGCGCACCGAGCCGATGCCGCCGATCACCAGCACCACCAGCGCCGGAATCAGGATGGCTTCGCCCATGCCCACCTGCACCGCGACGATCGGGCCCATGAGCGCACCGGCCAGTGCGGCCAGCGCCGCACCGAGCAGGAACACGCCGTTGAAGATGCGGCCCACGCGCACGCCCATCAGCTCGGCCATCGGCCGGTCGGACGCGCCTGCGCGCACCCGCATGCCGATGCGCGTGTGGTTCACGAGCACGTACAGCGCCAGCGCCATCAGCACGCCGCCCGCGAGGATCACGAGGCGGTACGAGGGGTAGGGCAGGCCGTCCATCAGTTCGACCGGGCCCGAGAGCGCGGCCGGCGTGGGCGCCATGATGGGCGAGGGGCCCCAGATCATCTTGACGATGTCGTCGGCCACCAAAATCACGCCGAAGGTGGCGAGCACCTGCGCCAGGTGGTCGCGCTTGTAGAGGCGACGCATCAGCAGCACCTCGATGAGCAGCGCCACCACCACGGTGACGAGCACCGCGACCACGATGGCCGCAGCGAACGAGCCGGTGCGCGTGTGCGCCTCGGCCGCCACGTAGGCGCCGGCCATGAACAGCGAGCCGTGCGCGAGGTTCAGCACGTCCATGATGCCGAACACCAGCGTGAGGCCCGCCGCCAGAAGAAAGAGCATCAGGCCGTAGCCGATGCCGTTGAGCAATTGCTCGAGAACAAGAATTCCGCTCATAGCATCCAAGGAGTGCCCGTATTCATTTCGGGAAACACCGAGGAACCGGCTTTGCCGGGCCTCTGGTGTTGCCCCCGGTCGGGGGTTGGCGAAGCGACACGAAGTGCGCGAAGGCTGGGGGCGAGCCTATTTATTTCATTGCGCACTTGCTGGCGTAGCTGTCGCCATAGTTCGTCAGCACGGTGTTGATCAGCTTGTTCGTCACCTTGCCTTGCGCGTCCTTGCCGATCACGCGCAGGTAGAAGTTCTCGATGGGGAAGTGGTTGTTGGCGTACTTGAAGGTGCCGCGCGTCGAGGCGTAGTTGGCCTTCTTCAGGGCGGCGACCACGGCGTCGCGGTTCTGCGCGTTGCCGCCCGATTGCTTCACGGCGGCGTCCATCGCGAGGATCGCGTCATAGGCCTGCGCGGCGTACACCGACGGGTAGCGGCCGTTGTATTCCTTGCGGAACGCAGCCACGAAAGCCTTGTTGGCGGCGTTGTCCAGGTCGTGCGCCCAGTGCGAGGTGTTGAACAGGCCGAGCATGGGCTCGCCCACGGCACCGATCACGTCTTCGTCGGCCGAGAAGCCGCTGGTGACGAGCGTGATGTCCTTCGACAGGCCCGCGCCCACGAACTGCTTGATGAAGTTGATGCCCATCGCGCCGGGCAGGAAGAAGTAGATCGAGTCGGGCTTGGCCGCGCGCAGTTGCGCGAGTTCGGCGGCGTAGTCGATCTGGCCCAGCTTGGTGTACAGCTCGTCGGCCACCTGGCCCTTGAACTGGCGCTTGAAGCCACCGAGCGCATCCTTGCCGGCCGGGTAGTTGGGGGCGATGAGCACGATCTTCTTGAACGCGCGGTCTTGCGCGAACTTGCCGGCGGCCTCGTGGAACTGGTCGTTCTGGTAGGCGGTGCCGAAGAAGTAGGGGCTGCACTGCGCACCGGCGAACTGGCTCGGGCCGGCGTTGGCCGAGAGGTAGGGCACCTTGGCGTTGAACAGCGTCGGGCCCACGGCCAGCGCCACGTTGGAGCCGATGGGACCGCTGAAGATGTCGATCTTGTCGCGCTGGATCATGCGGTCGACCAGCTGCTTGGCCTGGTCGGGGCTGCCGGCCATGTCGGCCTGCACGAACTCCACGTCCTGCCCGCCGAGCTTGCCGCCCAGCTGCTTGATGCCGAGCGCAAAACCGTCGCGTGCCTCGGCACCCAAAGCCGCGAAAGGCCCTGAAATGTCCAGGGCCAAACCGACCTTGACCGGCGCGGCGACGGCCGACACCGAGGCACCGAGGGCGGCGCCGCACAGCAGCAGCGAGAGCAGGGTGCGCGGCAGCGCGGGCGATTTCAGGAACGTGGGGCGCATCGGTCTCTCCGGCGAAGGAAGGGTGGAAAAAGAACTGAACTGTTGATAGTTAAATACTTTAGCCGTAAACAATTCGGTGTCAACGGTACTAGCACGAATGGTGCCAGTGAACCGTGTCGCTTCCGCCGTGCCGCGCCCTCGCCGGAGGGTTCCGCCAACGTCAACCAAACGGGCTGGCCGTCGCGAACCAGAGGCCGATGCCGGTCGCGATGATGAAGGCCCCGTCGGTCACGCCCGCGACCAGGAAGAACTTGGTCTGCAGCGTGTCGACCAGCTCGGGCTGGCGCGTCGTGCCTTCGAGAAACTTCTGGCCCACCAGCGCGATGCCGAGGCACGAACCCAGCGCGGCAATGCCGATCAGCAGGGCAACGGCGAGCGGGAGGATGTTGAAGCCGGTCATGGTTTTTTCTCCTGGTGGTTGATGAATCGATGGACCCACTGTTCCAGAACGGGTGCGTCGAATCCATGACGCGGGAGGTCATGCGGCAGACGAAAAAAAGCCGGCCGTCGAAACGGCCGGCTTTGCGTCAGGCGCGAAGCGTGAGATCTGGGGCGCTTACGGCAGCTGCGTCCAGTTCTGGTTGTTGCCGCCGTTGCAGGTCCAGGTGATCAGCGCCGTGTCCTGCGTGGTCGAGCCGTTCGGCACGTCCAGGCACGAGCCCGAGGCGCGGTTGCGCAGCGTGCCGCCCACGAGGCTCCACTGCGCCGTGTTGCCCGTCGAGCAGGCCACCTGCACCACCGCCGCGTTCGTGGTCGCCGTGCCGTTCTGCGCCAGGCACAGGCCGCTGTGCTCGGCGATGAACTGCATGTAGCCGCCGGTGACGGGCGTCATCGTGAACTTCTCGTTGCCCGCGTTGCCGCACGGCCATTGCACCGCCGTCGCGCCGCTGGTGGTCGAGGCGCCCTTGATGTTCACGCACATCGTCGGGTTGAGGTCGGAGCGCAGCCGCGTGACCACCGCCGGGGCGGTGTCCTGCGAGCGCACGTACTCGCGCAGCGCCACCACGTCGTTCGCCGGCAGGCTGGAGGCGTTGCCGTGGCCACCCGTGAGCAGGTCCTGCAGCGTGGCCGCCTGGCCGTTGTGGAAGAACGCGGTGGTGTTCCAGGTGCCCGACAGGGTCGGCGTGTCGAAGCCCACGCCCGCCAGCGGCTGGTTGCTGCCCTTGCCCGACGAGGTCTGGATCGTGCCCACGTCGTGCCGCAACCCGTCGCGGAAGGTGGCACCCGTGTGGCAGGTGGCGCACTGGGCCGTGTTGAACACGGTCTGTCCGCGCACCGCGTCCACGCTCAGGCTGCCGTCCGCGGCGCGGGCCGGGCTGCGCATGTACTTGTTGAGCGAACCCAGGTACACGGCCAGGTCGTCCAGCTGCGCGTTCCTGCCGGCCTTGGGCGTGCCCAGCGGTGCCTGCGTGGCGGTCCAGTCGGCATTGCTCAGGAAGCCGGTGCCGCCGAACTCGTTGCGGATGTCGTTCTCGAAGTCCTGCACTTCGTCGAAGTTGGCCGTCCAGTGCAACTTGCCGTGGCTGGTGCCGCGCCGCCCTTGCAGGCTGATGGTGCGGCGCAGGCCTTCGCCGCGCTGGGTGAAGTCCCACACCATGCCGTCGTCGCCGCCGTCCGCGTGGCAGCTGGCGCAAGACATGTAGTTGTCCTTGCTCATGCGCCGGTCGGCCGCGTTGTAGAACACCTGCTTGCCGCGCAGCGCCGCGGCCGCCATCGGCTCCTGCGCCACGGTGGACACGTTCTGCAGGAAGATCGCCGCGTTGGTCTCGGCCGACAGCACCTGCGCCACGTCATGCACCGACACCGAGCGCGCCAGGAAGTTGTTCACGAACAACCGCTTGCGCGCTGCATCGAGGTACAGGCCGTGCGGGGCGCTGCTGGCGTTGATCTCGCCGCGCACCGCGCGGGTGTAGCTGTCGACGATGGCGACACGGTTGCCTTCCATCTGCGCCACGAACAGGTAGTCGCCGGCGGGCGAGTACAGCGCGGCGCGCGCGGGGGCGCGGTCGTCGAAGTCGATCTGCTCGGAGAACACCTCGGCGGCGCCCTGCAGGTTCACCTGCGACAGGATGGAACGCACCGTCTGGTCGTGCGGCAGGTCGGTGCCGTCACGGAAGCGGCCGCGCACGATGTTGTCCTTCTTCGAAGGCAGCACGGCACGCGAACCGTCGGGCGAGATCACCACCTGGCTCAGGTAGTTGGCCACGCCGCGCGCACGGCTCTCGGTGTCGACGGTCGTGGTGTCCACCGGCAGCGGGATGGTCTGCAGCGCGGTCAGCGTCTGCAGGTTCACCTTGTGCAGCTGGCCACCCGTCATCTTCGACTTGAAGCGGGTGACGTAGGCCACCTGCGAGTCGGCGCTCACGGCGATGCCGCGCACGCCACCCTCGAGCGCCAGCGCGCCGGTGGTGGTGCCGTTGCTCGGGTCGAAGCTCATGAGCACCGACTTGCTTTCGAGCGTGAGCAGGCCCTTGGCGCCGTTGGGCGTGAAGGCCACGCCGTACGGGCCGCTGCCGTAGGCCAGCGGGATCGACACCGACTGCGAGCCGTCGGCGGCGTTGAGCGCCACGAGCTTGTCCTCGCCCTGCACCGCGACCCAGATGCGGCCGTCGGGGCCGACGGCCAGCGTCTTGGCCTCGTCGCCCACGCGCACTTCCCACAGCTTGGCGAGGGTCGCGGCGTCGATGGCGGCCACCGTGCCGCTGTCGGGGTTCACCGAGTACACCCGGCTCGCATCGCCCGCGATGTTGGTCGTGTGCGTGGGCGCGGTCGCGGTGACCGGCGCGATGACGGTCACGTTGTAGGTGTAGTAGGTCTCGCGGCCGCTGCTGTCCTTCACCGTCAGGGTCACCGTGTAGTGGCCGGGGCTGGTGTAGGTGTAGTTGGTGTTTGGTACCGACGAGAAGGCCGTCTGCGTGCCGTTGCCGAAGTTCCAGCGGAACTGCACGCCGCTGGCGCCAAGCGTCGCGGGGTTGAACGTGAGCTGGCCGTTGACCAGCTTGGGCCCGCCGCCCAGGCCCGGGTCGCCGATGATGGCCTGGCCGCGCAGCGTGTCCACCTCGGCCTGGCCGAGCACGCGGCCATACACGCGCACCTCGGCCAGCGTGCCCTTGAACAGCGCCGCGTTGCCTTCGATCTGGCCCATGTACTTGAACTTGGTCGACAGGCCCTTGGTGCCGGTGGAGCCGGTCGACGTGGTCTTCACGCCATCGACATACACCGCCTGCGCGCCCGAGGCCGCGTCGCGCGTGAGCACGACGTGGTGCCAGTTGCCGTCGTTGACGGCCGCGGTGGAGCTGGTGCCGGCGTCATTGCCCACCGAGAGCTTGATGCGCCCGTTGTTGTCCAGCCAGCCCCAGAACACGTCGTCGGTGCCGCCCGACTGGTCGCGACCGAAGATGCCGGGCGCGGTCCACGAGTTGGCACTGCCGGCCTGCGTGGTCTTCATGTAGAAGCTCAGCGTGGCGGTGCCGCCCAGCGCGCTGGCCACGGTGTCGTTCTTCAGCTCCACGCCCGTGGTGCGGTTCGCGAAGTTCAGGCCGATGCTCTCGAACGCGTCGCCGGCCAGGGGCTTGCCGCCGTTGGCGCCGATCTGGTCGGTCAGGTTGCCCGTCAGCGGCCAGTGGTGCATCAGGTTGATGTCGCTGGCGTTGCCGGTGTTGAAGGTGGAGCGGTAGTCGGCGCCGATGGCGTTGCCCGCATAGTCCTTCACGCCGTTGGCCGGCAGGAACACTTCATAGCTGGTGCCCGGTTGCAGCGGCTGCGCGGGATGGAAGTTGACGATGCCCAGCTGCACGCTGTAGGTGCCCGCCAGCGTGTTGCCGCCCACCGGACGCACGATGAAGGTGTTGCTGTTCACGCTCTCGGGCCGGATGCTGTCGGTCATGCCCAGGCCGATGCGCGAGGTGAGGGCCTGTTGCTTCGCGCCGTTCACGGGCGAGACCTGCTTCACTTCGGGCTTGGTGGTGTCGGGCTCGACCGAATGCACGACGAAGCCGCTGCCCGAGCCGTGGTCGTTGCCCACGAAGACGAGGTTGCCGAACATCGCGACCTGGCCGTTGTCCGAATGCGAGAAGTTCGGGTCGTCCTCGCGCAGGATGCTGCCGCGGCCCACCTCCACGTGGTTGAGCGGATTGCTCACGTCGACCTTGTGGATGCGGGTCTGCGCGCCTTGAATGACGTAGTTGTCCTGCGTGGCGCAGTACAGCTGCTCGTCGATGACGAGCCGGTTGTCTTCGGCCACGAAGCGCGAGCGATCGCTCAGGTCGTAGCTGTACATCTTGGCGCCGCTGCCGCGTGCGGAGGTGTGCACGGTCTTGCCGTCGAAGCAGGTCGCGTAATAGAACGGCGTGGCGCCGGCGATGGAATCGAGCACCTTGGGGTTGAGCGGGTCCGAGATGTCCAGGCTCGCGAAACCGCCATTGCTTTCCATCGCGGTCAGCACCATGTGGTTGCCCATGGTGAAGATCGGGCCGATGCGGAAACCACCGAGTTCGCCCGTGGGCACTGGGTTGGGTTTGCCGGCGCCGCGGTTGGCGACCACCGCGTTCGCGGGGTCGGTCGCGTCGACGATGAACATGCCTCGGCCGGCCGAGGCCACGTACAGGTAGGGCGCCTGCCACCAGAGCTGCCAGGCCACGTTCTCGTAGTCGCCGGCGTTGACGCCGGGCAGTGCCAGCTTCTTCACCTGCTTGATGTCGTTGATGTCGGTGAAGTCCCAGAACTCGACGCCGTTGATGCTGGGCAGCACCACATACGTCTTGCCGCCGATCTTCGCGGTGCCGAAGGAGTGCGTTTCGCGGAACTCCTTGGTGCGGCCCCCTGACGCGTCATCGGGCTCGTAGATCTTCTTCACGAGCTGGATCTGGCGCGGATTCGACACGTCGTACAGCAGGAAGCCGCCCGGGCCGAGGCCGCTGTCCGGCGCGAAGGAGGTGAGGAAGTAGCCGTTGACCATGATGCCGGCGTTCATGCCGTAGTCCTTGCGGCCCGGGAACGTGGCGGGCACCTCGCGCGACTCGTAGGCGTCGCTGTGCGCCGGATCGAGCGGGTGGTTGGGGCTGGTGATCATCGACACCGGCTTGAACAGTTCCGCCGAGGTGTAGGTGAGGTTGCCCAGGCCCGGCCCCTGCAGCGGAAGCGGGTCGGCCACGACCGCGGCGGCTGCCGTGGCCATGTTGTTGAGGGTCGTCATCGGACTGACCCCGGTGATTGCCGCATGCGTCAGCAATGTGACGCACGGCACCAGGAACGCCATCAGGAAATACCGGATCTTCATCGTCGCCTCCAGGTTGTTTGAAGTTCGCAGGGAACCCTCTTGTCCTTGGTTCTCTCGACTCACTCGGTCGCTTGCAGGGAAAGCGCACGCGCAGGCGCGCCCCCGGCGGGCAACGCATGCGTTGTCCGCCGTCCAGCTTCTTCTTCTGTCTTGCTCTCCCGCTGGTTGGCGCCGGCGCCTTCCGGGTGGAAGGCGTCAGCGCCGGGGCGCTCTTATTTCACGCCGCCCGATTCGTAGATGTTCCAGGCCGCTTCGGCGCTGGCATCGTTGTGGATCATGGCCATCAGTGCGCTCACCACCGCCGAGGGGTTGGCGTGCTGGTAGACGTTGCGGCCGTACACCATGCCGACCGCGCCCTGGTCCATGAGCACGCGCGAACGCGCGAACACCTGCTGCAGGTCTTCGCGTCCGCCGCCGCGCACGAGCACGGGGCAGCGCGCGGCCTGCACCACGCGGTGGAAGTCGGTGGCGTCGGTGGTGGGGTCGGCCTTGACGATGTCGGCGCCCATCTCGCGCGCCAGACGCGTGAGCGTGACGATCTTTTCGGCATCGCCGTCCACCATGTAGCGGCTGGTGGCGGTGGGCGCCTGCATCACGAGCGGCTCGATCATCAGCGGCATGCCGTAGCGGTCGCAGTCGGCGCGCACGCGGGCGATGTTCTGCACGCACTGGCGGAACAGGTCGGGCTCGTCGGGCAGCATGAACAGGTTGACGACCACGCAGGCCGCGTCCATCTGCACGGCGGGCAGCACCGGGTCGTCCTGGTTCTGCAGCACGGCCCACATCACGCGGTGGTGCACGGCGTTGTAGGGGTTGCCCATGTCCAGGCGCATCACCAGCGCGGGGCGCTCGCGGCCCGGGCGGTTCTGCAGCAGGTCGGACTGTCCGTAGTTGAGCTGGATCGCATCGGGCTTGGCGGCCACGAGCTTGTCGATCACGCCGGGCATGTCCTCCAGGCCGTCGAGAAATGTGGGCTCGTTGCACACGCCGTGGTCGAGGGCGATGTCCAGGCAGCGGCCGTTGTGCAGCAGGCGGTTGAGCCGCGCGGTCTTGTCTTTCGACATGAAGGAAGAACTCCGTGGTGAGGAAAAAGGAAGGGAGGAAAAGGGCGCGCTAGCTCAGGCGAGCGCGTCCAGGTGGCGCTTGGCTGCAGCGTCGATGAGCTGCAAGGCTTCGCCGTCGAGCACGACCGCACCGGCGCCGGCGTTTTCAATCGCCTGCTGGCGCACGCGCGCGCCGCACAGCGCCACCGAGACGGTGCCGCGGGCCACGGTCCAGGCGATCATCATCTGGCCGAACGAGCAGCTCAGGTGCGTGCGCAGCGGCTCCAGCGTGTCGAAGAAGGCCTTGAGCTTGGCGCGGTTGGCTTCGCTGAAGCGCGGGTTGGTGGCGCGCTGGTCGTCGCCCTTGAACTCGCGCGCGGGGTCGATGGGCCCGGCCAGCAGGCCCAGCGCCAGCGACGAGTAGCCCAGTACCGCCACGTTGTGCTCGGCGCACAGCGGCGCCAGCGTGGTCTCGATCCCGCGATCGATGAGGCTGTAGAGCTCTTGCGCCGCATCGACGGGGCCGTGCTTCAGGTACTCCGAAAGAATCTCGGGCGTCGCGTTGCTCACGCCGATGGCGCGGATCTTTCCCTGCTTCTTGAGCGCCAGCAGTGCGTCCATGGTCTCGGCCACGGGCGTCGTGTGGTCCTGCCAGTGCGTGATGTACAGGTCGATGTAGTCGGTCTGCAGGCGCTTCAGGCTCTCTTCGCATTCATGAAAAATCGAGTCGCGACCGAGGTAGCGGTACACCGGGTGGCCGTCTTCCTCGAAGAAGTGCGTGCCCTGCTGCGTGTGCCACACCAGGCCGCACTTGGTGGCGATCACGACCTCGTGGCGGCGGCCCTTGAGCGCGGTGCCGACGATGCTCTCGGAACGGCCCAGGCCGTAGGCCGGTGCGGTGTCGATCAGGTTCACGCCCGCATCGAGCGAGGCCTGGATGGCGATCACGGCGGCTGCGTTGTCGCCGCCGCCCCACATCCATCCGCCCATGGCCCAGGTGCCCAGGCCGATGGCCGAGCTTTCGATGCCCGAGGGCCCCAGGGTGGTCTTCTTCATCTGTGTTGCGCTGCTCATCGCTTGGTCTTTCGGGTGTTCAGGATGTGGTCGATGGTCACGGCCGCGAGCAGGATCAAGCCCTTGATCACGTCCTGCCAGTAAGGCGATACGTCGAGCAGGATCAGCGAGCTGGTCACCACCGACAGCAGGGCCAGGCCGAGCACGGCGCCGAGCACGGTGCCCGAGCCGCCCTTGAGGCTGGCGCCGCCGATCACGGCCGCGGCAATCACGTTGAGTTCCATGCCCATGCCGAAGGTCGGCGTGGCGGCGCCGAAGCGCGCGGTGTAGATCACGCCGGCCAGGCCCGCCGACGCGGAGCACAGCACCGTGACCCAGAACTTCACGCGGCCCACGCGGATGCCGGCGTACAGCGCGGCCTTCTCGTTGCTGCCGGTGTAGAACACGCGGCGCAGCAGGGTCGAGCGGCGCAGCACGAAGTCGCTCACGATCACGATGGCCAGGAAGATCAGGATCACGGCCGGCACGCCGAACAGCGTGCCCTGGCCGATGAACTTGAACTCGGCCGGCAGCGAGAACAGCGACTGCGGCGTGCCCTGCGTGAGCGCCAGGCACAGCCCCCGCACGATCACCATGAAGGCCAGCGAGGCGATGAAGTGGTTCAGCCCGATGCGCGTGACGCAGCCGCCGATCATGGCGCCGATGAGGCCGCTGGCACCGATGGCCACCAGGCTTGCGAGCCACGGGTCCATGCCCATGAGAAAGAGCTTGCCGGTCACCACCATCGCGAAGCACACCACCGAGCCCACCGACAGGTCGATGCCGCCGACGATGAGCAGGATGGTCATGCCGACCACCACGATGCCTTCGATGGAGAAGGACAGCAGCATCGCGCGCACGTTGTCCCAGGTGAGGAAGTAGGGCGATGCGAAGCTCATCGCGACGCACAGCGCCAGGATGATCAGCACCAGCCCGGCCTCGCGCATGCTCGTGAGCTTGTTGCTCTGCTTCACGGGGTCTCCTGTTCGGCGGGGTTGCAGGGAGCCGGCTGTGGCCGTGGCCGCAGCGCCTGCATCGATTCTGGTCGGAAAGTTCATGCCATTGCCTCTTCGGGTTCGCAAAGTCCGGAGGCCAGCCGCAGCAGGGCTTCCTCCGTCATCTCGTCATGGGCCAGTTCGCCCGCCAATCGCCCTTCGCGGATCACCAGTGCGCGGTCGCACAGGCCGATGATCTCGGGCAGTTCGGAAGAGATCACCACCACGCCCACGCCCTGGTCGGCCAGGTCGCGCAGGATGTGGTGGATCTCGGATTTCGCGCCCACGTCCACGCCGCGCGTGGGCTCGTCCATCAGCAGCACCGCGGGTTGCGTGGCCAGCAGCTTGGCGATCGCCACCTTCTGTTGGTTGCCGCCCGACAGGCTCGACACCTCGATCGCCACGCCGTCCGACTTCAGGTTGAGCTTGGCGCCCAGCTGCACCGCGAGCCGGTGCTCGGTCGCACGCTGCAACAGGCCCCAGGCCGAGCTGACGCGGCGCAGTGCCATCGACGAGATGTTCTGCGCAATGGGCAGATCGAGGAACACGCCCGCCTCCTTGCGGTCTTCGCTGAGGTAGGCGATGCCTTCGCGCAGTGCATCGCTGTACTTGCGGATCGACAGTGTCTTGCCGTTGAGCCGCACCGCACCGCGCCGCGCGGGGCG
Organism: Variovorax sp. 54; assembly: GCF_002754375.1. Taxonomy (NCBI): domain Bacteria; kingdom Pseudomonadati; phylum Pseudomonadota; class Betaproteobacteria; order Burkholderiales; family Comamonadaceae; genus Variovorax; species Variovorax sp. 54. The sequence goes on from NZ_PEFF01000001.1 coordinate 3,638,775, forward strand.
CAGGCCGCACACGGTCTCGGCCAGCTCGCTGCGCCCGGCGCCCATCAACCCGGCAATGCCGAGGATCTCGCCGCGCTTGAGCGTGAAGGAGATGCCGTGCACGCGGTCGCCGTCGGCGATGTTGTCGACTTCGAGCACGGGGCCGGCGTTGGCATCAGCAGCGGCGCCGGATTGCTTGGGCGGGTAGTAGTTGCCCAGGTCGCGCCCGACCATGCGGCGCACCAGCTCGTCGGGCGTCATGCCTTCGAGCGGGCCGCTGTGCACGTTGCGCCCGTCGCGCAGCACGGTGGCGCGGTCGCAGTGCGTGAAGATCTCGGCCATGCGATGGCTGATGTAGATGATGCCGATGCCCTGCGCCTTGAGGTCGTGCAGCACGCGGAAGAGCGCGGCCGATTCGTTGTCGGTGAGGGCGGCGGTGGGCTCGTCGAGGATGAGCACCTTGCAGTCGAGCGTGAGCGCCTTGGCGATCTCCACCAGCTGCTGGTTCGAAATGCTCAGGTCGCGCACGAGCGCGGCCGGGTCGATGTCCTGGCCCAGGCGCGCCAGCACCTTGGCGGCGCGCGTGTTCAAGGCGGAGAAGTTCATCCACGCCTGGTGGCCGGCGTTGATTTCCGGCATGAAGATGTTCTCGGCCACGGTGGCGTCGGCGCACAGGGCGATTTCCTGGTGCACCAGGCCGATGCCCAGGCGCATCGCGTGCGCGGGGCCGTCGATGACCACGGTGTCGCCGTGCAGCGCGATGGTGCCTTCGTCGGGCTGGTGGATGCCGTCGATGATGTTCATCAGCGTCGACTTCCCCGCGCCGTTCTCGCCGCACAGGGCGTGGATCTCGCCGGCCTGCAGCGAGAAGTCCACGCCCGAGAGGGCGCGCGAAGCGCCGAAGCGCTTCGCGATGCCGCGCAGTTCAAGCAATGCGGCAGGGGTGCTCACTCGCCGATTCCCTTGGTGCCACGGCGGGCAAGGTACTTGTCCCAGTAGAAGTCGTCGGCGTTGGCCTTGCTGACCACGGCCAGGCCGTTGTCCAGGAAGGGCACGGCCATCGGGTTGGTGCCGTTGCGCTTGGCGTCGTTCATCGGGTCGATGAGGCCCGGGTTCTTGGCCAGGAACAGCATCATCATGCCCATGTAGCCCTGCATGCCCTGGTTCGGGTTGATGGCGCCGAACACGTCGCCCGACTTGATCATGTCCAGGATCTTGGCGTTGACGTCGCAGCACATCACCTTGATGTTCTTCTTGGTCTCGACCTTGGCTTGCGCAGCGCCCAGCGCCGAGTTGGCTTCGGGCATGAACAGCGCGCCCAGGTTCGGGTTGGCCTGCGCCAGGCTCAGCACGGCCTGGTAGGCCTTGTTCGGGTCCTGGTTGCTGGCGGCGCGGCCGACCAGCTTCATGCCCGGGTGCTTGGCCTTCATGCGGTTCACGAACGCGGAGATGCGGCGGTCGTGGTTGTCCTGGCCCGGGTTCTCGAGCACGGCGTACTCGCCCTTGCCGTTCAGCGAGGCGGCGATGGCGTCAGCGGCCTGGTTGCCTTCGCGGTCGTTGTCGGAGGTGATGAACGAGGTGCGCTTGGAGTTCGGCGAATCAGCCGCGAAGGTCACGACCGGGATGCCCATCGCGGCGGCGCGGTTGATGGGTTCGATGAACGGATCGGGGTTCATCGGGTGCAGCAGGATGCCGGCGGGCTTGCGCGCCAGTTCCTGCTCGAACGATGCGAGCTGCTTGTTCACGTCGTACTCCGGCGTGCCGGTGTAGCGGGTGCGAACGCCCAGCGTGCGGCCGAGCTGCTTCATCATTTCGTAGACCGGGAACCAGTACTCGACGCCCGAGACCATCACGTTCATCACGTAGACGTCGCTGGCATTGCCGCGCAGGCCGGCACCTGCCGCAGGGGCTGCGGCTTGCTGTTGCGCGAACGCGCTCGCACCGGCCAGGCCGATACCGGCGGCGGCTGCGGACTTCAGGAAATTACGCCTCATTCTTTGTCTCCTCACGTTGACTGGCAGAGCTTTCGGCCTGCCATTGCGTGGCAGACCTGTGGACCATGGTGTCACGACAGTTGTTATGACAGGCTAGAATGTAATGGCGGGCCGTTTCACTCGATAACTAGGGGAAACGCTACTGGTGACAGTCTTTTTTTCCGCCGAAGCTGTTATGACATGAAGACCAAAATACTGATCGGCATCGACATGGGCTCGAGCAGCCTGAAGGCGCTGGCCCTGGACGCGGGGAGCGGGCGCAGCCTGGCCGTGTCGCGCCTGCCCCTGCGGCATGCGCGGCTGCCCGGCGGCGGCTGCGAGGTGGGCGAGGCGGCGATTCGCGCGGGGCTGACCCACGTGCTCGGCGACGTGGCCCGCCAGCTCGGCCCGCGCGCCGCGGACGTGTGCGCCATCGGCTGCACCGGCCACGGCGCAGGCCTGTACGCCCTCGATGCACACCACGAACTCGTCGGCGGCCGCGCCGTCGCCTCCACCGACCAGCGCGCCGATGCGCGCGCACTCGCCCTCTCGGCACGCCACGGCGACCGGCTGTTCGTGGACGTGGGCTGCCGCCCCTGGCCCGGGCAGCCCACCGTGATTGCGGCCGAGCTGCTCGGGGCCGACGCCGTGCAGCGCGGCGAGCTGCAGCGCCTGCTGTTCGCCAAGGACTACCTCGGCTTCCTGCTGACCGGCGAGATCGCCACCGACGCGAGCGACGCCAGCACCGCCGGCCTGCTCTCGCTGGCCACCGGCGACTGGTCGCCCCTCGCGTTCGAGGTCGCGGGCATCGACGGCCTCGGGCCGCGCGCCTTCGGCCCGCTGGTGCCCAGCGGCCAGACCATGGGCCGGCTGCGCGCGGCCGAGGCGGCGCTGTGCGGCCTGCCCGCCGGCATTCCGGTCGCGATGGGCGCCATCGACCTGCTCGCCTCGATGACCGCCATCGGCGCCGAAGACCGCGGCCGCGCCGTGTCGGTGCTGGGCACGTGGTGCGTCAACGCGGTCATCGGCCCGGTGACCGAGCCGCAGCCGCAGGTCGCCGCGCTCGTCAACTTCGGCCGCACGCGCGAGCGCCTGTACATGGAGAACAGCCCCTCGTCGATGGCCAACATCGCGTGGCTGGCCGGTGCGCTCGGGCTGCCCGATGCGCGCGCCGTGGTCGACCTGGCCATGGGCGTGCCGCTCGGTGCGAACGGGCTGCGCTTTCTGCCCTTCATCAACGGCGGGGGCGGCATCACGGCCGGCTTCGTCGGGCTCAAGAGCCACCACACGCCGGCCGACATGGCGCGCGCCGTGGTCGATGCCGTGGCCGCGCTGCATGCGCGCCACACGGCGCGCCTCGCGTCGCAGGGCCTGCCGGTGTCGGCCTCCAGCGTGCTGGGCGGCGGCGCCAGCGATGCGCGCCTGGTGCGCCTGCTCGCGGCGCTGCTGGGCCACCCGGTCGAGCGCTGCGCCGACGACGAAACCGGCGCGCGCGGCGCCGCCCTGTATGCCGCGATGTCGCAGGACCTCGACGACGCGGGGCCCGCCAGCCCGCTGCGCGCACCCTGCGAACTCATCGAACCCGACGCGCGCGACGCGCGGGCCCATGCCGATTTCAACGCCGAATTCAACGAACTGATCGATCGCATGTCTCCTGTCTTCAACCATCTCGCGGGCGGTGCGTCGAGCGCCGCCCGGCCGCCCGAAGGCGCTAGCACCGCAGCGCGCAGCGCGGAGGTTTCTCCATGAGCGCCTGGCAACTGCCTTTCGTCCGTCCGGCCTCGCTCGAAGGTCGCCATTTTTCGACCGTGATCGTCGGTGCGGGCATCAACGGCGTGGGCGTGTTCCGCGACCTGTCGCTGCAGCGCGTCGATTGCCTCATCGTCGACAAGGGCGACTTCGGCGCCGGCGCCAGCAGCGCGCCCTCGCGCATGATCCACGGCGGCCTGCGCTACCTGGAGAACGGCAGCTTCTCGCTGGTGGCCGAGGCCACGCGCGAGCGCAACCTGCTGCTGCGCAACGCGCCGCACCTGGTGCAGCCGCTGAAGACCGTGGTGCCGCTGTCGAGTTTCTTCGGCGGGCTGCTGAGCAGCGCGCTCAAGTTCTTCGGGCGCACGCCGCCGCAGCGCACGCGCGGCCTGCTGGCCGTGGCCGCGGGCCTGCGCCTGTACGACCTGCTGGGCCGCCGCCAGCGCGTGATGCCGGGCCACCGCATCAGCCGCGTGCCCACCAATGACCGCCGCCTGTTCCGCGCCGCGATCCGCTGGACCGCCACCTTCTTCGACGCCTGGATCAGCCATCCCGAATGGCTGATCCTCGAACTCATCGGCGACGCCTGCCGCGACCAACCGCGCTCGGTGGCGTCCAACTACTGCCGCGTGACGGGCTGCGCGGGCAATATCCTCACGCTGCGCGACGAGATCACCGGCGCGCTGGTGCGTGTCACGGCCGACACCGTGGTGAACGCCACCGGCGCCTGGCTCGACCGCAGCGCGGCCGTGCTCGGCGGTGCCGGCCCGCGCGTGATGGGTACCAAGGGCTCGCACCTCGTGCTCGACCACCCGGCGCTGCGCGATGCGCTCGATGGCCGCATGGCCTACTTCGAGGCGGTCGATGGGCGCGTGTGCATCGTCTATCCCTTCCTCGACCGCGTGCTGGTGGGCTCCACCGACATCCCGGTGGAAGACCCCGACCAGATCGTCACCGAGCCGGCCGAGATCGACTACCTCATCGACGTGCTGCGCGAGGTGTTCCCGAACATGGCCTTCGACCGCCACCACGTGATCTACACCTACGTCGGCGTGCGCCCGCTGGCGCGCTCCGACGCCGACAAGCCGGGCCAGATCTCGCGCGACCACTCGGTGGTGGTCGATCCGCCGAGCGCCACGCGCGACGTGCCGATCGTCGGCCTCGTGGGCGGCAAATGGACCACCTTCCGCGCCTTGGCCGAAGAAGCCACCGACCACGTGCTGCGCCACCTGGGCCGCTCGCGCACCGCCTCGACCGAGTCGCTGCCGATCGGCGGCGGCGCCGAGTTGCCGGCCGATGCGGCGGCCACCGAACGCTTCATCGACAAGATGACGGCGGGCTCGGGCCTGGGCCGCACGCGCGCGCTGGGCCTGCTGCGCCGCTACGGCTCGAAAGCGCTGCCGCTGGCGCAGCGCCTCGCGGCCTCGGGCGACACGCCGTTGCGCCACGCGCCCGGGTACTCGGCGGCCGAACTCTCGTACCTGTGCATGGAGACGGGCGTCGTGCACCTGGACGACCTCGTGATCCGCCGCACGTTGCTGGCCATCCGCGGGCTGGTCACCGACGACGCGCTCGCCGAGATCGCCGGCGTGGCCGCCGAAGCCCTCGGCTGGGATGCGGCCCGTGCGCATGAAGAGCTGCGCACCTGCGCTGCTGCGCTGCGCGAGCGTCACGGCGTGCGCCTGCAACCGGTGGCGGCCAACGAGCCGGCGCCTTCCGCTTTCGATGCATCATTGATGGCCAGCCCCGTCCTCGGCCCGACCTAACGTGACCCTCACCACCGCCTCCGACAACACCGTGTCGACGACCTCGCTCGACCGCAACTCCGAATCGCCGCTGTGGGCGCAGTTTCGCGACGCCATCCGGCTGCAGATATTGCAGGGCGTGCTGCCCATCGGCGCCAAGCTGCCGTCAGAGGCCGAGCTGGGCGAGCAGTTCGGCATCTCGCGCATCGTGGTGCGCGAGGCGCTGGCCGACCTGGTGCGCAACAACCTCATCTACAAGATCAAAGGGCGCGGCGCCTTCGTGTCGGCGCGCGAGCGCGACGAAGATTTCGTCTCCACCGTGCTGGGCTTTTCCGACGAGATGGAACGCAAGGGCCGCTCGGTGCGCACGCAGATCCTCGTGCAGGAGCTGCGCGCCGCCACCGCGCAAGAGGCCGCCGCGTTGGGCCTCACCGAAGACGCGCAGGTTGTCGGCCTCAAGCGCCTGCGCAGCGTCGATGGCGAGCTGCGGTTGTTGGTTGAGACGGCCGTGCCGGCCGACCTCGCGCCGGGCCTGCACCGCACGCGGCTGGACGACCGCTCGCTGTACGACGTGCTGCGCCGCCAGTACGGCGTGCGGCTGGTGCGCGCCGAACGCTGGATCGACGCTGTGCTGCCCGACGCCGAGACCTGCCGCCTGCTCGACCTGCCGCAGCCCGAGCCGCTGCTGCGCATCGAATCGATCGCCTACGGCGCGAACGGCCGGCCGCTGGAACACTACCGCGCGCTGCACCGCTGCAAGACCAGCCGCCTGCACGTGCAGACGACGACCTGAGTTCAGGCCTTCGCGCTGCTGCTGCTGCTGCTGCTGCGTGAAGGCAAGAGCACCGAGGCAATGGCGACCATCATCAGCGCCACCGCCACCCAGTCTTGCCAATGCACGACCTCGCCGAGCCACACGGCGCCGCTGAACACGCCGAGCACGGGGATGAACATCACGCTCAAGGTCGAGGCCACCGGCGGCAGGCCGCGTGCCAGGTAGAACCAGGCCGCGTGCGCGAAGCCGAAGATCAGCACCGCGTTGTAGGCGATCGATCCCCAGGTCACGGCGCCCGGCGAGCGCCATTGATCGCGCTCGAACAGCAGCGACAGCACCGTCATCACCACGGCCGTCATGGCCGTCATCCAGAACGAGAGCGTGAGCGTGGGCAGGCCGATGCGCGTGTGGCGCAGCAGCTGCGTGCCCAGCGCCCAGGTGGCGGCGGCCACCAGCGCCAGCGCCACGTAGCCGGGACGGCCGGCGAAGTCGGTGAGCTCGTGCCACAGCAGCAGCCCGACGCCGATGGCGCAGGCGCCCACGCCGGTCCATGCGCGGCGCGTGAGCACGGCCGAGAACAGCAGCGCGCCGATGACCGCAGAGAACACCGGCATCGTGTAGCCCAGGATCGCGGCGCGCCCACCTGAGAGTGCTTTCACCGCGAGGATGATGCAGGCGTGCCAGACGAACATGTTGGTCGCGCCCAGCCACACCAGCTCGGGCCACGCGCTGCGCGGCACGCGGAACGGCACCTTCATCACGACCAGCGCCATCGCCAGCACGGGCACGCCCAGCCAGATCGAAATGGCGCGGAAAGCCAGCGGCGGGTAGTCGGCCACGCCGAGTTTCATCACCGGCCAGTTGAAGCCCCACGCGAGGGTGAGGAGCACAAGAAGAACGAACTGGCGCGGGGTGAAGGAAGGCATGGGCCGCGATTGTGGCGCGGCCTGCGCATTCGTGCTGGCGGTGCTGCTACAGCAGGCGCTTGAGGTAGCGCCCCGTGTGACTCGCCTCGTTCGCCGCGATGTCTTCCGGCGTGCCTTCGCCCACCACCGTGCCGCCGCCGGCACCGCCTTCGGGGCCCATGTCGATGAGCCAGTCAGCGGTCTTGATGACGTCCAGGTTGTGCTCGATGACGACGATGGTGTTGCCCGCGTCGCGCAGCTGGTGCAGCACCTTGAGCAGCAACTCGATGTCGGCGAAGTGCAGGCCGGTCGTCGGTTCGTCGAGGATGTAGAGCGTGCGCCCGGTGTCACGCTTGCTCAGCTCGAGTGCGAGCTTCACGCGCTGCGCCTCGCCGCCCGACAGCGTGGTGGCCGACTGGCCGAGCTTGATGTAGCTCAGGCCCACGTCGAGCAGCGTGCGCAGCTTGCGCTCGATGGTTGGCACGGCCTTCAGGAACTCGTGCGCCACCTCGACCGTCATCTCGAGGATCTGCGCGATGTTCCGGCCCTTGTACTGGACCTCGAGCGTCTCGCGGTTGTAGCGCTGGCCGTGGCAGACCTCGCAGGGCACGTACACGTCGGGCAAAAAGTGCATCTCGACCTTCACCACGCCGTCGCCCTGGCAGGCTTCGCAGCGGCCACCGGCCACGTTGAAGCTGAAGCGACCCGGGCCGTAGCCGCGCTCGCGCGCAGTGTTGGTCTCGGCCATCAGTTCGCGGATCGGCGTGAACAGGCCCGTGTAGGTGGCGGGGTTGCTGCGCGGCGTGCGGCCGATGGGGCTCTGGTCGACGTTGATGACCTTGTCGAAGTACTCGATGCCTTCGACCGATTCGTGCGCAGCCGGTTCTTCGTGCGCGCGGTACAGCGTGCGCGCCACGGCGGCGTAGAGCGTGTCGTTCACCAGCGTCGACTTGCCCGAGCCCGAGACGCCGGTCACGCAGGTCAAGAGGCCGACGGGGAAGGCCACGCTCACGTTCTTCAGGTTGTTGCCGGTGGCACCGACGACGCGGATCTCTTGCAGGTCGGTCTGCGAGGCCAGGTGCGCCGCTTCGCGCGCTGCACGGCGTTCGGCCGCGGGGCTCTGCGGAAAGCGCGAGGGTTTCTTGCCTTCGTTGAAGGCCGGCTTCTTCACGGCCGGCAGCCACGCGGTGCGGTGCTTGGGCACCTCGATCTTCTTCACGCCCGAGAGGTACTGGCCGGTGAGCGAGTCGGGGTTGGCCGACACCTCGGCATAGGTGCCCTGCGCCATCACGCGCCCGCCGTGCACGCCGGCGCCGGGGCCCATGTCGATCACGTGGTCGGCGGCGTGGATCATGTCCTCGTCGTGCTCGACCACGATCACGCTGTTGCCGATGTCGCGCAGATGCTTGAGCGTGCCGATGAGCCGGTCGTTGTCGCGCTGGTGCAGGCCGATGCTGGGCTCGTCGAGCACGTACATCACGCCCGTGAGGCCCGAGCCGATCTGCGACGCGAGGCGGATGCGCTGCGCCTCGCCGCCCGAGAGCGTCTCGGCGCTGCGGTCCAGGCTCAGGTAGTTCAGGCCCACGTCGTTCAGGAATTTCAGGCGCAGGCCGATCTCGCGCACCACCTTGTCGGCGATGTCGGCCTTGGCGCCGCGCAGCTTGAGCGTGCTGAACCAGGCGTAGGCGTCGCGCAGCGTGAGGTGGCTGAGTTCGAAGATCGCCATGCGCGGCGGCTCGCCGCCGTTCGCTGCCACGTGCCCGGTGTCGTCCACCAGGAACACGTTGCGCGCTTCGCGCCGCAGCCGCGAGCCGCCGCAGTCGGGGCAGGGCTGCTGGTTGCGAAAGCGTGCGAGGTCTTCGCGCACCATCACCGAATCGGTCTCGCGGTAGCGCCGCGTCATGTTCGGAATGATCCCCTCGAAGGGGTGCTTCTTCGTGAGCTTCTTGCCCGCGAAGTTGCCCGATTCCATGGTGTAGTTGAACTTGATCTCTTCAGCGGCCGAGCCATGCAGCAGCACCTGCTGCACCGAGGCCGGCAGCGATTCGAAAGGCGCGTCGACGTCGAACTTGTAGTGCTTGGCGACGCTCTCGACCATGCTGAAGTAGTAGCCGTTGCGGCGGTCCCAGCCCTTGATGGCGCCGCTGGCGATCGACAGCGACGGAAACGCCACCACGCGCACCGGGTCGAACACCTCGCGGTGGCCCAGGCCGTCGCAGCTGGGGCAGGCGCCCACGGGCGAGTTGAACGAGAACAGGCGCGGTTCGAGCTCCGACAGCGAGTAGTGGCAGATCGGGCAGGCGAACTTGGCGTTGAACAGGTGTTCCTTGTCGGGCGCACCCTCGGCGCCCAGTTCCAGCGCAATGGCCCGGCCTTCGGCCAGGCGCAGCGCGGCCTCGAAGCTCTCGGCCAGGCGCTGCTGCATGTCGGGGCGCGCGCGCAGGCGGTCGATGACCACGTCGATGTCGTGCTTCTCGGTCTTCTTGAGCTTGGGCAGGTCGTTGTATTCGTACGTTTGCCCGTCGACGCGAAAGCGCACGTAGCCCGCGGCCTGCATTTCGGTGAAGAGCTCGAGGAACTCGCCTTTCTTCTCGCGCGCCACGGGCGCCAGGATCATGAGGCGGGGCTCGTCGGGCAGCGCCAGCGTGGCGTCGACCATCTGCGAGACCGTCTGCGCCTGCAGCGGCAGGTGGTGGTCGGGGCAGAAGGGCGTGCCGGCGCGGGCGTACAGCAGGCGCAGGTAGTCGTGAATCTCGGTCACCGTGCCCACGGTGGAGCGCGGGTTGTGGCTGGTGGCCTTCTGCTCGATGCTGATCGCGGGCGACAGGCCCTCGATCACGTCGACATCGGGCTTGTCCATGAGCTGCAGGAACTGCCGCGCATAGGCCGAGAGGCTTTCCACGTAGCGCCGCTGCCCTTCGGCATAGAGCGTGTCGAAGGCCAGGCTCGACTTGCCCGAGCCCGACAGGCCGGTGATGACCACCAGCTTGTTGCGCGGAATGTCGAGGTCGACGTTCTTCAGGTTGTGGGTGCGCGCACCGCGGATGCTGATGCGCTGCTGGGCGAGCAGGGCGCCGAGGTAGACGTCGCGTTCGCGTTCTGCGTCGCGCGCACGCTCCGCGGTGTCTTCAGTGGATATTGAATTCAAAGGGGGCGATCGTCCGAGGGCAACCGGACATGATAGTCCGCTGGCCATTTCATGGCGAGCGGGCGGCTTCTGGCGGGCTGGGCGCGGGGCTTTCCGGCGGGTGCACCGGCGCCGTGCTGCCGATGGCCCGGCCGACCATGTGCTCGGCCAGTGTGTCGTACAGCGGGCGGCTGATCATGCGCGAGACCAGGCTGGCCAGCATGGCCGCGGCCATCAGGCTCAGCACCATCGAATGGCCGTCGACCATTTCCATCACGATGATGAAGGCGGTGAGCGGTGCCTGCGTCACTGCGGCCAGGAAGCCGGCCATGCCCATGGCGATGAGCGCCGGCCCCAGGTCATTGGCGGCCAGCCGGGCCACCGCGTCGCCGATGCCCGCGCCGATCGACAGCGACGGCGCGAAGATGCCGCCCGGCACGCCGCACCAGGCCGTGAGCCAGGTGGCGATGAACTTCAGCACGGTGTACAGCGGCGTCAGCTCGTCGTGGCCCTGCAGCATCTGCTTGACCGCCTCGGAGCCTGCGCCGAAGGTGACGCCGCCCGTCACCAGCCCGATGACCGCCACTGCCAGCCCGCCGACGGCTGCGAAGCGCACCGGAAAGCGCGCCCGCCAGCGGTTCAAGCGCCCGGGCGCGCCCGTCAGCGAGGCGATCAGCAGCCGCGCGAACAGCCCGCCGGCCGCGCCGCTCAGCAGGGTGACCAGCAGGCCCGGACCGAGCGCGTCCCAGTCCAGCCGCTGCACGCGGATCACGCCGAAGTAGCTGGCGTTGCCGAAGGCCGACACCGCCACCAGGCCCGCCAGCACGATGGCCGTGATGATCAGCCCGCTGGAGCGGGCCTCGAGCCGGCCCGACAGCTCCTCGATGGCGAACACCACGCCTGCCAGCGGCGCGTTGAACGCCGCCGCAATGCCGGCAGCCCCGCCGGCCACCAGCAGCGCGCGGCCATCGATGGCGGTGTGGGGCGACAGCCAGCGCCGCGCGTGCTGCATGACCCCGGCCGCCACCTGCACCGACGGGCCCTCGCGCCCGATCGACAGCCCGGCGGCGAAACCGGCCACGCCCAGGCCGATCTTGGCGACCGTGAGCCGCAGCGAGGCGAACAGGAAGCGGCGCTCCTCGGGCAGCGCCGGGTGCAGCGCCGCCTTGATCTGCGGAATGCCCGAGCCGCCCGCGCCGGGGAAGAAGCGCAGCGTGCACCAGACGATACCGGCGGTGATTGCCGGCGTGGTCAGTAGCACCGCCCAGGGCCAGGCGGCATAGAAGCGGTGAAAGGCGCCGAAGACCCAGTCGCTGGCGAGCGTGAAGCCCACCACGAACAGCCCGGCCGCGATGGCGTAGCCCAGCACGATGGCCCGGTCGAGCCAGATGCGTCCGCTGGACAGCTCGGCGCGCAGGTGTTCGAGGAAATCGGGCTCGTGGTTCATCGGGCGCAGGCGGGCGGGGAGACGTTCATTCTGGCATCGGCCCGGGCGCCGGGCTGTAGGCCGGGGACGCCGGACGCCCGGGCGGGCGCCGGCGCCCGTTCAGGCAGAATGGAGGGTTCCTCTCAACCTCCTCCTTCATCTACTTATCAGGGGCAGTGCATATGGCATCGGTCAATAAAGTCATCGTCGTCGGCAACCTGGGGCGCGACCCCGAAATGCGGACTTTCCCGAGCGGCGATCAGGTCGCAAACGTCACCGTGGCCACCACCGATCGCTGGAAAGACAAGCAAAGCGGTGAGATGCGCGAAGCCACCGAATGGCACCGCATCGTGTTCAACGGCCGCCTGGCCGAAATCGCCGGCCAGTACCTGCGCAAGGGCTCGCAGGTGTACGTCGAAGGCTCGCTGCGCACGCGCAAGTGGACCGACAAGGACGGCATCGAAAAGTACACCACCGAAATCCGCGCCGACCAGATGCAAATGCTGGGCAGCCGCCAGGGCCAGGGCGGCCCGTCGGGCGGTCCGGAAGACGACGGCGGCTACTCGCAAGGCGGTGGCGGCGGCGGCGGTTATTCGCAAGGCGGCGGTAGTGGTGGCGGTGGCGGTGGCGGTTACGCCCCGCGTGCCCCTGCAGCTGCAGCACCGCGTGCTCCGGCACCGGCGCCGCGCCAGGCGCCGGCCAAGTCGTCGTCGGGCTTCGACGACATGGACGACGACATTCCGTTCTGAGCAAGCCGGTTCTCCGGGCTTTTCAAAAGGGCTGGTTCTTTCGGGGACCGGCCCTTTTTCATTGCCGGGTGGGCGTTTCTTCGGGCGGTCTTGGGGAAGTCCTATCGCCACCCATCATGAAAATACAGGAGCCCTGGGCTCCACGTACGCAGCCAAGCGGAGGCGCTCCCTACGCTTTTCTTCGTTCCGCACCTGGCCCCGCTGCCCTCCAGGCAAGAGGGCCTCAGTGCGGATCTGTACCCGGCTTTCGCCGGCGTTTTGCAACAGATTCAACGGAGACAAGGCCATGTTCATTCGTTCCGAGGTGGTGCGGGCGTGGAGGCGCATGCTGCTCGCAGCCTGCCTGACAGGAGGGGCTGCCGTCGCGCAGGCCCAGATGTGCAAGGAGGACGTGCGGGTGCTCGCGCAGGAGCGCGATGGCCTGGCGCTGCTCGAGAAGCACAAGGATGAGTTCAAGGCCCGCAGCGGCGCCTCGTTCAAGGTCGACACGGCGCTCAACGAGAACGACCGCCGCACCAGGACCCGGGCCGATGCCTCGGGTGCCGGCCGGTACCACGTGTACTACGTCGACGAGGCCAACGTGGCGCTGTTCGCGCAATCGAAGTGGATCACGCCGCTGCTGAAGTACTACCCTGCCGAGTACGACTACGCCGACTTCGATCCCGGCCGCCAGAAGGTGGCCGCGTATGCGGGCGAGACCTGGTTCGCCCCGCTGACGGGCGGCGGCGACCTGCTGGTCTACCGCAAGGACCTGCTGGAAAAGGCCGGCATTGCGCCGCCCGCCACGCTGGACGAGTTCGTCGCAGCCGCCAGGAAGCTGCACGATCCCGCCAAGGGCATCTACGGCGTGGCGCTGCGCGGCCAGCGCGGCTCGGGCGCCAACGTCTGGCGCTGGATGCCGTACTTCCGGGGCTTGGGCGGCCAGTGGTTCGAGGGCGGAAAGCCCGTCTTCAATTCACCGGCTGCCGTGAAGGCCACCCAGACCTACCTGGAGCTGTTCAAGTACTCCCCGCCGAGCACCAAGACCGGCGGCTGGGACGAATCCACCGACGCCTTCCTGATGGGCAAGGTGGCGATGCTCATCGAATCGACGCCGCTGGCGGGCTACGCGCACGACCCGAAGAAATCGCTCCTCGTGATCAACAAGGTCGCCTATGCCCCGCCGCCGACACCGCTGACCGGTGGCGGCTACGGCCACGGGCTGGCCATCGGCGCCAAGGCCAACAAGAGCGAGGAAGCACGCCAATGCGCGGGCCTGTTCATCGCCTGGGCCACCTCGAAGGTGCAGGAACAGCGGCGTCTGGCTGAGGGGCAATTCGGCGAACTCAACCGTTCCAGCGTGCTGGCCAGCCCCGAATTCGCCCGGCGCTACGGGGTGGACCTCGGCAAGGCGCTGGCCGACACCGGCAAGCGCACGGCGGTCAATTTCTGGCAGGACCCGGCCTGGCCCGACCTGGGCGATCGCTGGGGCGTCATCCTCGAGGAACTCATCAACGGCTCGCGCACCGACATCCAGGGCGGGCTCAACGAGCTCGAGGCCTACGCGAAGCAGCTGCTGGACAAACGGGGGCGGTGAGTCCGTTCAATCAAGTGATTGTTTCCAAGGTGTGAACACCGTGGTTCGTTTTGCTACGGGTTTTTACCTAGATCGCGGCGCACAATTCATCCCACGGACCAGCCCTCAAAGCTGATCTGGGTGAACAGGGCCCCGAGCGAGGTGGCCGCCCTCCGAAAAAGAACAGAGGGGCGGTGACCCACCCAAGACCGGTTCCACATCCGAAGCAAGAACTTGAACTGAATTGAAGAAGGAAGAAATCCAAATGACCGCCTCGAAGCTCCTCTCCGCCGTTGCTGTTGCCCTGATGGCCGTTGCCGGCGCCGCCCATGCCGAAAGCTATGAAGGCGTGCACCAGCTGACCTCGGCCGCCAGCCGCGCCGACGTCACCGCACAAGCCGTCGTGGCCGCACACAGCGCCAACCCGTACGCCACCGGCGCCAACGCCGGCCCCGCACAAGTGATCGTGTCGAACACCAGCCGCGCTGCCGTGCGTGCCGACGCCGTCGCCGCTGCACACAGCGCCGACCCGTACGCCGAAGGCGCTTCGTCGGGCGTGGCCCCGATCGTCGCCAGCACCGTCGACCGCGCTGCGGTTCGCGCCGCAGCCCGCGCTGCCGCTCACGGCGACGCACTGCCGCTGTAAGCGCACCGAACGCCTCGCCGACGGGATCGGCGAACGTTCCAGGTCTTCATGAAAAGCCGGCCCTGCCAACGCAGGGTCGGCTTTTTTCATGGGCCATGACCGTGAAATCTTGGCCGAAAGTCACATTGCCTTGGCCTTGCGCATCCTTCATGATTTGGGCGCGGGAGGGATGGCCGTCAGAGCGCATGCTTTCGCATTAACGCATCGCCGTGGTGCGGACACGCGAGAATCGAGCGTCGTTCCGACCGCGAAAAATGAAAGCATGATCCGTCGCCGACCCTGCGGCGACCCCCTACGCATGGCCCTCACTCTCGACCCCGAAGACACGCGCGGACGCATCCACGACCTGGTGTGGAGCGGCTTCCATGCCGATGCCGACATCGGCTGGATGATCACCGACGAGTACCTCGATCCCGATGAGCTCACGCCCGAGGACCGCGCCTGGATCAAGGCCGAAACCACGCGCGCCTGCGCCGCCAAGCGCGCCGCCGAGGCGCAGTGGCCCGCGCAGACCGAGTACGACCGGCTCGACGCCGTGTTCGCGCAACTGCGCAGCGAAAAGATCATTGCCCTGCACCGCGCCGGCAACACGCTGTCCGACGGGCATGACGACGTGCGCGAGCAGTGGCGTGCGGCGGGGCGGCTCGAATCGGGCATCCGCGGCTGCTGCTTCTATCACGCACAGGACCTGGACGGCGCCGTGCGCAACGGCCGCCTGTACCTCGCGTTCAGCGGCGGCATGATCCCCGAGATCGCGCAGCGCGAAGCCAACACCGTCGTGGTCGGCCATCGCATCGTCGCGCTGCTGCGCGACGCCGGCTTCGGCGCGCAATGGAGCGGCAACATCAACGAGCGCATCGAAGCCGACCTCGGCCAATGGCGCAAGCGAGGCCCCACCGCGTGAGCGTGCAGGCCTGGCAGCCGCCGCGCCGCATCGACGCGATCGACTTCTGGCTGCGCTCGCGGCTGCTCGCCACGGCCCACGCCCTGCGCGAAACCCTGCGGCCTTCGGCCCGGCGCTGGCCCCGCGGCCAACACGCACTGGCCGACGCGCCGGTGCTCGCGCAGTACCGAACCCCCTTGTGGTCCGACGGCCGGGCCGACGAATTTCCGCTGGTCGCCGGCAAGGTGCAGAACCTGCGCGTGGCGCGGGCGGCCTTCGACGCCGTCGAGGTGCCGGCCGGCGAAGTGCTGAGCTTCTGGCGCCAGCTGGGGCGGCCGGGCGCGGGGCGCGGCTTCGTGGTCGGGCGCGAGGTGCGCGGCGGTTGCGTGGTGCCGACGCTGGCCGGCGGGCTGTGCCAGCTGTCGAACGCGCTCGCCACGGTGGCCGTGCGCGCGGGCTTCGAGCTGGTCGAGCGCCACGGGCATACGGCGCGCATCGAGCAGGCCGGCACGGCGGACGGCGACGCCGTCGATGCGACGGTGTTCTGGAACTACGTCGACCTCAAGCTGCGCGCCCGGCAGGCGTGGCGGCTCGAAGTGGCGCTGACCGACTCCGAACTCGTGGTGCGCATTCGTGCGCGCACGCCGCTGGCAGTGCCGACCGAGCCCGTCACGCTGCGGCGCGCGAACGACGAGGCGCCCACGGCGTTGCCGTTGGCGCGCGGCTGCCTGAGCTGCGACCAGACCGCGTGCTTCCGCCATCGCCCGCAGATCGACGTCGGTCCCGAAGGCCGCACGGCGGTGCTCGTCGATGGCTGGACGCCGGAGTTCGCACGCCACTTGCGCGAGGCGCATCCGCAGGCGCAGCGCATGCAGCCGGTGCCGCTGCGGCTCGCGTTCTGGCGCGTGCCTGCTGCAGGTTGGCATCGCGAGCCCGCGACGAAAGAGAAAGTGACAACTCCCTGGGTCGCGAGCCTGCGCCGCGCCGTATGGCAACGGCTCTGGGCGCGGCAGGCGGGCCGGCGCCAAGCCAGCCTGATCGACGGCCAGCGCTGGCTCGCGCAGGCCTTTGCCGCACGGCTGGCGCCTGAACACACGCACCTGGTGGTCGAGCAATCGCTGCTGCCGCATCTGCAGCGCCTCGGCGCGCTCGACGGGCGTCGCCTCACCGTGCTGGCCAGCGCCTTGCCGATGGCCGACATCGAACAGAGGCTCGATGCCGCCTCGCAGCGCTGGCCCGGCGATGCGACCTTGCGCGACTTTCGCGCCGATGCGTCTCTGGTGCGCGACGAAACCCTGGCGCTTGCACGCGCGGCAAGCATCGTCACGCCGCATGCTGCAGTGGCGCAGGCCATGGCGGCACACGCACCGCAGGCCACGCTGCAGCGGCTTGATTGGGCACTGCCGCAGGTGAAGACTACGCACAGCGCGCGCCAGGAACCACCCCTCGTCGTGTTCGCCGCGAGCGCGCTGGCACGCAAGGGCGCGCGTGAACTTGCCGCCGCACTGCAAGGCTGGCCATGCCGCCTGCGCGTGCTGGGCTCGCCGTCGGACGACGCGCGGCTCTGGCACGGCATCGAATCTACTCAACACATGAACTGGCAAGGCGATGGGCTGGCCGGTGCCGCTGTCGTCGTGCTGCCCGCGCACATCGAACACGCACCGCGCGCGCTGCTGCGCGCCGTGGCGGCCGGCGTGCCCGTGGTGGCATCGACCACCTGCGGCCTGGCGGGTGTGCCGGGTGTGCACGAGGTCGCACCCGGCGACATCGACGCACTGCGCACTGCATTGCAGACCGCCTGCCTGGCCTGAACGGAGAACAACACACGTGGCATCGATCGAACAGGCCCGCGCGGCCCTGGCACCTCATGGCGCGTTGGCGCCGCAATCCGCCGCCGAGCACTGGCACGGCGAGCTGGCGTTGCCCGCCGCCATCGCCACCTTCTACGAACAGGTCGGCCCGCTCGGCGACTGGGTCAACGACCGCGTGGGTTATGCAGGTCTCACGGTGCCGACCACCGGCAATTCGTTCAGCATTCCCGCGCTGTCGCGCCTGTGGCAGCTGCAGGCGGGCTACCGCTGGCACGGCATCACCGGCGAGCGCATCGCCGACTGGCCCGAGCACTGGCTCGTGGTGGCCGACCAGGGCGCCGATCCGTTCATCTTCGACCTGCGCACCGGCGCGATCCAGTTCGCGATGCACGGCACGGGCGCATGGCAGGAAGACGAACCGCTCTTCGCCGACATCTTCGAGATGGCCGCCTGCCTGGGCACCATCGGCCAGGTGTGGGACGAAGCGGGCGACACCATCTTCACCGACGAGGACGACTGCGAGGTCGATCCGGTGCATCGCGCGCGGCTGGTCGAGCGCCTCGTGCCGCTGCTGGGCAGCGCCGCGGCGGCCGAAGACATCGTCGACGTGTTCGGCTGGTAAGGGACAAAAGAAAAGACATCCATGAGCATCGACCTGCAGACCCTCAAATGCGGCGAGTGCGGCAGCAGCACGCTGCGCCGCACCGGCCTGAACGAATACACCTGTTCGCACTGCGGCTCGATGTCGTTGGTGGAAGACGATGTGTCCGACCGTCTCGAACGCGTGCTCCAGCAGGTCAAGCACCACGCCGGCCAGCAGATCGCAGCCGAACAGGCGCTGCACCAGAAGCAGATGCTGCGCACGCTCGGCTTCGTGGTGCTCGGCTTTCTCGGCGTGGCGGTGGCCATCCTGGTCGCGATGCTGCTGTTCGGTTCTGGCACGCGCGGCGATGCGCCTTCGGTGGCGCGCGCGATGGTCGACCGCTCCATCGCGACCGATGGCCTGAAGCTCTCCGAGCCGCGCCAGGTGCTGGTCGGCGAGCGGCCGAAGCTGCTGGTGCTGGCGCGCAACGAAACCGGCCGACCGCTCGAACGCCCCAGCCTGAAGCTTGTGTTCCACGACGGCGACACGCAGCTCAGCGAGCGCAGCGAATCGCTGCCGATCGACGTGCTCATGCCCGGCGAGTCCGCGCCCGTGCTGGTCGATTTGCCGTCGGGCAAGAACGTCACGCGACAGGACGTGACGGTCGAGAAGCTGTCCGAACCGCGCAGCGCCGCCGAAGGGCCGCGCCTCGCGTTCTCGCGCCTGCGGCTGGTACAGCAGGGCGAGCGCGTGCGCCTGGCCGGCCGCCTCGTGCATGCGGGTGCGCCCGGTGCGCCGGCGTTCGGCAGCATCGAGGCGCTGGTCACGCTGTACGACGACGCCGGCCAGGTGATCGGCACGGGCCGCGGCCATGCGCCGGGCTCCACGCTGGAGCCGGGCGGGCGCGCAGCGATCGATGTCGACCTCAGCCGCTTCGGCCGCGGCACTGCCATTGCGGCGTGGGACTACCGTATCGGCTACCGCACGGTCACGCCCTCGGGCTTGCGCACGACGGTGCTGAGCGCCGACCGCGTGATCCGCACGACCGGCGCACCGGAGGTCTTCCACCCCGACCTGCGGCTGAGCACCGAAGACCTGCTGGCCGACGACAGCGAGCGCTTCGACCTGCAGCAGCTCGAACTGCTGCCGCTGGTGGCGGGGCGCAGCACCATCCAGCGCCCGTTGTTCATGACCGAGCTGGTGAACCGCAGCACCGACGCCATCGCCATTGCGCCCGGTGCCGTGATCTCGCGCTTCGACGGCAGCACGGCCGACGGCACCACGCGCCTGGACGAGCTGGCTTCCCTGTACCCGGGCGAGCGCTTTCCGATCCTGCTGGAGCCGAAGGCCGTGGACCGCATCACCCAGACCCGCGTCGAGTGGAAGCCGATGCGCCGCGCCGCATTGCCCGGCCCGCGCAAGCCGCTGGAGGTGCAGGTGACGGGCACCAAGGCCGGCACCGGCAGCGTGCTGCTCAACTTCAGCCAGCGCTTCAGCTACAAGAGCGTGGAAGTCACGGGCACGGTGAAGAACCCCGGCACGGCCATCGCGGCCAAGGTGCGCCTGTGGGTCAGCCTGCGCGACCGCAACGACCAGCTGACCGGCTTCAAGCTGATCGAGAGCCTGCCGGCCATCGCACCGGGCGAGAGCGTGCCTTTCCAGGTCCACGTGACGCAGCACGGCCGCGATTTCGCGAGCGTCGCGACGCTATACCAAACCGAATAGCCCCGTGCGTGACGGCATGGGGCGGTTCGCGCCATGATCGCGCCATGATTCCGCTTTCGATCCTCGACCTTTCCCCGATCACCGAAGGCAGCGATGCCGCGCAGTCGTTCCGCAACTCGCTGTCGCTGGCGCAGCACGGCGAGGCGCTGGGCTACACGCGCTACTGGCTGGCCGAGCACCACGGCATGCCGGGCATCGCGAGCGCGGCCACGGCTGTGCTGCTGTCGTATGTGGGCGCGGGCACCTCCAGCATCCGCATCGGTGCCGGCGGCGTGATGCTGCCCAACCACTCGCCACTGGTGATCGCCGAGCAGTTCGGCACGCTGGAGTCGCTGTACCCGGGGCGCGTCGACCTCGGCCTGGGCCGCGCGCCCGGCTCCGACCAGCGCACCGCGCGCGCCCTGCGACGCAACCTGGAGTCGGACGCCGACCAGTTCCCGCAGGACGTGATGGAGCTCATGGACTTCATGTCGAAGAACCCGCAGCAGGCCGTGCGCGCCGTGCCCGGCGCGGGGCTCGAGGTGCCGGTGTGGATTCTGGGTTCGAGCACCTTCGGCGCGCAGCTCGCGGCGCACCTGGGCCTGCCGTACGCCTTTGCCTCGCACTTCGCGCCGCAGCAGATCATGCAGGCCATCCAGATCTACCGCGAGACCTTCAAGCCCTCGGCGCAACTGCAGAAGCCGTACGTGATGCTGGGCTTCAACGTGTTCGCGGCCGACACGGACGCCGAAGCCGAGTTCCGCGCCACCTCGTGGCAGCAGGCCTTCGTGAACCTGCGCAGCGGCCGTCCCGGCCGGCTGCCGCCGCCGGTCGAGAATTACCGCCAGAAGGTCGGCCCGGCCGAGAACGCACTGCTCGACTCGGTGTTGTCGTGCTCCGCGGTGGGCTCGGTCGAGACCGTGAAGCAAGGCGTGGAAGCGTTCGTGGCGCGCACCGGCGCCGACGAACTCATGATCACCTCGCAGGTGTTCGACCACGCCGCCCGGCTGCGCTCGTACGAGCTGCTCGCCGAAGCCTTCGGCCAGAAGAAGTAAGAAGTCGTCCTAGGCCCGCTTGCGGGCTTCCTCGTCCACGAGGTCTTTCTTCGAGAGCTTGCCCACGGCGGTCTTGGGCAGCTCGGCGCGGATCTCGAGCGCGCCGATCATCTCGTGCTTGCCCAGGCGGTTCTTCAGGAAGGTCTTGAGCGTGTCGAGCGTGAGCTCGTCCGCGCCGTCCTTGAGCTTCACGAAGGCTTTGGGCGACTGGCCGCGGTACTCGTCGGGCACGCCGATCACGCAGACCTCGGCCACCGACGGGTGTTCGTACACCGCCTCTTCGAGCACGCGCGGGTACACGTTGTAGCCGCCGCACAGCAGCATGTCCTTGGTGCGGTCGACGATGTAGAGGTAGCCGTCGGCGTCCATCTTCGCGACGTCGCCGCTGCGGAAGTAGCCGTCGGCCGTCATCGACTCGGCGGTGGCCTTCAGGTTGTTCCAGTAGCCCTTCATGACGTTCGGGCCCTGCACGCACAGCTCGCCGGGTTCGCCGAACGCGGTCACGTCTTTCGTCGGGTCGTCCAGGCTCACGAGCTTGATGCGCACGCGCGGCAACGGCATGCCGCACGAGCCCGCCTTGCGCACGCCGCGCGCGGGCGTGAAGGTGCCCACGGGCGAGGTCTCGGTCATGCCCCAGCCTTCGTTGAGATGGCAGCCGGTGAGTTCGAAGAAGCGCTGCTCCACCTCCACCGGCAGCGGCGCGCCGCCCGAGCCGCAGAACTTCAGCGAGCGCAGGTCCATCTCCTTGGCCTTGGGGTGGGAAAGGATGGCGGTGTACATGGTCGGCACGCCGGGGAAGACGCTGATCTTGCTGGCCGCGAGTTCGTTCATCACCGCATCGACATCGAAGCGCGTGTGCAGCACCAGCGCCGCGCCCAGGCGCACGCCCAGCAGCATCGCGGCGCTGAGCGCGAAGATGTGGAACAGCGGCAGCACGACCAGGAAGCGCTCCTTGCCTTCGTCGAGGATGGGCGGCTCGCCGCGCGTCGATTCGTAGTACTGCGCCGAGGCCGAACTCAGGTTGGCATGCGTGAGCATCGCGCCCTTGGGCAGGCCGGTGGTGCCGCCGGTGTACTGCAGCACGACGATCTCTTCGGCCAGGTCGCCGAGCGGGTAGGTCTGGTGCGTGCCTTCGCTTTTGAGCAGGTCGGTGAAGCGCACGTGGCGCGCGTCCGTCGGCACGGACGCGACCTGGCCCGCGGCCTGCAGTTGGGCCTGCACCTTGTCGCCCGCCGCGCCGTAGTCGCCGAGGCTGCCGACCACCAGCGTCTTCAGGCGCGAGCTGTCGAGCAGGCGTGCCATCAGCGGGTAGAGGTTCACGAGGTCGAGCGTGACGAGGATGTCGGTGCGGCTGTCCTCGATCTTGTGGGCCAGCACGCGCTCGGCGTCGAGCGGCGAATAGTTCACCACCGTGCCGCCGGCTTTCAGCACGGCGAAGAAGGCGATGGGGTAGTGCGGCGTGTTCGGCAGGTACAGGCCGACATGCACGCCCGGCTTCACGCCCAGGTCCTGCAAGCCCTTGGCGGCGCGGTCGACCGCATCGCCGAGCTGGCGGTAGCTGAGCGACTGGCCCATGAACTCGACGGCCGAATGGTCGGGCCAGCGCGCGACCGCTTCATCGAGCATCTGCTGCACAGGCTTGACGGGCAGGTCGGCGTCCCAGCGCATGCCGGGCGGGTAGTTGCGCGTCCAGGGGGTGGGGTCGCCAGAGGGGGAAGGGGTCGCCATGCGTGTGTCTCCGCTGTGTTTCGGGTCACTGTAGCGCCGGCCTTTCGCATCGTGGAGTGCGGGCTGACAAGCCGGCGACACGGGTTTTCCCGATTTCCCACACGCCGGATGCCCCTGTCGCCGGGCTGGGACAATGGCGGGCTTATGGCAAAACAACGGATCGTGGTCGGGCTGAGCGGCGGGGTGGACTCCGCGGTCACCGCGCACCTGCTCAAGCAGCAGGGGCACGAGGTGGTCGGCATCTTCATGAAGAACTGGGAAGACGACGACGACAGCGAGTACTGCTCGTCGAACATCGACTTCATCGACGCTGCCAGCGTGGCCGACGTGCTGGGCATCGAGATCGAGCACGTCAACTTTGCCGCCGACTACAAGGACCGCGTGTTCGCCGAGTTCCTGCGCGAGTACAAGGCCGGCCGCACGCCCAACCCCGACGTGCTGTGCAACGCCGAGATCAAGTTCAAGGCCTTCCTCGACCACGCCATGCGGCTGGGCGCCGAGAAGATCGCCACCGGCCACTACGCCCGCGTGCGCCTGAACGAGGCCACGGGCCGGCACGAGCTGCTCAAGGGGCTCGACAACTCGAAGGACCAGAGCTACTTCCTGCACCGCCTGAACCAGGCGCAGCTGTCGAAGACGCTGTTCCCGGTCGGCGAGCTGCACAAGACCGAGGTGCGCCGCATCGCCGAAGAAGTCGGCCTGCCCAATGCGAAGAAGAAGGATTCGACCGGCATCTGCTTCATCGGCGAGCGGCCGTTCCGCGACTTCCTGAACCGCTACATCTCGAAAGAGCCGGGCCCGATCAAGGACGACCGCGGCCGCAAGCTGGGCGAGCACCAGGGCCTGAGCTTCTACACGCTGGGCCAGCGCCAGGGGCTGGGCATCGGCGGCGTGAAGGAGAAGGGCGCACAGCGCGGCGCGGGCGACCATTCGCCCTGGTTCGTCGCGCGCAAGGACGTCGAGAAGAACACGCTGTGGGTGGTGCAGGGGCACGACCATCCGTGGCTGCTGTCGACCGAGTTGAAGGCAGACGACGCGAGCTGGGTGGCGGGTGACGCACCCGCTGCGGGCACCTACGGTTCGAAGGCGCGCTACCGGCAGGCCGATGCGGCCTGCGAGATGGGCGGCGGCGCCAACGGCGCGTTCAGCCTGCGCTTCGGTGCGCCGCAATGGGCGGTCACGCCGGGGCAGTCGGCCGTGCTGTACGACGGCGAACGCTGCCTCGGGGGCGGCGTCATCGTCTGAGCCTTGCGGCTGCTGATCAGCGCGGCTGCCGCACGCCGTCTTCGGTGTGAATCAGCGTGAGCGGGTGGCGCTTGCCGGCGAGGTAGTCGTCGATGCAGCGCAGCAGCAGCGGGCTGCGATGGCGCGCCACGCTGGCGCGGATCTCGTCCACGGTCATCCACAGCGTGCGCACGATGCCTTCGTCGAGCGCGCGACCCTCTTCGCGTGCGCCCAGTTCGCCGGTGAAGGCAAAGCGCATGTAGGTCACGTCGGGCTGCTCGGCCGAGCGCGCCATGTAGACGCCGAGCAGCGCGGTCGGCGTGAAGGCGTGGGCCGTTTCCTCGAGCGTCTCGCGGATGCAGCCGTCCTCGGGCGACTCGCCGGGGTCGAGGTGGCCGGCGGGGTTGTTGAGCTTCAGGCCGTCGTCGGTCTGCTCTTCGACGAGCAGGAAGCGGCCGTCTTGCTCGATCACCGCGGCCACGGTGACATTGGGTTTCCAGCGTGTGGGCATCGTGGGCGCGAGTCTATCGGCTATCGGCCGATCGCTGCACGACAGGCGCCGCGGCCCGGAGCGCTTCAGCGCAGGGTCGTGACCGCCTGCGTGTCGACTTCGATGGTTTCGAGCCGGTAGCCGAGGCCGTAGACCGCCAGCAACAGGAAACCGTTCGCGGGGCGCAGCTCGAGCTTGGTGCGCAGGCGCGACACATGGGTGTCGAGCGAGCGCGACAGGGCTTCGACGCCCAGGCCCCAGACCGCTTCATGCAGGTGCTCGCGCGACAGCAGGCGCCCGAGGTTCTGGAACAGGAAGAGCGCGAGTTCGTATTCGCGGTTTTTCAGCTCGACCAGCGCGCCGTGGACCCGGATGGTGCGCGAGGGCGGAAAGAAGTGGTACGGGCCGAACACCAGTTCGGGCTCGTGCCGTGCGGGGTAGGAGCGGCGCAGCAGCGCGTTGATGCGGGCCTGGAGCTCGGTCGCGCGCAGCGGCTTGGCCATGAAATCGTCGGCACCGACATTGAGGCCCTCGACCAGGTCGGTGTCGTCGTGGCACTCGGTCACGAACAGGATGGGCATCCGGCTCTTGTAGTCCTGGCGGATCGTCCGCACGACGTCGGGGCCCTTCATGTCGGGCAGGCGCCAGTCGAGCACCAGCATGTCGAAGGTCTCGCGGCGCATCGCATGGAGCAGCGCCTTGCCTCCAGGATAGGTGTGGCACTCGTGGCCGAGGCTCGCCATGGTTTGGTTGATCAACTGAAGCTGGTCCGGCTCAGTGTCGAGTACTGCAATTCGCATTCCATTCCCTTGTTCCGCCCTGTGCGAACCTCTATGTGTCCGCAATATGAATCGAAGTGTATCTATCTGCGTCAGGGATTTTTGATGCGAATTGCCACTAATTCACTCAAATTGATTTGATCGATGTGATTCAATGGCTAATTGATGGTAATTGAGCTCAATTGATTGCATTTCAGAAGTGCGGCTCGTTCGGGCGGTATGCGGGTTTCAACCCATGGCGCCCGCGTGCTTCCGGAATCGCATCGATGCGCAATTTGCTATCAATTGAATAGCTGAAAGATCAATGCAGATGGGCGTTGGGCGGCAATGTGCATACGGCATCTTGGCGACAGTGAACGCTTGTAATCTTGCTGTAAGCTCTGCCCGCATTCCGTGCTGCCCCTTCCCCTGAGGAGAACTCTATGTTGATAGGCGTGCCTGCCGAGACAGCGGCTGGCGAAACCCGAGTGGCTGTGACACCTGAAACGGTGAAGAAACTGGTCGCTTCCGGGCACATCGTTCGTGTTCAGTCGGGAGCCGGCGTTGCAGCCAGCGTTACCGATGCGGCTTACCAGACGGCAGGCGCCGAGATCACCGATGCGGCCGGCGCGTTCTCCGCCGACATGGTGCTCAAGGTGCGCACGCCCAGCGACGCCGAAGCGGCACAGCTGAAGGCCGGTGCGGTCGTCATCGGCATGCTCAATCCTTTCGACGCGGCCGGCCTGCAACGCCTGGCCGCCGCGGGCGTCACCGGCTTCGCCCTCGAAGCCGCGCCGCGCACCACGCGTGCCCAGAGCATGGACGTGCTCAGCTCGCAGGCCAACATCGCGGGCTACAAGGCCGTGATGATCGCGGCCGACAAGTACCAGCGCTTCTTCCCGATGCTCATGACCGCCGCCGGCACCGTGAAGGCCGCGCGCCTCGTCATCCTGGGCGTTGGCGTGGCCGGCCTGCAGGCGATTGCCACGGCCAAGCGCCTGGGCGCCGTCATTGAAGCGTCGGACGTGCGTCCGAGCGTCAAGGAACAGATCGAATCGCTGGGCGGCAAGTTCATCGAGGTGTCCTACGACACCGATGAAGAGAAAGAGGCTGCGGTCGGTGTCGGCGGCTACGCCAAGCCGATGCCCCCGAGCTGGCTCGCACGCCAGCAGATCGAGGTCGCCAAGCGCGTCGCGCTGGCCGACGTGGTCATCAGCACCGCGCTCATTCCGGGCCGCGCTGCGCCCACCCTCATCACCGAGGACATGGTCAAGTCGATGAAGCCGGGCTCGGTTATCGTCGACATCGCGGCCGGCAAGGGCCCAGTCAATCCCGATGGTGGCGTGGGCGGCAACTGCCCGCTGTCGGAGGCCGACAAGACCGTGGTCAAGCATGGCGTGACCATCGTGGGCGAAACCAACCTGGCGGCGCTGGTGGCGGCCGACGCGTCGGCGCTCTATGCGCGCAACGTGCTCGACTTTTTGAAGCTTGTCGTCACGAAGGAAGGCGCGCTCAAGATCGACCTCGAGGACGACATCGTCGCCGCCTGCCGCGTCACGCAGGACGGCCAGGTCACGCGCAAGTAAGAAGAGCAGGCTGCCTTTCATGAATCGCACCATGCTCCGCGCGAAGCTGCATCGCGCCACCGTGACCGAAGCCGACCTGCACTACGAAGGCTCGTGCGGCATCGACGAAGACCTGCTCGACGCGGCCGACATGCGCGAGTACGAAAAGATCGAGCTGTACAACGTCAACAACGGCGAGCGCTTCTCGACCTACATCATCAAGGCGGCGCGCGGATCGGGCGCCATCTCGCTCAACGGCGCGGCGGCGCGCAAGGCGCATGTGGGCGACCTGCTCATCATCTGCACCTACGCCCCCATGACCGAGGCCGAAGCCGCGGACTACAAGCCCAAGGTGGTGCTGCTTGGCGATGCCAACCGCATCAACGAAGTCAAGAAGCTCTGACAGAGCCCTGGACCAAGAGACCGAATGAGGAGAAGAAAACACCATGGAAATCGTTTCGCACACCGTCATCAATCTGACCATCTTCGTGCTGGCCATCTATGTCGGCTACCACGTGGTCTGGACCGTCACGCCCGCGCTGCACACGCCGCTCATGGCCGTGACCAACGCCATCTCGGCCATCGTGATCGTGGGCGCCATGCTGGCCGCCGCGCTCACCACCACGCCGCTGGGCAAGACCATGGGCGTGCTCGCCGTGGCGCTGGCCGCGGTGAACGTCTTCGGCGGCTTCCTGGTCACGCGCCGGATGCTCGAGATGTTCAAGAAGAAAGACAAGAAGGCCGCCCCCAAGGCTGTTGAGGGAGCCGCCAAGTGAGCATGAACCTCGTCACGCTGCTGTACCTCGTTGCCAGTGTCTGCTTCATCCAGGCCCTGAAGGGCCTCTCGCATCCCACCACCTCGATCCGCGGCAACGTCTTCGGCATGACCGGCATGGCGATCGCCGTGCTGACCACCATCGCGCTGGTCCATGGACAGGCGCGCGCGCTCAACGTCGACTTCACCACCGGCATCGCCTGGGTGCTGGCCGCCGTCGTGGTCGGTGGCGGCCTGGGCGCCTTCATGGCCAACAAGGTCGAGATGACCAAGATGCCCGAGCTGGTCGCCTTCATGCACAGCATGATCGGCCTGGCCGCGGTGTTCATCGGCGTGGCCGCCGTGGCCGAGCCCTGGGCCTTCGGCATCACCGCCGCGCCCGTGGCGGCCGTCATCGGCGCGCGCACGCCCGACGGCGCCGTGCTCTTCGAGGGCTTCGTGCGCCACGGCATTCCTTACGGCAACCGGCTCGAGCTGTTCCTGGGCGCGGCCATCGGTGCCGTCACCTTCAGCGGCTCGGTCATCGCCTTCGGCAAGCTGTCGGGCAAGTACAAGTTCCGCCTGTTCCAGGGCGCGCCGGTGCAGTTCAAGGGCCAGCACATGCTGAACCTGGTGCTGGGCCTGGCGACCATCGCACTGGGTCTGGTGTTCGTGGCCACCGAAAGCTGGCCGGCGTTCTTCGCGATGCTGGCGCTGGCCTTCGTGATGGGCGTGCTCATCATCATCCCGATCGGCGGCGCCGACATGCCGGTGGTGGTGTCGATGCTCAACAGCTACTCGGGCTGGGCGGCGGCCGGCATCGGCTTCAGCCTGAACAACGCGATGCTGATCGTGGCCGGTTCGCTGGTGGGCTCGTCGGGCGCGATCCTGAGCTACATCATGTGCAAGGCCATGAACCGCTCGTTCTTCAACGTGATCCTGGGCGGCTTCGGCGGCGAGGCGACCACGGCCACCAGCGGCGACAAGGAGCAGCGCCCGGTCAAGAGCGGCAGCGCGGACGACGCGGCCTACATGCTGTCCAACGCCGAGACGGTGATCATCGTTCCGGGCTACGGCCTGGCCGTGGCGCGCGCCCAGCACGCCGTGAACGAACTGGCCGAGAAGCTCACGCACAAGGGCATCAAGGTGAAGTACGCCATCCATCCCGTGGCCGGCCGCATGCCGGGCCATATGAACGTGCTGCTGGCCGAGGCCGAGGTGCCGTACGACCAGGTGTTCGAGATGGAGGACATCAATGGCGAGTTCGCGCAGGCCGACGTGGCGATCATCCTGGGTGCCAACGACGTGGTGAACCCGGCCGCGCTCACCAAGGGCACACCGATCTACGGCATGCCGATCCTGGAAGCCTACAAGGCCAAGACCGTCATCGTGAACAAGCGCTCCATGGCCGCCGGCTACGCGGGCTTGGACAACGAACTCTTCTACATGGACAAGACCATGATGGTCTTTGGCGATGCGAAAAAAGTAGTGGAAGATATGGGCAAGGCCATCGAATAGGCCGAAGGTCCGCGCCCGCGTGCGGGCCCGATCGTCGCGGCGCCTCACGTGCGCCGTTTTCGTTTTTAAAAACTCATCCGACTCCGAGGAGACACATCCATGACCGAACGCCCCTGGCTCAGCAGCTACCCGCAAGGCGTGCCCGCCGACATCGACGCGTCGCACTACCCGTCGCTGGTGGCGCTCATGGAGGAGAGCTTCACCAAGTACGCCGACCGCACGGCCTACAGCTTCATGGGCAAGGACGTCAGCTACGGCGAGACCGACAAGCTCAGCAAGGCCTTCGCGACCTACCTGCAGGGCCTGGGCCTCGTGAAGGGCGACCGCGTCGCCGCGATGATGCCCAACTGCCCGCAGTACCCGATCGCAGTGGCCGCCATCCTGCGCGCAGGCCTCATTCTGGTGAACGTGAACCCGCTGTACACGCCGCGCGAACTCGAGCATCAGCTCAAGGACTCGGGCGCCAAGGCGATCATCATCATGGAGAACTTCGGCACCACGCTGCAGCAATGCATCGCGGCCACGCCGATCAAGCACATCGTGCTGGCCTCCATGGGCGACCGGCTCGGCTTCCTGAAGGGCGCGCTGGTCAACTACGTGGTGCGCAACGTCAAGAAGCTGGTGCCCCACTTCAGCCTGCCGGGCGCCGTGCGCTTCAACGACGCGCTCGACAAGGGCGCGAGCGGCAAGCTCAAGCCCGTGGCCGCCGGCCCCGACGACGTGGCCGTGCTGCAGTACACCGGCGGCACCACGGGCGTGTCGAAGGGCGCGGTGCTGCTGCATCGCAACGTGATCGCCAACGTGCTGCAGTCCGAGGCCTGGAACCAGCCGGCCATGGCCAAGGTGCCGGCCAACGAGCAGCCCACCAGCGTGTGCGCGCTGCCGCTGTATCACATCTTCGCGTTCACGGTCGGCATGATGCTGAACATGCGCACGGGCGGCAAGCTGATCCTGATCCCGAACCCGCGCGACATTCCCGGCGTGCTGAAGGAACTGTCGAAGCACACCATCCACAGCTTCCCGGCCGTCAACACGCTGTTCAACGGGCTGGCGAACCATCCCGACTTCAACACCGTCAACTGGAAGAATCTGAAGATCTCGGTCGGCGGCGGCATGGCGGTGCAGGCCGCGGTGGCCAAGCTCTGGCTCGAGAAAACCGGCTGCCCCATTTGCGAAGGCTACGGCCTTTCGGAAACCTCGCCCTCGACCACCTGCAACCCGACCAACAGCACGGCCTACACCGGCACCATCGGCCTGCCGCTGCCGAGCACCTGGCTCAAGCTGCTCGACGACGACGGCAACGAAGTGCCGACCGGCGAGCGCGGCGAGATCGCCATCAAGGGCCCGCAGGTCATGGCCGGCTACTGGCAGCGCCCCGACGAGACCGCCAAGGTCATGACGCCCGACGGCTACTTCAAGAGCGGCGACATCGGCGTGGTCGACGAGCGCGGCTACTTCAAGGTGGTCGACCGCAAGAAGGACATGATTCTGGTGTCGGGCTTCAACGTGTACCCGAACGAAATCGAGGACGTGGTGTCGATGCTGCCCGGCGTGCTCGAATGTGCAGCCGTTGGCGTGCCCGACGACAAGACCGGCGAGGCCGTGAAGCTCGTCATCGTCAAGAAGGACCCGGCACTCACCGAAGCGCAGGTGCGCGAGTACTGCCGCGCCAACCTCACGGGCTACAAGCAGCCGCGCGTGATCGAGTTCCGCACCGACATGCCCAAGACCCCGGTGGGCAAGATCCTGCGGCGCGAACTGCGGGATAGCAAGAAGTAGTAAGGGTTCCGCCCGGGTGGGGCCGGGGCATCGATCTTGCATATTCGCGGATCGATGCTCAGATTCATTTCAGTCCGCCTAGGCTTGCTCGTGCCGACCTTCCTCGGCATGACGCTGCTGGCCTTCTTTCTCATCCGGCTGGTGCCGGGTGACCCCATCGAGACGATGGCCGGCGAGCGCGGGATCGACCCCGCGCGGCACGCCGAGCTGCGCACCGCCATGGGCCTGGACAAGCCCTTGCTCGTGCAATACGGCATCTACATCGGCCGCGTGCTGCAGGGCGACCTGGGCAAGTCGCTCATCACGCAGGACACGGTGATGAGCGAGTTCCTCGCGCTCTTTCCGGCCACCGTCGAGCTCGGCGTGTGTGCGATTCTTTTCGCGCTGCTGCTCGGGTTGCCGGCCGGCATCCTCGCGGCGGTGCGGCGCAACTCCATCTTCGACCACGGCGTGATGGCGACATCGCTCACCGGCTACTCGATGCCGATCTTCTGGTGGGGCCTGCTGCTCATCCTGTTCTTCTCGGTGCAGCTGGGCTGGACGCCGGTGTCGGGCCGCATCTCGGTGCAGTACTTCATCGAGCCGCAGACCGGCTTCCTGCTGATCGACGCGCTGCGCGCCGGCGAGACCGAGGCCTTCTGGTCGGCGCTGCACCACCTCATTCTTCCGGCCATCGTGCTGGGCACCGTGCCGCTGGCCGTCATCGCGCGCATGACGCGCTCGGCCATGCTCGAGGTGCTGGGCGAGGATTACATCCGCACCGCGCGCGCCAAGGGCCTGTCGCGCTTTCGCGTGGTGGGCCTGCATGCGCTGCGCAACGCGCTGATCCCGGTCGTGACCGTGATCGGGCTGCAGGTCGGCGTGCTTTTCACCGGCGCGATCCTGACCGAGACCATCTTCTCCTGGCCCGGTGTCGGCAAGTGGCTCATCGAGGCCATCGGCCGGCGCGACTACCCCGTGTTGCAGGGCGGCATGCTGCTGCTCGGCGGCATCGTGATGCTGGTCAATCTGCTGGTCGACGTGATGTACGGCGTCATCAACCCGCGCATCCGGCGCTGACGCATGGCGACGACACACACCGTTTCCACGGGCGCGAGTCCCGCACCTCCCGGCCCCTGGCGCGAGTTCTGGACCGCCTTCTCGGCCAACCGCGGCGCCGTCTTCGGCCTCGTCACCATCGTGGTGCTGCTGCTCGTCGCGTTGTTCGCGCCGTGGATCGCACCGCATGCGCCGAACGAAACCAACAGCGCCGCCTTCCTGAAGCCGCCGGCCTGGCAGGCGGGCGGTTCTTGGAGCTACCTGCTCGGCACCGATGCCATCGGGCGCGACATCCTGTCGCGGCTCATGCACGGCGCGCGGCTGTCGCTGTCGATCGGTGTTGCGGTGGTGGCGCTGTCGGTGGTGGTGGGCGTGGCGCTCGGGCTGGTCGCCGGCTTTTTCCGCGGCGTGCTCGAGATCGCGATCATGCGGCTGATGGACATCGTGCTCACGCTGCCGAGCCTGCTGCTCGCCATCGTGATCGTGGCCATCCTCGGGCCGGGGCTGGTCAACGCGATGCTTGCGGTGGCCATCGTGGTGCTGCCGCACTACGTGCGCATCACGCGCGCCGCCGTCATTGCCGAGGTGTCGCGCGACTACGTGACGGCCGCGCGCGTGAGCGGCGCCGGCACGCTGCGGCTGATGTTCCGCGAGGTGCTGCCCAACTGCGCCGCGCCACTGATCGTGCAGGCGTCGCTCGGCATCTCGACCGCCATCCTCGATGCGGCGGCGCTCGGCTTCCTCGGCCTCGGCGCGCAGCCGCCGTCGCCCGAGTGGGGAACGATGCTGGCCGATGCGCGCGAGTTCGTGCTGCGTGCGTGGTGGGTCGTCACCTTCCCGGGCCTCGCGATCCTTGCGGCGGTGCTGGCTTTCAATCTGCTGGGCGACGGGCTGCGCGATGCGCTCGACCCGAAGCTGAAACGATGACAGCCCTCCACGATCTGATTCCAGGGGTACCGCGGAACCGGCTTTGCCGGGCCGCTGGTGCCGCCCCCTGCAAGGGGGTTGGCGAAGCGACACGAAGTGCGCGAAGACTGGGGGTGAGGTGAGTCTTCTCGATATCAAGGACCTGCACGTCGAGTTCCCCACGCAAGGCGGCGTGATGCACGCCGTCGACGGCGTGAGCCTCACGCTCGAAGAGGGCGAGGTGCTCGGCATCGTCGGCGAATCGGGCTCGGGCAAAAGTGTCACGATGATGGCGCTCATGGGCCTCATCAGCTACCCGGGCCGCGTGCGCGCCGACCACATGTGCTTTGCGGGCAAGGACCTGCTCGGCATCTCCGACAAGGCGCGCCGCGCGCTCGTCGGCAAGGAGGTCGCGATGATCTTCCAGGAGCCGACCACCAGCCTCAACCCCTGCTTCACCATCGGCTTCCAGCTGATGGAGACGCTGCGGCTGCACCTGAAGCTCGACAAGCGCGAAGCGAAGAAGCGCGCCACCGAGCTGCTCGAACAGGTGGGCATTCCGGCCGCATCGTCGCGCCTGGGCAGCTACCCGCACCAGCTCTCGGGCGGCATGAACCAGCGCGTGATGATCGCGATGGCCATCGCCTGCAACCCGCGCCTGCTGATCGCCGACGAGCCGACTACCGCGCTCGACGTGACCATCCAGGCGCAGATTCTCGACCTGCTGCGCGACCTGCAGAAGGAGCGCGGCATGGCGCTCGTGCTCATCACGCACAACATGGGCGTGGTCAGCGAGATGGCACAGCGCATCGCCGTGATGTACGCGGGGCAGGTGATGGAGCATCAGCGGGTCGACCGCCTGTTCGCATCGCCGCAGCACCCGTACACCGAGGCCTTGCTCGCGGCGTTGCCCGAGCGCGCCGCGCCCGAAGGGCGACTCGCCACCATCAGCGGCGTGGTGCCCGGCGTGCACGACCGGCCCGCGGGCTGCCTGTTCGCGCCGCGCTGCGGCTACGTCACCGAGCGTGCCTGCCAGGTGCGGCCTGCGTTGCGTGCGTGGCAAAGCGCCGAGGTGCGTTGCCACTTTCCGCTCGATGAGCCAAGGCGTGCCGAAGCCATCGCGCAAGACCCGCCGCGCGCTGCCATCGCGGAGGTGCTGCCATGAGCGACGCACCGCCGGAGATCGTGGTCGAGGCGCGCAACCTGCAGCGCACCTACGCCGTGCGACGCGGACTGTTCCGCGCGCCGGCGCAGCTGCGCGCCGTGGGCGACATCTCGTTCCGCCTCGAACGCGGGCGCACGCTGGCGGTGGTGGGTGAATCGGGCTGCGGCAAGTCGACGCTCGCGCGCATGGTCGCGCTGATCGAGAAGCCGACCGCCGGGCAACTGACGCTCATCGGCGCCGATGCCGTGAGCCCGCCGCATGAACGCAAACGCGAGCTGCGCCAGGCCGTGCAGTTGGTGTTCCAGAACCCGTATGGCTCACTCAACCCGCGCAAGAAGATTTCGGCAGTGCTCGAAGACCCGCTGGCCATCAACACCACGTTGAGCAAGGCGGAGCGCGCCGACAAGGCGCGCGAGATGCTCGCGCGCGTCGGCCTGCGCCCCGAGTACGCCAACCGCTACCCGCACATGTTCTCGGGCGGCCAGCGCCAGCGCATTGCCATCGCGCGTGCGCTCATGCTGTCGCCGCGCCTCTTGGTGGCCGACGAGCCGGTGTCGGCGCTCGACGTGTCGATCCAGGCACAGGTGCTGAACCTGCTGGCCGACCTGCAGGCCGAGCTGGGGCTGGCCTACCTCTTCATCTCGCACGACCTGGGTGTGGTGCGCCACATCGCGCACGACGTGCTCGTGATGTACCTGGGCCACGCGGTGGAGCAGGGGCCCAAGTCGCGCATCTTTGCGCGCCCGCTGCACCCGTACACGCAGGCGCTGCTGGCCTCGACGCCGGGCCTGAGCAGCCAGCGCATCGTGCTCAAGGGCGAGCTGCCGTCGCCGCTGAACCCGCCCACGGGTTGCGTCTTCAGCACGCGCTGCCCGCATGTGCAGCCGCGCTGCCGCGAGGAGCGACCTGCGCTGCGTGCGCTCGACGAGCGGCTGGTGGCCTGCCACTTCGCCGAGCAGTTTCTCGAAGGTGTGCCTGCCGTGCGCGCCGATGGTCCCGTGCTCGCTGCTTCCTGAAGAGTGAAGTGGCGATTTTTTCAACCCTGTCTCGAGGAGTCCCCATGAAGACCCAGCCCTCCGTTTCGCGCCGCTCACAAAAGCTGGCGCTTCTGGCACCGGCAGCGCTCACGGCCCTTACCCTGGCCTGCGGCGCCGTGTCAGCCAAGACGTTGGTGTACTGCTCCGAAGGAAGCCCGGAAAATTTCTATCCGGGCATGAACACCACCGGCACGTCGTTCGACGTGACCACGCAGGTCTACAACACCATCGTCGAGTTCGAGCGCGGCGGCACCAAGGTCATGCCGGGCCTCGCTGAAAAATGGGACATCTCGGCCGACGGCACCGTGTACACCTTCCACCTGCGCAAGGGCGTGAAGTGGCACACCACGAGCAAGAGCTTCAAGCCCACGCGCGACTTCAACGCCGACGACTTCATCTTCATGCTCGAGCGCCAGTGGAAGGAGAGCGACCCCTTCTTCAGGGTCACGAGCCAGAACCACTCGTACTTCAACGACATGGGCATGCCCAAGCTCTTGAAGTCGGTGGACCGCATCGACGACCACACGGTGAAGATCACGCTCAACCAGGCCGAGGCGCCGTTCCTGGCCAACCTGGCGATGCAGTACGCGGGCATCCAGTCGAAGGAATACGCCATCGCGATGCTGAAGGCCGGCACGCCCGAGAAGGTCGACCAGGACCCGGTCGGCACCGGGCCGTTCTACCTCGTGCAGTACCAGAAGGACGCGATCATCCGCTTCAAGGCCTTCCCGCAGTACTGGGGCGGCAAGGCCAAGATCGACGACCTCGTGTTCGCGATCACGCCCGATGCCTCGGTGCGCTGGGCCAAGCTGCAGAAGGGCGAATGCCACGTCATGCCGTACCCGAATCCGGCCGACCTCGATGCGATCCGCAAGGACCCGAACGTGCAGGTGCTGGAGCAGCCCGGCCTGAACGTCGGCTACCTCTCGTACAACACGACGAAGAAGCCCTTCGACGACGTGCGCGTGCGCAAGGCCATCAACATGGCGATCAACAAGAAGGCCATCATCGACGGCGTGTACCTCACGACCGGCGTGGCTGCGAAGAACCCGATTCCGCCGACGCTGTGGTCCTACAACGATGCGGTGAAGGACGACCCGTACGACCCTGAAGCCGCGAAGAAGCTGCTGGCGCAGGCCGGTTTCCCCGACGGCTTCAGCACCGACCTGTGGGCCATGCCGGTGCAGCGTCCGTACAACCCGAACGCCAAACGCATCGCCGAGCTGATGCAGGCCGACCTCGCCAAGATCAACGTGAAGGCCGAGATCAAGAGCTTCGAGTGGGGCGAGTACCGCAAGCGCCTGCAGGCCGGTGAACATCAGATGGGCATGCTGGGCTGGACCGGCGACAACGGCGACCCGGACAACTTCCTGTACACGCTGCTGGGCTGCGCCTCGGCCAAGTCGGCCAGCGGCAGCAACATCTCGAAGTTCTGCTACCAGCCGTATGAAGACCTCGTGGTGAAGGCCAAGAGTGCGACCAAGCAGTCGGAGCGCGATGCGCTCTACAAGAAGGCGCAGGTCATCTTCAAGGAGCAGGCGCCGTGGTTCACCATTGCGCATGCGGTGCAGTTGAAGCCGGTGCGCAAGGAAGTGATCGACTTCAAGCTCAGCCCCTTCGGTCGCCACACGTTTTACGGCGTGGACATCAAATAAATAAGCAAACCCCCAGGCTTCGCGCACTTCGTGTCGCTACGCCAACCCCCTTGCAGGGGGCAACACCTGCGGCCCGGCAAAGCCGGTTCCGCGGTGTTTCTGGAACAGAGAAAGTCTTGTTTTGAGTTCTGTGTTGTCCAAGCCCATCGCCATCGTGGCGGCCATGCACGAGGAGCTCAGTGCGCTCCTCGCGCGCATGCCCGACGAGCAGCGCGTGCGCGTGGCCGGCCGCGACTTCTGGGTGGGCCACCTGCAAGGCCAGCCCGTGGTCGCGGTGCTGTCGCGCATCGGCAAGGTCGCGGCGGCGGTCACGGCCACGGTGCTGCTCGAACGCTTCGGCGTGCGGGCGATCGTGTTCACGGGCGTGGCCGGCGGACTGGCACCGGGCGTGAACGTCGGCGACGTGGTCGTGGCGACCGAGCTGCTGCAGCACGACATGGACGCCTCGCCGATCTTTCCGAAGTACGAGGTGCCGCTGATGGGGCGCTCACGCTTCGCGTCCGATGCGGCCATCGGCGATGCACTGGCGGCGGTGGCTGAAGCTGCGCTGCGCGATCCGGTGCGCCTGGTGGGGCAGAAGGCCGTCGATGAATTCCATCTGCATTCACCGAAGGTCCATCGCGGCCTGCTGATCAGCGGTGACCGCTTCGTATCGACCACCGCGGAGAGTGGGGCCCTGCAGCGCTCGTTGCCCGATGCGCTCGCGGTCGAGATGGAAGGCGCGGCGATGGCGCAGGCCTGCCACGACTACGGCGTGCCCTTCGCGGCGCTGCGGACCATTTCGGACCGCGCCGACGATGCCGCGCACGGTGACTTCACGCGCTTCGTGGCTGAAGTGGCGAGCCGCTACAGCCTCGCGCTTGTCGACGCGTGGCTTGCTTCCTTGCCGCGCGACGTGGCCTGAAGCACCTACGGCGCGAGCCGGCGCAGCGACGGCAGGTCGCGCAACAGTGGCGGGATCGACAGCGCCAGCAGCAGCGCGGCCAGCGGCACGACGCAGATGAATCCCACGTGCTTGAAGCCCAGCGCGCCGACCGCGCCGCCGAGCACGAACATGCCGACCAGCCCGCCGCAGCGACGCAGCCTGCTGCGGTCGTGGCGCACCGGCAGCGGTGTGGACGGCGCGCGCCGGTTCCAGTAGAGCATCTTGCCCAGCTCGATCCCCACGTCGGTGATGTTGCCGGTCATGTGGGTGGTGCGCGTGCTGCCGCCCGAGGTCTTCGACGCCACGGCGTTCTGCAGCCCCATGATGAACGACAGCAGCAGCACCGTGAGTGGCACCGCGAACGGCGTGGCCCAGGTCAGCGTGATGGCGCCGGCGAGCCCGAACGGGAACATCAGCGCGGCCTCCAGCAGCAGCGGCAGCGCATACACGCCATGCAGCCGATGTTGTCGCGCCCAGTTCACCAGCACCGCGCAGACCGCCGCGCCGCTCACGAACGCGAGGATCGCGCCCACCGCGTTCAACAGCAGCGTGAGGTTGCCCAGCACCATGCCGTCCGCCAGCTGCGAGGCGAAGCCGGTCATGTGCGAGGTGTACATGTGCAGCACGAGGAACCCGCCCGCATTGACGGCGCCGGCATTGAAGGCCAGCAGCAGGCCGAGCGCGGTGTTCGTCGACGGCGCGCGGTGGCGGTTGGTGAGGAAACGAAGTCTGCGCACGGGGCCCTCCAGGTCAACTGCCTGTCGACAGTCACTCTAGCACCCAGTGTGAAGAACTACTTGAGCCAGCCGCGCCGGCGGAAGTACCACATCGGCACCAGTGCGCTGGCTGCCATCAGCGCGATGGCGTAGGGGTAGCCCATGGCCCAGTCGAGTTCGGGCATGAACTTGAAGTTCATGCCGTAGATGCTCGCGATCAACGTGGGCGGCAGCAGCGCGACGCTGGCCACCGAGAAGATCTTGATGGTCTTGTTCTGGTTGATGTTGATGAAACCGACGGTCGCATCCATCAGGAAGTTGATCTTGTCGAACAGGAAGGCCGTGTGGTTGTCCAGCGATTCGATGTCGCGCAGGATCTGCCGCGCTTCTTCGAACTGCTCGGCGTTGAGCATCTTGCTGCGCATCATGAAGCTCACGGCGCGGCGTGTGTCCATCACGTTGCGGCGGATGCGGCCGTTCAAGTCTTCCTGCCGTGCGATGAGGCCGAGCACCTCGCCGGCCAGCTCGTCGGTGACGTTGCCCGACAGCACTTTCTTGCCGGCCACTTCGAGCTCGTCGTAGATGTTCTCCAACGTGTCGGCCGAGTATTCGGCGTCGGCGTCGAAGAGCTTGAGCATCACTTCCTTGGCGTCTTCGATCAGCCCCGGTGCGCGGCGTGCGCGCATGCGCAGCAGGCGGAACACGGGCACGTCTTCGTCGTGGATCGAGAACAGCACGCCGCGGCTGCGCAGGTCGGTGTTGTGCTGGTTGAGGATGAAGGCGACGCGCACCGTGCGCGGGTCTTCGTCGTCGTCGATCAGGAAGTCGGAGCGGATGTGCAGTTCGCCGTTGTCTTCTTCGTAGAAGCGCGCCGATTCCTCGATGTCCTCGTCCATCGCGTCTTCGGGAATCGAGAGGCCGTAGTACTGCTTGATCCAGCGCTTTTCTTCGAGCGTGGGCGACTCGAGGTCGACCCAGATCGGCTGGAACTTGGAGAGCTCTTCGAGCGACTCGATCTCTTCCTGGACGAGACGGCCGTTGGCGAGCGTAAAGATATTGAGCATGGGCTCACTCCCGGGAATGACTGAACGATGGGCGAGGGAGGGGCGCTTTCAATTCCCGCAGACCCGGCGTCAGTACATCACGCGCGGCGTCGCAAGGGAGTTGAAAGCTGCCGAGACGGGGCGGTTTCCATGGGGAGTCTCCGGTTGCAGCGAGGCGCGATTATGTCACTGGCCACTGGGCCACAAGGTGCATGGACTGGACGGACATACAGTAAAGTCGTGCCCATGCAGACCCCTGCGTCCCCCGTTCTTTCCGCCCCTCCGAAGACGCAAGCCGAGCGCCTGGCCGCGGCGCTCGCCGCGCTCAACGACGACCAGCGCGCGGCGGTCGAGCACGGCGTGGGCGCAGCGGTCGGCGAGGACCACAGGCCGCTGCTCGTGATCGCCGGCGCCGGCTCGGGCAAGACCAGCACGCTGGCGCACCGGGTGGCGCACCTGATCGCGGGCGGGGTCGATCCGCAGCGCCTGCTGCTGCTCACGTTCTCGCGCCGCGCCGCGCAGGAAATGGAGCGCCGCGCGGGCCAGGTGCTGGCGCGTGTGCTGGGCCTGAAGTCGGAGCGCCCGCCGGCGCTGCCGTGGGCCGGCACCTTCCACGGCATCGGCGCGCGGCTGCTGCGCGAGTACGCCGCGCAGATCGGGCTCGACGAGAACTTCACCATCCACGACCGCGGCGACGCCGAAGACCTCATGGGGCTGGTGCGGCACGAGCTGGGGCTGTCGTCCACGGTCAACCGCTTTCCGCGCAAGGGCACCTGCCTGTCGATCTACTCGCGCTGCGTGAACACGCGCGCGCCGCTGGCCGAGGTTCTGAAAGACAACTTTCCCTGGTGTGCCGAGTGGGAGGCCGAACTCAAGAAACTGTTTGGCGCGTACGTCGAGGCCAAGCAGCAGCAGAACGTGCTCGACTACGACGACCTGCTGCTCTACTGGGCCGAGATGGTCGCAGAGCCCGCGCTGGCCGCGCACGTCGGCGCGCGCTTCGACCACGTGCTGGTCGACGAGTACCAGGACACCAACCTGCTGCAGGCCGAGATCCTGCGGGCGATGAAGCCCGACGGGCGCGGCGTGACGGTGGTGGGCGACGACGCGCAGTCGATCTATTCGTTCCGCGGCGCCACGGTGCGCAACATCCTCGACTTTCCTTCGCAGTTCTCGCAAGAGGCGCGCATCGTCACGCTGGAGCGCAACTACCGCTCGACGCAGCCGATCCTCGACGTGTCGAACCGTGTCATCGCGCAGGCCGCCGAGCGGCACGCCAAGACGCTGTGGACCGACAAGCCCTCGGCCGGCAAGCCGGTGCTGGTGCTCGTGCCCGACGAGGCCGGGCAGGCGCGCTGGGTGGCCGACAAGATCCTGGCGCATCGTGAGGGCGGGCTGGCGCTGAAGTCGCAGGCGGTGCTGTTTCGCACCTCGTCGCACAGCGCGGCACTCGAACTGGAGCTGGCGCGGCGCAACATCCCGTTCGTGAAGTTCGGCGGTCTCAAGTTCCTCGAGGCCTCGCACGTGAAGGACCTGCTCGCCGTGCTGCGTTTCGCGCAAAACCCGCGCGGGCGCATGGCGGGCTTCCGGGTCACGCAGCTCATTCCGGGCGTGGGCCCGGCCACCGGCACGCGCCTGCTCGACGCGATGGACCAGGCGGCCGACCCGGCCGCGGCGGTGCGCGACTTCGTGCCGCCGTCGGCCGCGCGTGAACAGTGGGCCGACTTCGCCCAGGCCTATGCCGCCTTGCGCGAGCCGTCCCTGAAGTGGCCGGCCGACGTGGAAGTCGCGATGCAGTGGTACCAGCCGCACCTGGAGCGGCTGTACGAAGACACCTCGGGCGTTCGACGCGCCGACGTCGAGCAGCTGGCGCGGCTGGCGGGCGGCTATGGCTCGCGCGAACGCTTCCTCACCGAGCTCACGCTCGACCCGCCCGAAGCCACCAGCGACCGGCCCGGTCCGCCGTCGCTCGACGAGGACTACCTGATCCTCTCGACCATCCATTCGGCCAAGGGGCAGGAGTGGAATTCGGTGCATGTGATCAACGTGGTCGACGGCTGCATGCCGGCCGACGTGGCGCAGGGCGCGCATGAGCTGGAAGAAGAGCGGCGCCTGCTCTACGTGGCGATGACGCGGGCCCGCGACCACCTGCATCTGGTGATGCCGCAGCGCTTCCACATCACGCAGCAGGCGGCGCGCGGCGACCGGCACCTGTACGCCAACCGCACCCGTTTCATCACGGAGGCCGACCTGGCGGGCTTCGAGCTGCAGACCTGGCCGCCGCCCCCGGTGCTGCCGCCCGCCGTGCCGCCGCCGGCCGCCGTGATCGACCTGCGCAACCGCATGCGCGCCGCCTGGCGCTGAACGGGCCAGCCCTTCGGTCGGGAGGGTCACTGCGTGCGATGTGTGGAAACACTTGCTTCCAATGTGCCGCAACCGCATGCCCCTGCACGGGGACAGCTATGGAAACAATAGCGGATTAGGGCATGCAATACACCGGCCCGTCACTCGAGCAAGCCCCGGTATTGCAATACCGTGACAGCTTGGGCATAGTGAATCCGACCGCCCCCTTTCTCCATCGCTCTTCCTCTTCT
Organism: Variovorax sp. 54; assembly: GCF_002754375.1. Lineage (NCBI taxonomy): Bacteria > Pseudomonadati > Pseudomonadota > Betaproteobacteria > Burkholderiales > Comamonadaceae > Variovorax > Variovorax sp. 54. The sequence continues at coordinate 3,680,335 of NZ_PEFF01000001.1, forward strand.
CCCCTCTCTCCCAACCTCACCTGTTTCGCCGGCCACGCTTCATCCCGGAGCGCGGTCATTTCCCCAACCGTCAATTCTCAGGAGGTCATTCATGAATTTGACGATCAGCGGTCATCACCTCGACGTCACACCTGCCTTGCGCACCTACGTCACGAGCAAGCTGGACCGGATCACGCGACATTTCGACCAGGTGGTCGATGTCAAGGTGATCCTCACGGTGGAAAAGCAGAAGGAAAAGGAACGCCGCCAAAGGGCGGAGTGCAACATTCACGTCAAAGGCAATGACATGTTCGCGGAATCGAGCCACGCTGATCTGTACGCCGCAGTCGATGAACTGGTCGACAAGCTCGACCGTCAGGTGGTCCGCCACAAGGATCGCCTGCAAGACCACCATCACGTGGCGCCCAAGCGCGTGATGTAAACGCCGGGCCCCGCGCCCCGCATCTCAGGCCGCCTTCGGGCGGCCTTTTGTTTGTCCGACCACATTGGTGGGGCTTTGCAAGGCCCCCAGAGGGGGCGACGCCTCTTGGCAACACATGTAGACGAAAGTAATTAGGGGGACTGGGGGTTTTTACCGATGAGGTGCATAATCGCGCCGCTCTGACCCCACCATGAATCGCCTCGCGTCCATCCTGCCGCCCGCTCAAGTGCTCGTGAGCGTTGACGCCACCAGCAAGAAACGTGCTTTCGAAGAAGCTGGCCTTCTGTTCGAAAGCCTTCACGGCCTGGGACGTGCCCTCATCACCGACAGCCTGTTTGCGCGCGAGCGCCTCGGCTCCACCGGTCTGGGCCATGGCGTTGCCATTCCGCATGGCCGCATCAAGGGCCTCAAGGCCCCGATGGCCGCGGTGTTCCAGCTGGCGAACCCCATCGGCTTCGACGCTCCCGACGAGCAGCCCGTGGCGCTGCTGATCTTCCTGCTGGTGCCCGAAGCGGCCACGCAGAAGCACCTCGAAATCCTGTCTGAAATTGCCGAGCTGCTGAGCGACGCCGGCCTGCGCGAGCAGATCAAGTCCAGCACCGACGCCGCCGCACTGCACGGCCTCATTGCCGGCTGGCAATCGACCCAGGTCGCCTGAGCGCACGCGCCGGGCGGGCCGCTGCTGATAAGCTGCGGCGACGCTTTTCTCTCCCTCCATCCTGACCAGAATGCCGGCGTCCCGCGCCGGCCGCCGCACGCATGAAGCCGACCGTCATCAGCGCCGATGCCATGTTCGAGGAGTTCCGCGGATCGCTCCGCTGGGAATGGCTCGCGGGGCTCGGCGCCTCGGAGCGCCAGTTCGACCCCGACGTCATCAGCCGCGCGCAGTCGGCCGCCGACCTGGTCGGCTACCTGAACTACATCCACCCATACCGCGTGCAGATCCTGGGTGCGCGCGAGGTGGCCTACCTCACGCGCGGCAGCAAGGAAGACTGCGTGCGCCGCATCGGGCGCATCGTCACGCTGGAGCCGCCGATGCTGGTGCTGGCCGACGGCCAGGCCGCACCCGACGAGCTGTTGTCGATCTGCGAGCGCGCGCAACTGCCGCTCTTTGCCACGCGCGAATCGTCGGCCTTCGTGATCGACCTGCTGCGCGCCTACCTGTCCAAGCACTTCGCCGAGCGCACCTCGATGCACGGCGTGTTCATGGACATCCTGGGCATGGGCGTGATGATCACGGGCGAGTCGGGCCTCGGCAAAAGCGAGCTCGGCCTGGAGCTGATCTCGCGCGGCAACGGCCTCGTGGCCGACGATGCGGTCGACCTGTACCGCATCAACCAGAACACCATCGAGGGCCGCTGCCCCGACCTGCTGCTCAACCTGCTGGAGGTGCGCGGCATCGGCCTGCTGGACATCCGCGCGATCTTCGGCGAGACGGCGGTGCGCCGGAAGATGCGGCTGAAGCTCATCGTGCACCTCGTGCGGCGCGACAGCTTCGAGCGCGACTACGAGCGCATGCCCTCGGCGCCGCTCACGCAGGACGTGCTGGGCATCCCGGTGCGCAAGGTCATCATCCAGGTGGTGGCGGGGCGCAACATCGCCGTGCTGGTGGAAGCCGCGGTACGCAATTCGATCCTGCAGCTGCGCGGCATCGATACGTATGCCGATTTCGTGGCGCGCCACCACAAGGCGATGGAGAGCGGGCGCGATCCGGACTGAAGACGCAAAGAAAAAAGCCCTTCATGGTGAAGGGCCGTTGTCTGCTTCAGCAGGCCTTCAGCAGGCCTTCAGCGTCAGCGCTTCTTGACGCAATCGCCGCACAGGCCGTACAGCGACATGGCGTGGTCCTGCAGGATCCAGCCCTTGTCCTTGGCGATCATCTGCTGGCGGCGCTCGATCTCGGCGTCGTAGAACTCCTCGACCTTGCCGCACGAGGTGCAGATCAGGTGGTCGTGGTGCGTGCCTTCGTTCAGCTCGTAGACCGCCTTGCCGCTTTCGAAGTGGCTGCGCTCCAGGATGCCGGCCTGCTCGAACTGCGTCAGCACGCGGTACACGGTGGCCAGTCCGATGTCGGAGTGTTCGTTGAGCAGCACGCGGAAGACGTCTTCCGCTGTCATGTGCCGCTGGCTGCCGGTCTGGAAGATCTCGAGGATCTTCAGCCGCGGCAAGGTGGCCTTGAGGCCGGTGTTCTTGAGTTCGTCGATGTTGGCCATGATGGTTCCTGCGCCCTGGGCTGAGGCCGGGCCTTCAGGCTCGACCGCTACAATGTTCGATCATATCGCTACCCCCTCTTCTCCCATGCCTGCCATCCTCCAACGCCGGCCCTGGTTGCTGGTTGCTGCCATTGCGGCGACGCTCGCCCTCGGTGCCTGCAGCGGTTTCAGCGAACGCACGCGTGGCGCGCTGTCTGCCGTCACCCCCTACAAAGTCGAAGTGGTGCAGGGCAATTTCGTGTCGAAGGAACAGGTCGCGGCACTCAAGCCCGGCATGTCGCGCCAACAGGTGCGCGAGATCCTTGGCACCTCGCTGCTGAACGACGTCTTCCACGCCAACCGCTGGGACTATGTCTTCACGATCCGCCGCCAGGGCGTCGATCCGCAGGAGCGCCGCCTGACCGTGTTCTTCAACGGTGAACTCATGGACCGCTTCGAGGGCGACGAGATGCCCAGCGAAGAAGAGTTCGTCGCCACGCTCGACACCCGCCGCAAGACCGGCAAGGTGCCGCAGCTCGAGGCCACCGAAGACGAGCTCAAGAAATTCGCGCCCAAGGACGACAAGAAAGCCGACACCACCGGCACCCCGGCGGCCCCTGTGCCCGCGCTGCCGGCCGCCTACCCCCCGCTCGAAGCTGCGCGCTGAGCGTGCGCGGCAGGGCTCCGGCGGCGGCCACCCCACCTGCGGGCGGTGCCCGCCGGACCGGTGGTTGGCTGGCGTCGGTGTCCATGGCTCCCGTAGGGACTTTTCAAAGACTGAATCGCCGTGACTGAACCGACCACCACCCCCACTTCCGTTTCTTCTTCCTCCGCTCCCGCGCTGCGCCGGGTCGCGATTGCCGGCGCCTCGGGCCGCATGGGCCACATGCTGATCGAAGCCGTGCGCAACGCGCCCGACTGCCGCCTGGCCGGCGCGCTCGACATCGCAGGCAGCGCGGCCCTCGGCGCCGATGCCGCGGCCTTCCTGGGCTTCACCAGCGGCGTGCCCATCGTGGCCGACCTGCGCACCGGCCTGCAAGACGCGCAGGTGCTCATCGACTTCACCCGCCCCGAAGGCACAATGGCGCACCTCGCCGTATGCCGCGAGCTGGGCGTGCAGGCCGTGATCGGCACCACCGGCTTCAGCGACGCGCAGAAGGCCGAGATCGCCGAGATCGCCAAAGACATCGCCATCATGATGGCGCCCAACATGAGCGTGGGCGTCAACGTCACGCTCAAGCTGCTCGACATGGCGGCCCGCGCGATGGCCACCGGCTACGACATCGAGATCGTCGAGGCCCACCACCGCTTCAAGGTCGACGCCCCCTCGGGCACCGCGCTCAAGATGGGCGAGGTGATCGCCGACGCGCTGGGCCGCGACCTCAAGGACTGCGCCGTGTACGGCCGCGAAGGCATCACGGGCGAGCGCGACCCGTCGACCATCGGCTTCGCCACCATCCGCGGCGGCGACATCGTGGGCGACCACACCGTGCTGTTCGCCGGCATCGGCGAGCGCATCGAAATCTCCCACAAGTCGTCCAGCCGCGTGACCTACGCGCAGGGCGCGCTGCGTGCGGTGCGCTTTCTGGGCGGACAGCGCAACGGCCTGTTCGACATGTTCGACGTGCTGGGCCTGCGCTAAGCACGCGCACCACAACCAAGGACGCGGATGAGCGTGCTCGAACTGCTGACCCACGGTGACGGCGTCAGCCGTTCGGTGGCTGCGCTGCTGCTCGCGATGTCCATCGCCAGCTGGGTCGTGATCCTCTGGAAAGCCTGGCTGCTGCGCGGCGGCACGCGCGACGTGCTGCGCAGCATCGCGGCGTTCTGGCAGTCGGCCACCCTGGCCGAAGCCGAGCAGAAGCTCCAGGCCTTCGACCGCGCCGAACTCGTGCGCCCCGCCGTGGCCGCGCTGCGCCAGGCCGCCACCGAAGCCCCCGGCGGCACGCTGGGTGCCACGGTCGATCGCAACCAGCGCCTCACGCGCGTGCTGCGCGGCGCGCTGCACGGCGCGCTGCGGCGCCTGCAGGCCGGGCAGATCCTGCTGGCCACCGTCGGCGCGACCGCGCCCTTCGTCGGCCTGCTCGGCACCGTCTGGGGCATCTACGGTGCCCTGGCGGGCATCGCGGGCCAGACCGGCGGTTTCACTATCGACAAGGTGGCCGGGCCCGTCGGCGAAGCGCTCGTCATGACGGCCTTCGGCCTCGCCGTCGCCATTCCGGCCGTGCTGGCCTACAACGTGTTCGGCCGTGTGGTGGGCCGTGTCGAGGCCGAGCTCGAAGGTTTCGCGCACGACCTGCTCGGCAGCTTCGGCGAAGCGCCGACGCCCGCCGCACCGCCGCCGGCGCGACCAATGCCCGTCTAAGGAACGACGCACACCATGGCCTTCGGACGCACTTCGTTAGGCAGCAGCGCCGCAGGCGGCGGGCGGGCCATGGGCGCGGGCGGGCAGCGGCCGCTGTCCGACATCAACGTCACGCCGCTGGTCGACGTGATGCTGGTGCTGCTGGTGATCTTCATCATCACCGCGCCGCTGATGGCCAGCTCGATCAAGCTCGATCTGCCGCAGACCGACGCGGGCCAGCCCAACGACACACCCAAGTTCGTGAGCCTGTCGGTCGATGCGTCGGGCAAGGTGTTCCTGAACGACAAGCCTGTGACCGACGAAGAGCTGACAGCTCAGCTCGAAAAAGCCGCCGCGGACAGCAAGGACACCGAGGTGCAATTGCGCGCGGACCAGACCGTGCCCTATGGCAAGGTGGTGGCGCTGATGGGGATTGCGAACAAGGCCGGGTTGAGCCGGATCGGGTTTGTGACTGAGGCTGAAGCTGCGCCCGCAAAACCGCGCTGAGTGGTTTTGCTCCTTCCCCTTCCGGGGAAGGTTGGGACGGGGGCACAGCGGCATCCGATTCACGGCAGTGGTTCATCGAACGCCGCTGTGCCCCCACCCCGCCCTCCCCCGGAAGGGGAGGGAGAAATACCGAAAGCTCAGTTCAGCTCAGCACGACCGGCTTGGTGTGCCAGATCTCATGCGCGTACTCCGCAATCGTCCGGTCCGACGAGAACGCCCCCATCCCCGCCACATTGAGGATCGCCATGCGCGTCCACGCGTCCGCGTCGCGGTACAGCGCATCGACCTCGGCCTGCTTGGCCACGTAGCTCGCGTAGTCGGCCAGCAGCAGGTAGTGGTCGCCCCAGTTCACGAGCGCGTCGTAGATGCCCTGGTAGCGGGCGGGCTCGCCCGGTGAGAACGCGCCGTCGCGAATGGCGTCGAGCACGCGCTTGAGTTCGGCGTTCTCCTCGTAGATCTCGCGCGGCTGGTAGCCGCGGGCGCGGATGTCGGCCACCTCGGGCGTGGTGTGGCCGAAGATGAAGATGTTCTCGGGGCCGACGTTCTCGCGCATCTCGACATTGGCGCCGTCCAGCGTGCCGATGGTGAGTGCGCCGTTGAGCGCGAACTTCATGTTGCCGGTGCCCGAGGCCTCGGTGCCCGCCGTGGAAATCTGCTCTGACAGGTCGGCCGCCGGCATGATGATCTCGGCCAGGCTCACGCTGTAGTTCGGCAGGAACACCACCTTCAGCAGCTTGCCCACGCGCGCGTCGGCGTTCACGGTGGCCGCCACGTCGTTGATCAGGCGGATCACCTGCTTGGCCATCGCGTAGGCCGAGGCCGCCTTGCCCGCGAACACGACCACGCGCGGCACGATGTCGACCGGCGCACCGCTGGCCTGCGCATCGAGGACGCGGTGGTAGCGCGCAATCACGTGCAGCACGTTGAGCAGCTGCCGCTTGTACTCGTGGATGCGCTTGACCTGCACGTCGAACATCGCGTCGGTGTCCAGGTCGAGCTTCAGGTGCTCGCCGACCCAGTTGGCCAGCCGCAGCTTGTTCTCGCGCTTGGCGTGGCGAAAGGCGCGCACGAAGGCGGGCTGCGCGACCATCGGCCGCAGGGCTTCGAGCTGCGACAGGTCGCGCCGCCAGCCCTTGCCGATGCGCTGGTCGAGCAGGCCGGCCAGCGGCGGGTTGGCCTGCGCGAGCCAGCGGCGCGGCGTGACGCCGTTGGTCTTGTTGTTGAAGCGCTCGGGAAAGATCTTGGCAAAGTCGGAAAAGATCGACTGCTTCATCAGCTCCGAATGCAGCCCCGACACGCCGTTGATCGAGTGGCTGGCCAGCACCGCCACGTAGGCCATGCGCACGCGCCGCTCGCCCGCTTCGTCGACCAGCGACAGCCGGCGCATCAGCTCGACGTCGTTGCCCACCTTCTGCGTCACCGTGGCCAGGAACTTCGCGTTGATGTCGTAGATGATCTGCAGATGGCGCGGCAGGATGCGGCCCAGCATCTCGACCGGCCAGGTCTCCAGCGCCTCGTGCATCAGCGTGTGGTTGGTGTAGCTGAACACCTTCTGCGTGTGGGCCCAGGCCACGTCCCAAGCCAGGCCGTGCTCGTCGAGCAGCAGGCGCATGAGCTCGGGCACGGCGAGCACCGGGTGCGTGTCGTTCAGGTGGATGCTGACCTTGTCCGACAGTTGGTCGAAGCTCGTGTGGTTGCGCAGGTAGCGGCGCAACAAATCTTGCACGCTGGCGCTGCAGAAAAAATACTCCTGATGCAGCCGCAGCTCGCGGCCCGAGGGCGTGGAGTCGTCGGGGTAGAGCACGCGCGACACGTTCTCGGAGTGGTTCTTGCTCTCCACCGCCGCCATGTAGTTGCCGCGGTTGAAGGCCGAGAGGTCGATCTCTTCGGTCGCGCGCGCCGACCACAGCCGCAAGGTGTTGGTGGCCTGCGTGCCGTAGCCGGGAATGATGGTGTCGTAGGCCACGGCGCGCACGTCGTGCGTGTCGACCCAGTCGGCCGCGCCGTAGGGCGCATTCTTGCCTTCGCGCTTTTGCACGTGGCCGCCGAAGCGTACGCGGTAGTTCACCTCGGGCCGCTGGAACTCCCATGGGTTGCCGCGCGTGAGCCAGTAGTCGGGCGTTTCGACCTGCTGGCCGTCGACGATCTGCTGGCGGAACATGCCGTATTCGTAGCGGATGCCGTAGCCCATGCCGGGCACGCCGAGCGTGGCCATCGAATCGAGAAAGCAGGCCGCGAGCCGCCCCAGGCCGCCGTTGCCGAGCGCCGCATCGGGCTCGCGCTCGGCCAGCGCCGCCATGTCGACGCCGAAGTCGGCCAGCGCCTCGCGCACGATGCCGTACAGGTCGACAGCGAGCAGCGCGTTGGTGAAGGTGCGGCCGATGAGGAATTCCATCGACAGGTAGTACACGCGCTTGAGGTCCTGCGCGTAGTTGGCGCGCGTGGTCGTCATCCAGCGCTCGACAAGCTGGTCGCGCACGGCCAGCGCGGTGGCGTGCAGCCAGTCGTCGGGGCTGGCGGCCACGGGGTCCTTGCCGACGGCGTAGATCAGCTTGTTGGCCACCGCGCGCTTGAAGGCGGCAACGTCGCGGTCGGGGTGGTCGTAGGCGAAGTCCTTGATCGTCATGGGGGCGTTCTCGGGGTGGGTTGTGGGGTGGGGGGCGATCGTTCAGGCCAACGCCCGCTGGTACACATCGATGTACTGCGCGGCCGCCGTGCCCCAGTCGGCCGGGCGCCGCATGGCGTTGCCGCGCACGCGGCGCCAGTCGGCGGCGCGTTCGTACAGCGCGAAAGCACGGCGCAGGGCGCGGTCGTAGTCGGCGTCCTCGAAGCGGTCGAACACGAAGCCGGTGGCCGCGCCGCTGGCCATGTCTTCCAGCGTGCAATCGACCACCGTGTCGGCCAGCCCGCCCACGCGGCGCACCAGCGGCAGGCTGCCGTACTTCAGGCCGTACATCTGCGTGAGGCCGCAGGGTTCGAACAGCGAGGGCACGAGCGTCACGTCGCCCGCGCCGAAGAGCTGGTGCGCCAGCGTTTCGTCGTAGCCGATGGTGACGCTCACCGATGCGGGCGCTGCCTCTGCGCGCTGACGGAAGGCGTCTTCGAGCCAGCCTTCGCCGCTGCCCAGCAGCGCGAGCTGGCCGCCCTGCGCGAGCAGCGTGTCGAGGCCACCGAGCACGAGATGCAAACCCTTCTGCTCGGTGAGCCGGCTGACCACGATGAACAGCGGCGCGTCGGGGCGCTCGGCCAGCCCGAGCTGGCGCTGCAGCACCGACTTGCAACGCGCCTTGCCGGCCATGTGGCGGCCTTCGGGTGTCTGGTAGCCCTGCACCAGCGCTGCGTCGGTCGATGGGTTCCAGACCTGGTCGTCCACCGCGTTGAGGATGCCGCTGAGCACGTTGCTGCGCTGGCGCAGCAGGCCGTCGAGGCCGCAGCCCTGCTCGGGCGTCTGGATCTCGAGCGCGTAGGTCGGGCTCACGGTGGTGAGCTGGTCGGCGAAGCACAGGCCGCCCTTCATGAAGGAAACCTGGCCGTGGTACTCGAGACCGTTCATGTGGAAAGCCGACGCCGGCAGGCCGAGTTCGGCGAAGTGCTTCGGCGCGAACAGGCCCTGGTAGGCGAGGTTGTGCACAGTGAACACGGTGCCCACGTGCGGGCCGCCCGCGCGCCGCGCGAAGGCCAGGTAGGCGGGTGCGAGCGCCGCGTGCCAGTCGTGCGCGTGCACGACGTCGGGCCGCCAGCCGGGGTCGAGCCCCTGCGCGAGCTGCGCCGCCGCCCAGCCCAGCAGCGCGAAGCGCCGGTGGTTGTCGCTGTAAGGCTGGCGCGTGGTGTCTTCGTACGGATTGCCGGGCCGGTCGTAGAGCGCGGGCGCATCGATCACGTAGGTGGGAATCGGCGGTGCGCCAGCAATGGCCACATGCCCGGCGCGCAGGCCGAAGCGCTCACCCCAGGGCGCGGTGAACTCGGCCACCGGCACCAGGTCGCGCACGCCGGCCACGATGGCGGGAAAGCCCGGCAGCAGCGCGCGCGCGTCCTGACCCTCGGCCATGAGCGCCAGGGGCAGGGCGCCGGCGATGTCCGCCAGGCCGCCGGTCTTGAGGAGGGGAAACAGCTCGGCGCTGACCTGGAGGATGCGCATGGTGTGGATCAGGAAGCGGCCGTGGGAACAGGGTCGGGCGCCAGCCGGCGCAGCATTTCGCGCGTGACCAGCACCACGCCCGTTTCCGTGCGCTCGAAGCGCGCGGCATCGGCCTCGGCGTCTTCGCCGATCACCGTCTCGTCGGGGATCACGCAGCCGCGGTCGATCACCACGCGGTTGAGCCGGCAGCCGCGACCCACTTCCACGTCGGGCAGCAGCACGGCTTCGTTGATCTCGCAGAAGGAGTGGATGCGCACGCCCGAGAACAGCACCGCGCTGCTGATCTTCGAGCCCGAGACGATGCAGCCGCCCGAGACGATGGTGTTGACCGTCATGCCGTGCTTGCCCTCGCGGTCGAGCACGAACTTGGCCGGCGGCAGCTGCCGCTGGTAGGTCCAGATGGGCCAGTCCGTGTCATAGATGTCGAGCTCCGGGGTGATCGAGGCCAGGTCGAGGTTGGCTGCCCAGAATGCATCAATCGTGCCCACGTCGCGCCAGTAGGCCTTGGCGTCGGGCCCGCGCGAGGCGCGCGTGACGCACGACATGCTGAACGGATGCGCCAGCGCGCGGCCCTCGGCCACGGCGCGCGGAATGATGTCCTTGCCGAAGTCGTGGCTCGAATCGGGGTTGGCGTTGTCTTCCTCGAGCAGCCGGTACAGGTAGGCCGAGTCGAAGATGTAGATGCCCATGCTGGCCAGCGCCATGTCGGGGTGGCCGGGCATGGCGGGCGGGTCGGCCGGCTTCTCGAGGAAGCTGGTGATCTGACGGCCGTCGTCCACCGCCATCACGCCGAAGGCCGTGGCCTCCATGCGCGGCACCTCGATGCAGCCGACCGTGCAGCCCAGGCCGCGCTCGGCGTGGTCCTTGAGCATGATGGAGTAGTCCATCTTGTAGATGTGGTCGCCGGCCAGCACCACCACGTAGTCGTGCGGCGTGGAGCGGGTGCTGATGATGTCCAGGTTCTGGAACACCGCATCGGCCGTGCCGCGGTACCAGTGCTCGTCGCCCATGCGCTGCTGCGCGGGCAGCACGTCGACCATCTCGTTGAGTTCGGCGCGCAAGAAACTCCAGCCGCGCTGCAGGTGGCGCATGAGCGAGTGCGACTTGTACTGCGTGACCACCGCCATGCGCCGGATGCCGGAGTTCAGGCAGTTGGACAGGGCGAAGTCGATGATGCGGAACTTGCCGCCGAAGTACACAGCCGGCTTGGCGCGGCGGTCGGTGAGCTGCTTGAGGCGGGAGCCGCGGCCACCAGCCAGCACCAACGCGATGGTGCGGCGGACCAGTTGATGGGCCTGCAGGGGCGCCTGCGGGGCTTGCGTGCCCTGGGTGTTGAGCTTGTCCATCTGTGTCTCCGTTCGTTCGTTCGCTTGTTGAATTCGTCGTCGTCAGAGTGTCCGCACCGAGTCTGGCACTGTGCTGTGGGCTTGGCTCCTACGTTCTTGCAAGCCAGAGGCTCGAAACCGGCACCTCCACCGCGCGGCCCAGCGGGCGGGGCGCGGCGCGCAGGTCGTCGGGGTCTTCGGCATCGGTCGCAAGGCAGCAGCGCCAGTCGCCGTCCGGCAGCGTGAAGGTGACGGGGCTCGGACCCGCATTCACCAGCACCAGCCAGGCGTCCTCGGCATGTCCGAACAGGATCGCAAGGGCCGTGCCCGCATGCCAGTCGGCCGGCGCCATCGGCTCGCCGTCGGGGCGCAGCCAGCGGATGCCCGGCGCTGCGCCCGCCGGCGGTTCGGCCGGCCACCAGCGCGTGCTGCGCAGCACCGGCGCCTCGCGTCGCAGGGCGGTGAGCCGCGCGACGAAAGCCGTCAGGCCTGCGCGTTCGCTGGCCGGGTCGGACAGGCCGATCCATCCGAGCCAGGTGGTCTCGTTGTCCTGGCAGTAAGCGTTGTTGTTGCCGTTCTGGCTGTGGCCGAGTTCGTCGCCGGCCAGCAGCATCGGTGTGCCCTGGGACAGCAGCAGCGTGGCGAGCAGCGTGCGTTGCAGTCGCGCACGCATCGCGCGCACGGTCGGGTCGTCGCTCGGGCCTTCGACGCCGCAGTGGGTGCTCAGGTTGTGCGCATGGCCGTCGCGGTTGTCTTCGCCGTTGGCGAGGTTGTGGCGCTGCTCATAACTCACGAGGTCGCGCAGTGTGAAGCCATCGTGCGCGGTGATGAAGTTGACGCTCGCGGTCGGTGCGCGGCCATCGTGCGCAAAGCTCGCGCTGGAGGCCGTGAAGCGATGCGCGAAGTCGCCCAGCCCGGTGGCGCCCTCGCGTCCCTGGCGCAGCCAGAAGCCGCGTTGCGTGTCGCGGAAGCGGTCGTTCCATTCGAGCCAGCCGGGCGGGAACTCGCCGAGCCGGTAGCCGCCGGGGCCGATGTCCCAGGGCTCGGCGATGCGCAGCGTGCGCGACAGCACCGGGTCTTGCGCAATGGCCGCGAAGAAGGGCGCACGCGCATCGAAGCCGCGTTGTGCGTCGCGGCCCAGCACCGGGGCGAGGTCGAAGCGAAAGCCGTCGACGCCCATCTCGCAGGCCCAGAAGCGCAGGCTGTCCATCACGAGTTGCAGCACGCGCGGCTCGCCGAGGTTGAGGCAGTTGCCGGTGCCGGCCCAGTTTTCGTACAGCGCGCGGTCGTCGGCGCGCAGGTGGTAGTACAGGGCGTTGTCGATGCCGCGCAGCGAGAGCGTCGGGCCGAGCTCGTCGCTTTCGGCGCTGTGGTTGTAGACCACGTCGATCACCAGTTCCATGCCGCGCGCATGCACCGCATCGGCCATCGCGCGGAACTCGCTCGCGGGTGTGGTGCCGGGGCGGCCACTCCAGAAGCGCGCTTCGGGCGCGAACCAGCCGATGGTGTTGTAGCCCCAGTGGTTGGTCAGGCCTCTGGCGAGCAGGCGCGGTTCGTCGGCGCGGTGCTGCACGGGCATGAGGCTGAGGGTGGTGACGCCCAGGCGTTGCAGGTGGTCGAGCACGGCGGGTTCTGCGAGGCCGGCGTAGGTGCCGCGCAAGGGTTCGGGTACGCCTGGGTGCTGGTGGGTGAGGCTGCGGATGTGCAACTCGTACAGGACGCGGTCGGTGGGGGGGATGTGGGCGCGGCCTGTTGTTGGGGGTGTGTTGTTGGGTGCTGTTACGCGGGCTTTGAGTGCGAGCGAGCTGTTGTCTCTGTTGTCGCGTTGGGTTGGGTTTGTGGGGGTGTGGCCCAGGAAGAGGTCGCTGCCGTTGTAGTGGCCGAGGATTTCTCGGGCGTAGGGGTCGAGGAGGAGCTTGGCGGGGTTGAAGCGCTGTCCTTCTGCGGGGGCCCAGGGGCCGTGGACTCGGTAGCCGTAGATCAGGCCTGGTCTTGCGTTGGGAAGCAGGCCGTGCCAGATGCCGTCTGTGCATTCTGGGAGCGTTAGGCGCTGCTGTTCGCTCTGGCCTGTGTTGTCGAAGAGGCAGAGGTCTACTTTGCTTGCTGATGGGGCTGCGATTGCGAAGTTGACGCCTTGCTGTGATGGCGTTGCGCCCAAGGGGAGGGGATGGCCTGGGCTCAGCATGCTTTGACTCCCCGGCGGCGTTTGCTTCCCGAGGCCGGGACTCGCCCCGGCGGGCGACTCACTTTCTTTTGCTTCGCCAAAAGAAAGTAAGCAAAGAAAAGGCGACCCCACTGTCTGCGACCCTTCGCTTCGCTACGGGCAACCTGCGGTGCTCGCGTTTCGCGGGGTCTCGCAGAACTCGCTTCGCTCAAACAGCTGCGAGCCCTGATCCGCGAAACGCTGCGCTCCTCGGCGCAGCCAGAGGGGGTGGGCACCGAACGGGCCATCGCTTTGCTCGGCTTGCAATCGGGCCTTTGCTTCGCTCGGCCTCGTTGTGGTTGGGCCGCTGTTTCGTTCGGCGGCTGGACTGGCGCCCTCTCCCCTTGGGGAGAGGGCGGGGGTGAGGGCATCGGCCTTTGAGCGGGCCAGGCGATGTTTCTGTGCCGTCGGCCCTCACCCCAACCCTCTCCCAGAGGGAGAGGGAGCCAGTCAAGCGGCGAAGCGAAGCCCGGCGTGTCTTCAAGCCCAGAGGCGCCGATCCCCGCCGAGCGAAGCGAAGGCCCGTGGACTGGCCGAGCGAAGCGAAGGCCTGCTGGTCCCCAAAGCCCTTCTGTATGCGCCGAGGAGCGCAGCGTTTCGCGGATCAGGGCTCGCCCTTGTTTGAGCGAAGCGAGTTTGGGCGAGACCCCGCGAAACGTGAGCACCGCAGGTTGCCCGAAGCGAAGCGGAGGGACGCAGACAGCAGGGTCGCCTTTCTTTTGCCTACGTTTCTTTGGCGAAGCAAAGAAAAGTAGGTCGCCCGCCGGGGCGAGACCCGGCCTCGGAACACAACCCAGCCCAGAGCGAGTCAATTCAACACCCACATCAAAGTAGCAAGTGGCGGCACGCTGATCACGATCGAATCGCTCTTCCCATGCCAAGGCACCGAAGCACTCTCGACCACCCCGTTCCCCACGCCACTCCCACCGTAAACCGCCCCATCCGTATTGATGACTTCCCGATACGAACCAGCACAAGGTACCCCCAACCGATAGTCATGCCGAGGCACAGGCGTGAAGTTGCAAACCACAACAACAAACCCTCCATCCCGAGCCTTACGAACAAACGCAAACACCGACTGCGCCACATCGTCATGCACGAGCCATTCAAACCCAGAACCCTCGTGATCCAACTCATGCAAAGCAGGAAAGTGCCGATACACATTGTTCAAATCGCGCACCAACCGCCGCACCCCTTGATGCGCCGCATGCTCCAGCAAATGCCAGTCCAACCCGCGATCCGCATTCCACTCCGCGTACTGCGCAAACTCCCCCCCCATGAACAGCAACTTCTTCCCCGGATAACCCCAGAGATACCCATACAGGTTGCGCAACCCCGCAAACTTCTGCCACTCATCCCCAGGCATGCGACCGATCATCGACCCCTTGCCATGCACCACTTCGTCATGCGACAGCGGCAACACGAAGTTCTCGCTGTGCGCGTACATCAGCCCGAAAGTGACCTGCTGGTGATGGTGCTTGCGATAGACCGGATCGGTCCCGGCATACGCCAGCGTGTCGTTCATCCACCCCATGTTCCACTTGTAGTGAAACCCCAGCCCACCGTCTTCCGGCGGTCGCGTCACACCAGGAAAGCTCGTCGACTCTTCAGCGATCGTCACTGCGCCAGGCCGCTCCACGCCCACCACGCGGTTCATGCGGCGAAGGAAATCGATGGCCTCCAGGTTCTCGCGCCCGCCCTGCGCATTCGGCACCCACTCACCGGCTTTGCGGCTGTAGTCGCGGTACAGCATCGAGGCCACCGCATCCACGCGCAGGCCGTCCACGCCGTAGCGCTCCAGCCAGTACAGCGCATTGCCGACGAGGTAGTTGCGCACCTCCGTGCGCGCGTAGTTGAAGATCAGCGTCTGCCAGTCGTTGTGAAAGCCCTCGCGCGGATCGGCGTACTCGTACAGCGCGGTGCCGTCGAAGTTGCCCAAACCGTGCGCGTCGGTCGGAAAGTGCGCGGGCACCCAGTCGAGGATCACGCCCAGCCCCGCGGCATGCGCGGCTTCGACGAAATGGCGGAAGTCGCCCGGCGTGCCGAAGCGTGAGGTCGGCGCATAAAGACCGATCGGCTGGTAGCCCCACGAGCCGTCGAAGGGGTGCTCGGTGATGGGCAGCAGCTCGATGTGCGTGAAGCCGAGGTCGCGCACGTAGGGCACGAGCGTGTCGGCCAGCTCGCGGTAGTCCAGCCATTCCTGGCCGTGGTGCTTGCGGCGCCATGAGCCCAGGTGCACTTCATAGACGCTGATCGGCGCATGGCGCGCGTTGGCTTCGGCGCGACCGGCGGGCATCGGCACCGGCGCGGGCAGCGGTGCCACGACGCAGGCGGTGCCGGGCCGCAGCTGCGACGAGAACGCGAAGGGGTCGGCCTTGCGCAGCACCTCGCCCTGCGCCGACAGAATCTCGAACTCGTAGCTGTCGCCCACGGCGACGTGCGGCGCGAAGATTTCCCACACGCCGCATTCGCGACGCAGCCGCATCATGTGGCGACGGCCGTCCCAGTTGTTGAAGTCGCCGACCACCGACACGCGCCGCGCATTCGGCGCCCACACGGCAAAAGCCACGCCCTTCACGCCGTCGATCTCGCGCAGGTGCGCGCCCAGCCGCTCCCACGGCCGCAGGTGCGTGCCCTCGGCCAACAGCCAGACGTCGGTCTCGCCGAGCACGAAAGGAAAGCGGTACGGGTCGTCGAGCTGCGTGGCGTGGCCTGCGTCCCAGTCGACCTGGAACGAATAGCCCATGCGCGCCTCGGCCGCGGGCACGAGGCCGCTGAACAGATCGCTGCCTTCGTGCCGCGCGAGGATCGACAGCGGCCAGCCGGTGCGCGAATGCACCACGGCCACCTGCCGTGCGCCGGGCATCAGGGCGCGCACTTCAAGACCGTCGGCAGTCTCGTGAGGGCCGAGCACGGCAAACGGATCGCCGTGTTCGGCGCGCATCAGCGCCTGGATGTCTGCAGGTTGGATGATCAAAGGAGCAGAAGAAGGGGGCATGGGGTTCAGCGTCCTCCTGCTTCGGCAGGCGTGCCGAAGAACACGCCATAAGGCGACAGTGCCAGCAGGGGTTTTGTTGGATCGGTGGTGACGGTGGCGGTCGGCGCGAGCGGGTGTCCGGTCAGCGGCACCAACGGCTCGGGCAAGGGGGTCGACACCGGTTCGCTCCCTGTGTTGAAGATCGCATGCAGCACTGCACCGCCATCGCTTCGCACGATGTGCAGCAGCGGTTCGGGCGCATCGACGAACGCCAGCGCGCCCGTGCGCAGCAGCGGCTGGGTGCGGCGCCAGTGCAGCAGCGCGCGGCTGAAGGCGAGCATCGAGTCGGGGTCGTCCTCCTGCTGCGCGACGGCCAGAGACAGGTGCGCGCCGTCGACTGGCAGCCAGGGTG
Source organism: Variovorax sp. 54 (assembly GCF_002754375.1). Taxonomy (NCBI): domain Bacteria; kingdom Pseudomonadati; phylum Pseudomonadota; class Betaproteobacteria; order Burkholderiales; family Comamonadaceae; genus Variovorax; species Variovorax sp. 54. The sequence goes on from NZ_PEFF01000001.1 coordinate 3,696,854, forward strand.
TGCCGCTGCTGAAGCCGGCATTGGGCGCGTCGGCGGTCCAGGGCATCGGCGTGCGGCAGCCGTCGCGGCCCTTGAACTCGGGCCAGAAGGCGCGGCCGTAGGGGTCTTGCAGCAGCTCGAAGGGCACGTCGGCTTCGGGCAGGCCCAGCTCTTCACCCTGGTAGAGGCTGGCGCTGCCGCGCAGCGCGAGCAGCAGCGCGAGCCAGAGCCGGTCGCGGCGCGTGTCAGGCGCGGTGCCGTCGCTCCAGCGCGTGGCGACGCGCGGCACGTCGTGGTTCGACACCGCCCAGCAGCCCCAGCCGCCCGTCACGGCCAGTGCGGTGTCGAGCGTCTCGACCTGGTGGCGCAGGTGCTTCGGGCTGTGGTCGGCCGTCAGCAGGCTGAAGCTGTAGGCCAGGTGCAGGCGCTTGCCGAGTGCGGTGTACTGCGCCATGACGGGCGGTGCGTTCTCGTCGCCGACCTCGCCCAGTGCGACCGCGCCGTAGCCGTCGAGCAGCTGGCGCAGGCGCTCGAGGAACACGAGGTTCTCGGGCTGGCTCTTGTCGTACAGGTGCTGCTGCATCGCATAGGGGTTGTCGGCGCGCACGGTGCTGACTTCGCCCATCGATTCGACCGTGGCCGGCGGGTTGTCGCGCAGCAGCGCGTCGTGGAACTGGTGGTTGCAGGCGTCGAAGCGGAAGCCGTCCACGCCGCGTTCGCACCAGAAGCGCACCTCGCCGAGCAGGGCATCCTGCACCTCGGCGCAATGGAAGTTGAGATCGGGTTGCTCGGTGAGAAAGCTGTGCAGGTAGTACTGCTTGCGGCGCGAGTCCCACTGCCAGGCCGAGCCGCCGAAGACCGAGAGCCAGTTGGTGGGCGGCGTGCCGTCGGGTTTCGGGTCGGCCCAGACATACCAGTCGGCCTTGGAGTTTTCGCGCGAGCTGCGGCTTTCGACGAACCACGCGTGCTGGTCGGACGTGTGCGAAAGCACTTGGTCGATGATGAGCTTCAGGCCCAGCGCGTGCATGCGTGCGCGCATGGCGTCGAAGTCGGCCAGCGTGCCAAACAGCGGATCGACCGCGCGGTAATCGGCCACGTCGTAGCCGAAATCCTTCATGGGGGAGCGGAAGAAGGGCGAGACCCAGACCGCGTCGACGCCGAGGCTGGCGACGTGGTCGAGCTTCGACGTGATGCCAGGCAGGTCGCCGACGCCGTCGCCGTTGCTGTCCATGAAGCTGCGCGGGTAGATCTGGTAGATCACTGCGCCCCGCCACCATTCGCTGTTGCTGCCGCTCATGCCTGCCCCTGTGGTCGAAATTCATTGTGGCATGCGAAATCCGGGCCAGCAGTACGCTGATGCGGACAGCCGCCGCGCAAGAAGTGGGTAAATTCAGCAGGGCGGGACGCTGCCGTCCCGCCCCCCCGACCGATGACCACCGACGACACCGCTTTCTCCCCCTCCGCTCCTTCCGCCCGACCCATCGGCCTCGCCGCGCTCGAACGCCGGCTCGCCCAGGACCTCGACTACCTCGGCTGGCCCGCCCGCGCCTGGGTGCCGCCGCGCCAGATCGACGGCGAGCCCGTGCTCGACGTGGCCATCATCGGCGGCGGCCAGGCCGGGCTGGCCGCGGCGGGCGCGCTGGCGCAGCAGGGCATCCGCGCCGTGGTCTTCGACCGCGCGCCGGCCGGCCGCGAAGGCCCCTGGGCCACCACCGCGCGCATGGAAACCCTGCGCTCGCCCAAGGAACTCACGGGCCCCGCGCTGGGGCTGCCCTCGCTGACCTTCCGTGCCTGGTTCGAGGCCCAGTTCGGCACCGAGGCCTGGGCCGCGATGGACAAGATCCCGCGCCTGCAGTGGATGGACTACCTGGTCTGGTACCGCCGCGTGATGGGCTTGGACGTGCGCAACGACACCGCCGTGACCGGCCTGCAGCCGCTGCCCGACGCCAGCGCCGTGCGCCTGGACCTGCGCACGTCCGACGGCGAGCGCAGCGTGCTGGCGCGCCGCGTCGTGCTGGCCACCGGCCGCGACGGCCTCGGCGGCCCGGCCGTGCCCGCCTTTGTCGACGGCCTGCCGCGTGCCAAGTGGGCGCATTCTTCCGACGAGATGGACTACGGCCGCCTGAAGGGCCTGCGCGTGGGCGTGGTCGGCGCGGGCTCCTCGGCCATGGACAGCGCCGCCACGGCGCTCGAAGCCGGCGCGCACAGCGTCGAGCTGCTGATCCGCCGGCCCGACCTGCCGCGCGTCAACAAGGGCAAGGGCGCCGGCGTGCCGGGGCTCACGCAGGGGCACTACGACCTGCCCGACGAACTCAAATGGCGCATCCGCCACTACATCAACGTGCTGAACGTGCCGCCGCCGCACGGCAGCACGCTGCGGGTGTCGCGGCACGCCAATGCCTTCTTCAACTTCGGCTGTCCCATCGGGGCCGTGGCGCCTCAGGGCGAGGCGCTGCGCGTCACCACGCCCAAGGGCGACTTTGAATTCGACTTTTTAATTGTGTCGACCGGTTTCCAGGTCGACTGGGCCGCCCGCCCCGAATTCGCGGGCATTGCCGCGCACATTCGCACCTGGAAAGACCGTTTCACACCCGCGCCCGGCGACGAAGACCGCGAACTGACCGATTCGCCCGACCTCGGGCCGGCTTTCGAATTCCAGGAAAACGCGCCCGGCGCCTGCCCGGGCCTCGCGCGCATCCACTGCTTCTGCTACCCGGCGGCGCTGTCGCACGGCACGGTGTCGGGCGACATTCCGGCCATCAGCGACGGCGCGCGGCGCCTGGCGGCGGGGCTCGCCAGCCTGTTCTACCGGGAAGACGCGGCCCACCACTGGGCGAATCTGGAGGCCTACAGCGAGCCGGAACTGTTCGGCGACGAGTGGACGCCCGCCCCGCCGCCGCACGAAAGGGCCTGATTCCGGCATGGAGCCCGGGAGGCGATCACGCACGGCGCGATAATCCGCCTTCCCGGCCGCCGTCGAGCCGGGCCCTGCCGAGATGTCATGAACCCCAGCTACAAACCCAGCGACGTCGAGTCCGCTGCCCAGGCGCAATGGCGCGCCGCCGATGTCTACCGTGTCACCGAGGACGCGAGCCGCAAGAAGTACTACGCCTGCTCGATGCTGCCGTACCCCAGCGGCAAGCTGCACATGGGCCACGTGCGCAACTACACGATCAACGACATGCTCACGCGCTACCTGCGCATGAGCGGCTACAACGTGCTGATGCCCATGGGCTGGGACGCCTTCGGCCTGCCGGCCGAGAACGCGGCGCTGAAGAACGGCGTGCCACCGGCCAAGTGGACCTACGAGAACATCGCCTACATGAAGGGCCAGCTCCAGGCCATGGGCCTGGCCATCGACTGGAGCCGCGAGATCGCCACCTGCGATCCGAGCTACTACAAGTGGAACCAGTGGCTGTTCCTGAAGATGCTCGAAAAGGGCATTGCCTACCGCAAGACCCAGGTCGTCAACTGGGACCCGGTCGACCAGACCGTGCTGGCCAACGAGCAGGTCATCGACGGCAAGGGCTGGCGCACCGGCGCCACCGTCGAGCGCCGCGAAATTCCAGGCTACTACCTGAAGATCAGCGACTACGCCGAAGAGTTGCTCGAGCACACCCAGCACAAGCTGCCGGGCTGGCCCGAGCGCGTCAAGCTGATGCAGGAAAACTGGATCGGCAAGAGCGAGGGCCTGCGCTTCGCCTTCACGCATGACATCCGGGACGCGAGCGGCAAGCTCATTCAAGACGGCCGCATGTACGTGTTCACCACGCGTGCCGACACCATCATGGGCGTCACCTTCTGCGCCGTCGCGCCCGAGCATCCGCTCGCCGCGCACGCTGCCACGCTCGACCTCAAGGTCGCGGCCTTCATCGAAGAGTGCAAGGGCGGCGGCACGACCGAAGCCGAGCTGGCCACGCAAGAGAAGAAGGGCGTGCCCACGGGCCTGACCGTCAAGCACCCGATCACCGACGAGCAGGTGCCGGTGTGGGTGGGCAACTACGTGCTCATCGGCTACGGCGACGGCGCCGTGATGGGCGTGCCCGCGCATGACGAGCGCGACTTCGCCTTCGCCAACAAGTACGGCATCGAGATCATCCAGGTCGTGCTGGTCGACGACGAGCCGCACTTCGACTATCACAAGTGGCAGGACTGGTACGGCGACAAGCAGCGCGGCGTGACCATCAACTCCGACAACTTCAGCGGCATGACCTACAAGGAGGCCGTGGCCGCCGTGGCGCATGCCCTGGGCCAGAAGGACCTGGGCGAGCTGCAGACCACCTGGCGCCTGCGCGACTGGGGCGTGAGCCGCCAGCGCTACTGGGGCACGCCGATCCCGATCATCCATTGCGACGAACACGGCGCGGTGCCGGTCCCCGAAAAGGACCTGCCCGTGGTGCTGCCGACCGACTGCGTGCCCGACGGCTCGGGCAACCCGCTGAACAAGCACGAAGGCTTCCATGCCGGCGTGGTGTGCCCGGTGTGCGGCAAGGCCGCGCGGCGCGAGACCGACACGATGGACACCTTCGTCGATTCGTCGTGGTACTTCATGCGCTACTGCGACCCGACCAACGACAAGGCCATGGTCGCCGAGGGCGCCGACTACTGGATGCCGATGGACCAGTACATCGGCGGCATCGAGCACGCGATCCTGCACCTGCTGTATGCGCGCTTCTGGACCAAGGTCATGCGCGACCTCGGCCTCGTGAAGGCCGACGAGCCCTTTGCCAAGCTGCTCACGCAGGGCATGGTGCTCAACCACATCTTCTACAACCGTGGCGAGAAGGGCGGCAAGAACTACTTCCCGCCCGCGGACGTCACGCCGGTGCTCGATGCACAAGGTCGCATCACCGGCGGCACGCTGGCCGACGGCACGAAGCTGGAATACGGCGGCGTGGGCAAGATGGGCAAGACCGAACGCAACGGCGTCGACCCGCAGGACCTCATCGAGAAGTACGGCGCCGACACCGCGCGCCTGTACACCATGTTCACCGCGCCGCCCGAAGCCACGCTCGAGTGGAACGACGCGGCCGTCGAAGGCAGCTACCGCTTCCTGCGCCGCGTGTGGAACTACGGCGTGGCCCAGGCCGACGCGGCGCCGGCGGCGCTCGCCGGCCAGAGCTTCGGCAAGCCCGCCCAGGCCTTGCGTCGCGAGGTGCACACCGTGCTGCGCCAGATCGACTACGACTACCAGCGCATGCAATACAACACGGTGGTGTCGGGCGCGATGAAGCTGCTCAACGCGCTCGAAGGCTTCAAGCCCGACGGTAGCGCGGGCGATGCGGCGGCCGCGCGCGAGGGCTTCGGCATCCTGCTGCGCTGCCTCTACCCGGCCACGCCGCACATCGCGCACCAGCTCTGGCAGCAGCTCGGCTACGACAAGGCCTCGGGCGACCTGCTCGACGCGCCCTGGCCCGTGGTCGACGTGGCTGCGCTGGCGCAGGACGAGGTCGAGCTCATGCTGCAGGTCAACGGCAAGCTGCGCGGCAAGCTGCTGGTGCCGGCCGGTGCGTCCAAGGACGAGATCGAACGGCTGGCACTCGCCTGCGACGACTTCGTCAATTTCGCCGAAGGTGCGCCGCCCAAGCGCGTGATCGTGGTGCCCGGGCGCCTGGTCAACGTGGTCATCTGAACCAGACACTGCAGAAGAACGACGGAAACGACAGACGCATGAACATTCGCAATGCCTCGCAGCCGCGCCGCGGCTTTCTCCTGGGCCTCGGCGTCGCGGGGGCTTCGCTGGCCCTGTCCGGCTGCGGCTTCGCGCTGCGCAAGGCGCCGACCTTCGCGTTCAAGACGCTGTCGCTCGAAGGCAATACGGCACTCATCAACCAGCTGCGGCGCGAGCTGCGCGCGGCCGGCAACGTGACGCTGGTGCCCAAGGAAGAGGCCAGCACCGCCGACGCCGTGCTCGTCGTGCTGGGCGAGGACCGCGACCGCTTCGTGATCTCGACCAACTCCGCCGGCCTGCTGCGCGAGTTGCAGCTGCGCCTGCGCATTCGCTTCAGCCTGCGCACGCCGGGCGGCAAGGAATTGCTGGCCGCGTCCGAGGTCTCGCAGACGCGCGACCTGAGCTTCAACGAGACCAATGCGCTGGCCAAGGAAGGCGAGGCCGAGCTGCTGTTCCGCGACATGCAGGCCGACATCGCACAGCAGCTGATGCGCCGGCTGGCCGCAGTGCCGTCCCTGTAAGCGACGCACCCGTTCGCGATTCCGTTCATTTCATGCAACTTGCCAGTGCCCAGCTCGGCGCCCACCTGCAAAAGGGCCTGAAGCCGCTTTACACGATCCACGGCGACGAGCCGCTGCTCGCGCAGGAGGCGGCCGACGCCATTCGCGCCGCCGCGCGCGCCCAAGGCCACACCGAGCGCAGCTCGTACACGGTGGCCGGCGCGCATTTCGACTGGAGCGCAGTGCTTGCCGCCGGGGGCTCGCTCTCACTGTTCGCCGACAAGCAGATCGTCGAGATCCGCATTCCCTCGGGCAAGCCCGGCAAGGACGGCAGCGTCGCGCTGCAGCAGCTGGCCGAGGGCGCGCCCGGCAACGACAGCACGCTCACGCTGGTGATGCTGCCGCGCCTGGACAAGGCCACGCGCACCGGCGCGTGGTTCTCGGCGCTCGAGAACAACGGCGTGAGCCTCCAGGTCGACCCGATCGAGCGCGCCGCGTTGCCGCAATGGATCGCGCAGCGCCTCGGGCTGCAGAACCAGCGCGTGATGCCCGGCGACGAAGGCCAGCGCACGCTGCAGTTCTTCGCTGATCGCGTCGAAGGCAACCTGCTCGCCGCGCACCAGGAAATCCAGAAGCTCGCGCTGCTGCATCCGGCCGGCGAGCTGAGCTGGGAGCAGGTCGAGGGCGCCGTCAACAACGTGGCGCGCTACGACGTGTTCAAGCTCTCCGAGGCCGTGCTGGCCGGCAACCCGCAGCGCGTGGCGCGCATGCTCGACGGCCTGCAGGCCGAGGGCGAGGCCGAGGTGCTGGTGCACTACACGATCGCCGAGGACATCCGCGCCCTCAAGCGCGTGAAGGACGCCATGGCCGCCGGCCGTCCGCTGCCGATGGCACTGCGCGAGAACCGCATCTGGGGCCCGCGCGAGCGCGCCTTCGAGCGCGTGCTGCCGCGCCTGGACGACCGCATGCTGACCCGCCTGCTGCGCGCGGCCCATCTGGTCGACGGCATCTGCAAGGGCCTGAAGCAGCCCGACTGGCCGGCCAGCGGCTGGCAGGCGCTGCAGCGGCTGGCGCTGATGCTGTGCCGCGCCTGCAGCACGGCCGCGGCGCCACGCCGGGCCTGACCTCCTTTTGCCGTCTGTAGGCGGCAAAAGGCCCGCGTCAGCCGGGCCGAAGGTCCGCGTGGGAAAATGCCGACATGAACGCGTTCAACGTCAGCGAGCACATGCAGACCCTCGGTCTGCAAGCCAAAGCCGCTGCATTCCTCATGGCCCGTGCGGATGCAGCTACCAAAAACAGAGCACTGAAGGCGCTGGCCCGGCGCCTGCGCGAAGTCGGCCCCGAGCTGGCTGCAGCCAACGAGAAGGACCTCGCGCGCGCCACCGCCGCCGGCCTGTCGGCCCCGATGGTCGATCGGCTCAAGCTCACGCCCAAGGTCCTCGAGACCGTGGCCGAGGGCTGCGAGCAGCTGGCCGGCATGGCCGACGTGATCGGCGAGATCATCGGCATGAAGCAGCAGCCCAGCGGCATCCGCGTGGGCCAGATGCGCGTGCCGATCGGTGTCTTCGGCATGATCTACGAGAGCCGCCCCAACGTGACCATCGAGGCCGCGAGCCTCGCGATCAAGTCGGGCAACGCCGCCATCCTGCGCGGCGGCTCGGAAGCCATCGAGTCGAACAAGGCGCTGGCGCTGCTGGTGTCCGAGGCGCTGGCCGAAGCCGGCCTGCCGGTCGAGGCGGTGCAGCTGGTGCAGACCACCGACCGCGAGGCCGTGGGCCAGCTCATCGCCATGCCCGAATACGTCGACGTGATCATTCCGCGCGGCGGCAAGGGCCTCATCGAGCGCATCAGCCGCGACGCCAAGGTGCCCGTCATCAAGCACCTGGACGGCAACTGCCACGTCTACGTGGACGACACGGCCGAGTTCGACATGGCGCTGCGCATCGTCGACAACGCCAAGACCCAGAAGTACAGCCCCTGCAACGCCGCCGAAGGCCTGCTGGTGTCGGCTTCGGTGGCCGACCACTTCCTGCCCGAGATCGCCGCCGTCTTCGCCGCCAAGGGCGTCGAAATGCGCTGCGACCCGGCCGCCGCCGCGATCCTGCGCGCCAGCGAGGCGCACCATCCGCAGGCGAAGATTCTCGATGCGGTCGAGTCCGACTGGTCCGAGGAGTACCTGGCCGCCGTCATCAGCGTGAAGGTGGTGTCGGGCGTCGACGAGGCCATTGCGCACATCAACCGCTACTCGAGCCACCACACCGACGCCATCGTCACGCGCGACCACATCAACGCCCAGCGCTTCCTGCGCGAGGTCGATTCGGCCAGCGTGATGGTGAATGCGAGCACGCGCTTCGCGGACGGTTTCGAGTACGGGCTGGGCGCCGAAATCGGCATCAGCACCGACAAGTTCCACGCGCGCGGCCCGGTCGGCATCGAAGGCCTGACCTCGCTCAAGTACGTGGTGCTGGGACAAGGCGAAGTCCGCAGCTAGTCGGGGTCCGAAGGGCCGGGGCCATCGGGCCGGCGGCGCGGCGAGGCCCGTGCCGCGGTGTTCTTGCAACGTGTGTTGTGGATTGGGATGCTTTGTTCTCTTTGGCTGCTTGTCATCGGGGCGGCCATCCCCAAATCCTACAATTCCACTCCACCTTTACGCACAAAACCAACAAGGCCGCTGCATGGTTCCGCATCTCGTCACTGCCCTGACCGGCCCGATCAACGAACTGGAGCAGCGGGTGCTCGACTCGATGCCCGCCATCGAGCGCTGGTTCCGCCTCGAGTGGATGGAGCACACGCCGCCGTTCTACAGCGCCGTCGACATCCGCAACGCGGGCTTCAAGCTGGCTCCGGTCGACACCAACCTGTTCCCGGGTGGCTGGAACAACCTCACCAAGGAAATGCTGCCGCTGGCGGTGCAGGCCGCGCAGGCGGCCATCGAGAAGATCTGTCCGGAGGCGCGCAACCTGCTCGTCATTCCTGAAAATCACTCGAAAAACACCTTTTATCTCGCCAACATCGCGCAACTGGTGCGCATCTTCCACATGGCGGGCCTCAATGTGCGCATCGGCTCCGTCGATCCGGCCATCAAGTCGCCCAAGAAGATCGAACTGCCCAACGGCGAGACCGTGACGCTCGAACCGGTGGTGCGTTCCAAGCGTCGCCTGGGCCTGAAGAACTTCGATCCCTGCACAATTTTGCTCAACAACGAGCTTTCTGCGGGAACGCCCGGCATCCTCGAAGACCTGCACGAGCAGTACCTGCTGCCGCCGCTGCACGCAGGCTGGTCGGTGCGCCGCAAGAGCAACCACCTGCACAGCTACGAAGAGCTGTGCAAGCGCTTCGGCAAGCTGCTGGGCATCGACCCCTGGCTGATCAACCCGATCTACGCGCGCGCCGAAGGCGTCGACGTGGCCGAGGGCCGCGGCATCGACGTGCTCACCAGCCATGTCGACGCGGTGCTCACCAAGGTGCGCCGCAAGTACAAGGAATACGGCATCAACGAGAAGCCCTTCGTGGTCGTCAAGGGCGGCCACAGCGGCAGCGGCAGCCCCGGCGTCGTGACCGTGCGCGACGCGAAGGAGGTCGAGGCGCTCATCGGCAAGTCGCGCACCGCGACCTCGTCGCCCGCCAAGACCAGCGCCGGGCGCGACCTGCGCGAGCCCACCGAGCTGATCGTGCAGGAAGGCGTGCTGACCAACGAGCGCGTGCACAACGGCGTGGCCGAGCCGGTCGTCTACATGATGGACCGCTACGTGGTGGGCGGCTTCTACCGCGTGCACGCCGAGCGCGCCGCCGACGAGAACCTCAAGCAGCCGGGCGCCAGCTACGTGCCGCTGGCTTTCTCGGAAAGCGCGCAGCTGCCGCAACCGGGCGCCAAGCCCGGTGCCAGCGCCCCCAATCGTTTTTACATGTATGGCGTGGTGGGCCGTCTGGCCATGGTCGCGGCCAGTTACGAGATGGAAGCGACCGATCCGGACGCCGAAATCTACGAATGAGCGCCGGGGGCGGGTTGCGGCGCGGGCGGGCAACGGCAAAATAGCGGCCCCACAGCAAAGGAACCCAAAGGGCGGAGGGATGCGCGGCGCGGCCGCGGTACCCCGGCGTGACTGACGCGTCGATCATTGCGAGCCGCCCTTTTCCCATCGACCTCGTGTCAGCCCCCAAAAACATCTCTGCCGGCCTCATCGTCGGCGCCATCGGCGTCGTCTACGGCGACATCGGCACCAGCGTTCTCTATGCGGTCAAGGAAGTCTTCGGTCACGGCCATGTGCCGTTCACCGTCGAGAACGTCTACGGCATCCTGTCGATGTTCTTCTGGACCCTCACGGTCATCGTGTCGATCAAGTACGTCGTGCTCGTGCTGCGCGCCGACAACGAAGGCGAGGGCGGCCTGGTCGCGATGCTTGCGCTGGCCTCCCAGGCCGTGGCCGACAAGCCGAGGCTGCGCCAGCTGCTCCTGATCGTCGGCATCTTCGGCACCTCGCTTTTCTATGGCGACGGCGTGATCACGCCGGCCATCTCGGTGCTGTCGGCGGTCGAGGGCCTGGAGGTGGTGTCGCCGCACTTCAAGCACTACGTGATCCCGATCACCCTGGTCGTGCTGTTCTGCCTGTTCGCGGTGCAAAAGCGCGGCACGGCGGGCATCGGCAAGTTCTTCGGCCCGGTCACGCTGGCGTGGTTCGCGGCCATCGCCGTGCTGGGCGTGTGGCAGATCGGGCACCACCCCGAGATCATCAAGGCGCTGAACCCCTGGTTCGCGCTGAAGTTCATCTGGGACAACCCGGGCACCAGCTTCATCCTGCTGGGCGCCATGGTGCTGTGCGTGACCGGCGCCGAAGCGCTGTACGCCGACCTGGGCCACTTCGGCAAGAAGCCGATCCGCATCGCGTGGTTCTCGGTCGTCATGCCGGCGCTCACGCTCAACTACCTGGGCCAGGGCGCGCTGCTCTTGGAGAACCCCGAGGCCGTGAAGAACCCGTTCTTCATGATGGCACCTGAATGGGCGCTCATTCCGCTGGTGCTGCTGGCCACGCTGTCCACGGTGATCGCCTCGCAGGCGCTCATCACCGGCGCCTTCAGCGTCACGCGCCAGGTGATCCAGCTGGGCTACCTGCCGCGCCTGAACATCGAGCACACCAGCGTGCGCACGGCCGGGCAGATCTACATTCCGCTGGTCAACTGGGGCCTGTTCGTCGCCATCGTGATGGCGGTCGTGATGTTCCGCACCTCCAGCAGCCTGGCCGCGGCCTACGGCATCGCCGTGACCACCGACATGCTGATCACCACGATCCTCACCTTCTTCGTGATCCGCTACGCGTGGAAGCTGCCGCTGGCGCTGTGCATCGGCGCGACCGCGATCTTCTTCGTGGTCGACTTCCTGTTCTTCGCCTCGAACCTGCTCAAGCTGTTCGAAGGCGGCTGGTTCCCGCTCCTGATCGGCGGCGCCGTGTTCACGCTGATGGTCACCTGGAAGGAAGGCCGCCGCCTCATGGGCGAGGCGCAGCACGCCGACGCGATCGACCTGAAGTCGTTCCTGGGCTCGGTGTTCATGAGCCCGCCCGCGCGCGTCGACGGCACGGCCGTGTTCCTCACGGCCGAGCCGGGCGTGGTGCCCAACGCGCTGCTGCACAACCTCAAGCACAACAAGGTGCTGCACGAGCAGAACATGTTCGTCACCGTGCGCAACCACGAGGTGCCCTGGATTCCGATGGACAAGCGCATCGAGATCGAGGCGCTGGGCAACCACTGCTGGCAGATCATGGTGCACTACGGCTTCAAGAACGACATCGACCTGCCGCGTGCGCTGGAGCATGCCCGCATGCGCGGCTGCCAGCTCGAGCCGATGACGACCAGCTACTTCCTCTCGCGCGACGTCGTGATCCCCACGCTGGGCAGCGGCATGGCGCCCTGGCGCGAGAAGCTGTTCGCGCAGATGCACCACAACGCGAGCGGCGCGGCGGCCTTCCTGGGCCTGCCGAACAACGCCGTGGTCGAGCTCGGCTCCAAGATCGAAATCTGAGGCCCGCGGCGCCAGGCCGCGCGCCCGGCAAAATCGCGCCATGCGATTCTTCAAAGACCTGAGCCTTTCGGCCTTCACCGCGGGCTTCGTCGCCGTGCTCGTGGGTTTCACGAGTTCGGTGGCCATCGTGTTCCAGGCCGCCCAGGCCTTCGGCGCCACGCCTGAAATGACGGCCTCGTGGATGTGGGCGCTGGGCATCGGCATGGGGCTGGCTTCGGCGCTGCCTTCGCTGTGGTGGCGCAAGCCCGTCATGATTGCCTGGAGCACCCCCGGTGCGGCGGTGCTGGCCGTGGCCGGCGCGGGCTACGGCATGGGCGAGGCGGTGGGCGCCTTCATCGTCTGCGCGGTGCTGATCGTGCTCGCGGGCGCCACCGGCTGGTTCGAGCGCGTGATGAACAAGATCCCGATGGCCATCGCCTCGGCGCTGCTGGCCGGCGTGCTTGCGCGCTTCGGCATGTCGGCCTTCACGGCGGCGCAGACCGCATTGCCGCTGGTGCTGCTGATGCTCGGCACCTACCTCGTGGGCAAGCGCCTGCTGCCGCGCTACGCGGTGCCGCTCACGCTGCTGGTGGCCATCGCCTTCACGGCCGCGCGCGGCGAGCTGGCGTGGTCGGCTGTGCAGTTCTCGCTCACCTGGCCCGTGTTCACGGCGCCGGTCTTCACCTGGCAGGCCATCGTGAGCCTGGCGCTGCCGCTGTTCGTCGTGACCATGGCTTCGCAGAACCTACCCGGCGTGGCGGCGATCCGCGCCAGCGGCTTCAGCGATCTGCCGGTCAGCAAGCTCATCACCATCAGCGGCCTCGCGACGCTGGTGCTCGCGCCCTTCGGCGCCTTCGCGCTCAACCTGAGCGCCATCACGGCCGCCATGTGCATGGGCCGCGAGGCGCACGAAGACCCGGCGCGGCGCTACACGGCGGCCGTGAGCTGCGGCGCCATCTACGTGGTGATCGGCCTGTTCGGCGCGGCCGTCACGGGCCTGCTCACGGCCTTCCCGAAAGAGCTGGTCGCGGCCATCGCCGGGCTGGCGCTGCTGGGCACCATCGGCGGCGGACTGGCGGCGGCGGTGCGCGACGAGGCGCACCGCGAGGCCGCGCTCATCACCTTCCTGGTCACGCTCTCGGGCGTGACGCTGGCCGGCATCGGCTCCGCCTTCTGGGGCGTCGTGGCCGGCGCGGTGGCGCTGGCGGTGCAGCAGATCGGCCGCGCGCGGGTGCAGGTGCCCGTTGAAAAGGCCCCGGCCGACAAGGACATCGCCGCTTCCGGCAACATGCCGCCAGAAACCCCCTCCACAGCCGCCGTTCCCGGCGCCGGAAAGAACGCCTGATGAAAAACATCCTCTTCGTCGCCGATCCGCTCGATCACTTCAAGATCTACAAGGACACGACCTTCTCGATGATGCGCGAGGCCCAGCGCCGCGGCCACCGCATCGCGGCCTGCTTGCCGCAGGACATCCAGTGGAAGTCCGGTGGGCGCGTCTCGGCCGTGGTGCAGCAGATCACGCTCACCGGCGATGCCAAGGACTGGTACCACGTCGACATCATCGAGTCGAAGGCGCTGAAAGACTTCGACGCCGTGCTGATGCGCAAGGACCCGCCTTTCGACGCCGAGTACATCTATTCGACGCACCTGCTGCAGCAGGCCGAGCGCGAGGGCGCGAAGGTGGTCAACTCGCCGCGCGCGCTGCGCGACCATCCCGAGAAGCTCGCGATCATGGAGTTTCCGCAGTTCGTCACGCCCACGCTGGTCACGCGCAGCGCGCAGGCCGTGCGCGATTTCCATGCCGAGCATGGCGACATCATCCTGAAGCCGCTCGACGGCATGGGCGGCATGGGCATCTTCCGCGTGAAACAAGACGCGCTGAACCTCGGCTCCATCGTCGAGACGCTCAACAAGGACGGCGCCGAAACCATCATGGTGCAGCGCTTCGTGCCCGAGGTGACGCAGGGCGACAAGCGCATCCTGATCATCGCGGGCGAGCCGGCGCCCTTTGTGCTGGCGCGCATTCCGCAGGGCACCGAGGTGCGCGGCAACCTCGCGGCCGGCGGCAAGGGCGTGGCCCAGCCGCTCACGGCGCGCAACCGCGAGATCGCCGAAGCCATCGGCAAGGTGCTCGCGCCGCGCGGGCTGCTCTTGATCGGCCTCGACGTGATCGGCGATTCGGTCACCGAGATCAACGTGACCAGCCCGACCTGCTTTCAGGAGATCACCGAACAGACCGGCTTCGACGTGCCGAAGATGTTCATCGATGCGCTCGAGGCGCACCTGGCCTCGGCCTGAATGATCAGAAGTCGACCGACGCCGACAGCGTGAAGGTGCGCGGCGCACCGAGCACCAGGTAGCCGTTGTTCGGGTAGCCGCCCACCGAAGCCCAGTAATTGCGGTTGGTCAGGTTGTCGATGCGCGCGCGCACCGTCACCAGCTTGCCGGCCACCTCGGTGAGGTAGCGCGCGCCCAGGTCGAAGCGCGTCCAGCCCGGCACGCGCAGCGTGTTGGTGGCGTCCGCATAGCTCGGGCCCGTGGACACCACGCGGCCGTCGAGCGAGAGGCCGCGCACGCCCGGCACGTCCCACTCCACACCGAAGGTGCCCTGCGTCTTCGCGATGCCGATCACTCGGCGGCCGTCGGTCGACGCATTGCCCGTGGCGCGCTGCTTGGCATCGAGGAAGGTGATGCCGCCCATCAGGCGCACGCCCTTGGTCGCTTCGCCGAACGCGGTCAGCTCCAGGCCCTGGTGGCGGTCGCGGCCTTCGGCCACGTAGTAGCCGGCGCTGTTGATGAGGGCGCGCGGCTTGTCGGTCGTGAAGAAGGCCAGGCCACCGCCGATGCGGCCGCCGTCGAACTTGATGCCGATCTCCTTCTGCTTCGACACATAGGGCGAGAGCTGCGTGCCGGCGTTGCGCACGGCGCCGCTGGTCGACACCGTGGGCGCGGTGTCGCCCTTGCTCAGGCCTTCGATGTAGTTCGCGTAGAGCGACACCTGCGGCTGCAGCTTGAACACGAAGCCGGCCATCGGGCTGGTGCGGCTCTTCTCATACGCGGTGGGCTTGCCGGTGTCGTAGGCGAAGTCGGTGCTTTCGAGCTTCTGGCGGCGCACGCCGAGCGTGAGCTGCGCGCGGTCGTCCAGGAACGACAGCGTGTCGCCGATCGCCAGGCTGCTCAGGCGCGTCTGCGTCAGCAGCGCGGGGTTGTCCAGGTCGTTGCCGCGGAACGCGCTCGCCGTGTAGGCCGGAATCGGGTAGCCGACGGGCGCGTACAGGTTGCTCTTCAGGTTGTTGAAGAAGTCCCACTGGTAGGCGTTCTTCTCCTTGAGCTGGTAGTACGAATACGAGGCCACCACCGTGTGGTTCACCGGGCCGGTCGTGAACTTGCCGCGCACGCCGGCTTCGGCCGTGCGGGTGTTGTCCTGGCGCTGGTTCTCGAAGCGCGACATGTTGCCCATGCCGAGGTTGTTCGTCACCGTGAGGCCGGCGAGCGAATTGCCCTCGTGGCTCTTGCGCGCGCCGCCGGCGATCCAGGCCGTCACGTTGTCGGTGATGTCGTACTCGCCGCGCAGCGAGCCGAAGGTGTCGCGCTCGTTGGAGTAGGTCCAGGGCTGCGCGTAGTTGAGCTGGTTGTCGGGTGCCGACGGCACGCGCGTCACGCCGGCGCCGAGCGTCACGTTCGGGCGCGTGCGCGACAGGCGGTGTTCCTGGTGGCCGAGGTCTGCCGAGATGCGCGCGTTGCGGCTGCGCCAGTCGAAGCCGACCGAGGCCACATCGAGCTTCACCTGCTCGGCGTTCACGCCGGTGCCGCCGTCGCGGTGGGCCGCGTTCAGGCGCACGCCCAGGCTCTGGTCGGGCCCGAAGCGGCGCGCGATGTCGGTCGACACATAGCTCTGCGAGCCGCTGGCCGTGCCGAGCGTGACCTGCGTCAGCGGGTCGTTCGGTGCGCGCTTGGGCAGCAGGTTGATGTTGCCGCCGATGCCGCCGCCCGTGGGCGTGGCGCCGTTCAGGAACGCGCTCGCGCCGCGCAGCACCTCGACGCGCTCGAACAGCTCCGACGAGATGTACTGGCGCGGCAGCAGGCCGTACAGGCCGTTGTAGGCGATGTCGTCTGAATTCACCACGAAGCCGCGAATGAAGTACGACTCCTGGAAGTTGCCGAAGCCCCGCGCCACGCGCACCGACGGGTCGTTCTGCAGCACGTCGGCCACGCTCTTGGCCTGCTGGTTCTGGATCAGCTCGTGCGTGTAGCTGGTGCTGGAGAAGGGCGAATCCATCATGTCCTGGTTGCCCAGGATGCCCACGCGCCCGCCGCGCGCCACCTGCCCGCCCGCGAAGGGCTTGGTCAGGCCTTCGGCCGAGGCGTCGGCGCTGGCTTCGACGGTGACGGTGCTCAGCGTGCCGCTGGCGGGTGGCGTCTGCGCCAGGGCCGTCAGGGCGTGAAGGGCCAGCAGCGAGGCGGCCACGGTCGGGCGGAGGAAGAAACGAGGTGCGGACATGAAAGATCGACCGGATGCAAATGAGAACGGTTATTGTTCATTGTTTGCACTCACTCATCGATACTTTCTTGCACTGTTGCAAAAAAGTGTCAGCCAAAAGACTGAGTTTTTCGCCTCAGCGTGGCATCCGTTGGCCGTCCACGAACACATGCAACTCACCCGAGGTGAAGGGCGTCCAGGTCTCGTTGGTGGTGAGCGGCGCCGTCACCACCACGGCCACGCGGTCGGTGGGCGTGGTGTGCTGGGCGAAGTCGATGGCCAGGTCTTCGTCCGAGAGCTGCGCCGTCACGAAGGGATGGCGGCGTTCCACGTACCAGAGGTTGGTGGAGGCATGCGCCCACAGCGCCTGCCCGTTCGACAGCATGAAGTTGAAGGTGCCGTGCGCCGCGAGCTGCGGCGCCAGTTCGCGCAGCGTGAGCGTGAGCTCCTCGACGCTGGGCACGCCCGCGTGCGACTTGGCCAGCTCCTGCATGATCCAGCAGAAGGCGTGCTCGCTGTCGGTGTTGCCCACCGGGTGGAAGTTGCCGTGCAGGCGCGGGCGAAAGTCCTTCAGGTCGCCGTTGTGGGCGAACACCCAGTAGCGGCCCCACAGCTCGCGCACGAAGGGGTGGCAGTTCTGCAGATTCACTTCGCCCTGCGTCGCCTTGCGGATGTGCGCGATGACGTTGCGGCTTTGAATCGGGTAGCGCCGGATCAGCTCCGCCACCGGCGACTCGCAGGCCGGCTGGTGGTCGACGAAGTGGCGCAGCCCGCGGTCCTCGAAGAACGCGATGCCCCAGCCGTCGGCATGGTGGTCGGTGCGGCCACCGCGCTGCGCGAACCCCGTGAAGCTGAAGGTCACGTCGGTCGGCGTGTTGCAGTTCATCCCTAGCAATTGGCACATGGCTGTGATTAGACCGCGATTCAGAGTTGGGAGGAGGAGGCGGGCAGCCGCAGCCACCCGAGCACGCGTTCGGTGCCCAGGTGCGTGCGCCCCTCAGCGAGCGCCAGCGGCAGGCGCTCGCGCGAGGTGCCGAAGGGCCCGGGGTTCTGCTGCACGATCTCGACCGCGTCGGCGTCCACGCGCGACACGATCGCCACATGGCCGTAGGGATTGAAGAGCCACGGCGCGAACACGACGATGTCGCCCACGGCCGGCGCGCTCGCGCCGCCGTTGCGGTGCTGCACCAGGTTGCGCGCCGTGTTCAGCGCGCCGTCTGCCACGGCCGCGTCGAAGAAGGCCTTGGCGTGCCCCCGCGCCTCGGGCATGCGGTGCTGGTGGCGCTCGTAGTAGTAGCGCTTGACGAACTCCACGCACTGCCAGCGCAGGCCGATGTTGTAGCCGTCGGGCGCGAGGCTGCGGCCGTCGACGTGGTTGATGGCGCCGTTGTAGTACACCGGCACGCCCTCGAACTGGTCGATCACCTCGCCGGGCGCATGCGTCGGGTTGACGTTGAAGCGGCTCGCGGCCCACAGGCCGAGCAGGGCGACGAGAACGAGGGCAGCGAGAACGACGACGGCGCGGCGGGTGATGAAACGGGGCATGGACTTTGAAGCAGGCAGCGCGGCCCCCCACGGGCCGTCGCCGACGAGCTTAGTCCATGCGACCGGATCAAAAGCCGTGCAACGCCGCCATCTCGCCCATCAATTCACGCTGGAACGCATCGAAGCGCGCCGACGGTTGCTGCAGCCCGAAGAACTCGCTGAACGGGTCTTCCACCTCGGTGCGGTGCCCCGACAGCTCTTCCACCACCGCCAGCCCGCAGAAGGGCACGCAGGCTTCCGAGTAGCCGCCTTCGTGCACCACCACCACGCGCCCGTCGCAGTGCTTCGCGGCCAGCGCGTTGACCTGCCGCATCATCTGGCGGAACGACTCGGGGTGCAGCTGCATGCGCGCCAGCGGATCGACGCCGTTGGCGTCCAGCCCGCTCGCCACCACGATCAGCTCGGGCTGGTAGCGGTCGATCACCGGCGTCACGATGCGCTCGAAGGCATGCATGTAGGCCGCGTGCCCGCCGCCGGGCTGCAGCGGAATGTTGACGTTGAAGCCCAGCCCCGCGCCCGTGCCGCGGTCTTCGGCGCCGCTGTAGCCCGGGGGAAAGCAGTTTTCCTGGTGCAGCGACAGCGTGAGCACGTCGGGGCGGTCGTAGAAGATTTCCTGCGTGCCGTTGCCGTGGTGCACGTCCCAGTCGATCACGGCCACGCGGCCCAGGCCGTGGCGCGCCTTCATGGTCTCGATGGCGACCGCGATGTTGTTGAACAGGCAGAAGCCCATGCTGTGCTCGCGCAGGCAGTGGTGGCCCGGCGGTCGCGTGAGCGCAAACGCGTTGCGGTGGCGGCCCTGCAGCACGCTGTCCATCGCGGCAATGGCCAGGCCGGTCGAGAGCTTCGCGATCTCGTAGCTGCCCGGGCCGAAGGGCGCCACCTCGCCCAGGTCGCCGCCGCCGGCATCGCTGGCGGCCTTGAACTTCTGCAGGTAGCCGGCGGGATGCACGCGCTGCAGGTCTTCTTCGCTGGCCATCGGCGCGCTCAGCACATCGAGTTGCGCGGTGAGGCCCGACACGTCCATCAACGACTTGATGCGGCGCTTGGAGTCGGGCGACTCGGCCATGCCGCTGCCGGCCATGGGCTGCACCCAGCCGCCCACCGGCAGGAACAGCGCATGCAGCCCGCCGGGCACATGCCAGAAGGTGCGTTCGTCGTGAAAGAAGGCGGTGGTCTTCATGTCTTTCATCTCTCTTTACTCCGGGCGAAGTTGGACGGACTTGGCGATGGCGCGGTAGCGCACCATGTCGGCCTGGTAGTCGCGGCGCAGCTCGGCCAGCGTCTGTTCGGGCGCCACCTTGCTGCCGCCGAGCTCCAGCGCGCGGCGCAGCTCGGGCTTGTGCATCATCTGGTTGAAGGCCGTGTGCAGCCGTTGCTGCGCTTCTTCGGGCACGCGGTGCGACACCTGGATGCCCGCCCACAGGCTGTAGACGAAATCGTCCAGGCCCTTGCTGTTGCGGATCAGCGGAATGGCCGTGAAGCGCTCGTGCGGCGCCGAGGCCGCGATGCCCAGTGCCTTGACCTTGCCGGCGTCCAGCAGGTCGGGCACGTTGCCGGCCAGCGGTGCAAACACCAGGTCGATCTGCCCGCCCAGCAGGTCGTTCACCAGCGGCGCGAAGCCCTTGTAGGGCACGTGCAGCATCTTCGTGCCCGTCTGCTGCATGAAGCGCTCGCCCAGCAGGTGATACAGCGAGCCGGGGCCGATGCTGCCGTAGCTCAGCTCCTTGGTGCCGGGCCGGCGCAGCAGCGCGATGAGTTCGTCGACGCTGCCTGCGCCCAGGTCCTTGCGCGCCAGCAGCACCATCGAGGTGACGGCCATCACACCGATGGGCCGGAAGTCTTCGGCCTTGTAGCGCGCGCTGCTGAGCGTGAGCGGCGTGAGCATCAGCTCCATCGGCGAACCCAGCAGCAGCGCCGAGCCGTCGGCCGGTGCGTTCGCCGCCTTCATCACGCCGAGCGAGCCGCTGGCGCCGGGCACGTTGTCGACGATGGCCGGCTGGCCCAGCAGCCGCGACAGTTCGGGCGCGGCCAGCCGCGCGTTGATGTCGGAGCCGCCGCCCGCGGGGTAGGGCACGATCAGGTTCAGGGTCTTGCCCCCCAGGCCCTGGGCCAGGGCGGACAGGGCAAAGGGGGACAGGCCGACGGCCAGGCCGGCAGCCATCAACGAACGTCTGCGCATGGGTTCTCTCCTCGGGTTGTGTGTGATGTGTCGGAGTACGGAAACGGGGGGCTTGCTGTTGCTACGGCTACTGCAGCAGCAGCGGCGATTGCACGTTCGCGAAGGGCACGGCCTGGTGCCAGCCGTGCGCCATGCGCAGCACGTCGAGGTCGGCGCCGGGGCGACCGATGAGCTGCAGGCCCATCGGCAGGCCGCGCGTGCCCTCGGCCTGCGAGAAGCCGGCCGGGATCGCCATCGCGGGCAGGCCGGCGAGCGACGGGCCGATCGTCACTTCCATCCAGCGGTGGTAGGTGTCCATGGCGCGGCCGCCGACCTCGCGCGGCCAGTGCGTGTCGACCGGCAGCGGGAACACCTGCGCGGCCGGCAGCACCAGGAAGTCGAAGCGTTCGAAGAGCTGCAGCAGCGCGGCATGCCACTGCGTGCGCGTGACAGCCGCCTCATGCAGCGCGGCGGCGCTCAGGCGCTCGCCCTTTTCGATTTCCCAGCAGGCCTCGGGCTTGAGCTGCGCGCGCGTGGCCGGGTCGGCATGCAGCCCGCGCAGCGCACCGGCCACGATGAAGCCGCGCAGGCGCAGCCAGGCGGTCCACAGGGCGTTGAAATCGAAAGCGGGCACAGCGGGCGCAACGCTGCAGCCCAGCGTGTCGAAATGCCGCAGCGCCGATTCGCACAGCGCCATCACGCCCGGGTCCATCGGCAGGTGGCCGCCAAGGTCGCCGAGCCACGCGACGCGCTTGCCGCGCAACTCTGCATCGAGCGGCTGCGCGAAGACCTCGCCGTCGCCCGCCAGACTCAACGGCGAACGCGCGTCATAGCCGGCCTGCACCGACAGCAGCCAGGCCACGTCCTCGGGCGTGCGGCCCATCGGCCCTTCGCAGCCCAGCTGCTGGAAGAACAGCTCCGGCCCCGGCCCGATGGGCACGCGGCCCAGCGAAGGCCGCAGGCCGTAGACGTGGTTCCAGGCTGCGGGGTTGCGCAGCGAGCCCATCATGTCGCTGCCGTCGGCCACCGGCAGCATGTGCAGTGCGAGTGCCACTGCGGCGCCGCCGCTGCTGCCGCCGGCCGCGTGGTCGAGGTTCCATGCGTTGCGCGTGGTGCCGAACACCGTGTTGTAGGTGTGCGAGCCCAGTCCGAACTCGGGCGTGTTGCTGCGCCCCACGAACACGGCGCCGGCGCGGCGCAGGCGCTCGACCATGATCGCGTCGTGCGGCGTGACCTGCTTCGCGAACACCGGGCTGCCCATGGTGGTGGGCAGGCCGGCGGTGGCGACGAAGTCTTTCGGCGCCATCGGGAAGCCGTGCAGCCGGCCCACCGCGTCGCCACGTGCGAGCTGTGCATCGCAGGCATCGGCCTGGCGCAGCATCTCCTCGGGCGCTTGCAGCGAGACCAATGCGTTGACCTGCGGGTTGAGGCGGTCGATGCGCGCGAGGCAGGTCTGCATCAGTTCGCGGCACGAGAGCTCGCGGTGTTGCAGGGCGGCGGCGAGCGCGCGGGCGCTCGGCAAGGGCGGCAGGGTGGCGGACATATGGCGATCGACGATAGCGATCGCCTTGCCACGCCGGTATCAAGAATCGGCAAAGTTGCGGGCGGCCAGACCCCGGGATTCCCCTTGGCCGGCAGGCCGCCGACGGTGCCGCACGAGCGCCCGCCCGGGCGTATGCTTGCGCGCCGCGGAGGGTTTTCAAAGATGCTTCCCATCGTCGTTGCGCTCATGGCGACCGTCATCCTGCTGGTCTGGATGGGGTTCTTCATGATGGGCTCGCTGCCCTTGCTCGTGCTCTCGCACGACACCCCGCTGGACTCGCGCTTCATCCGCGGCCTGTTCAACGTCTACTACGTGGCCGTGGTGCTGACCGCGAGCGCGGCGGCGCTCAGCTATGCGTGGTGCGGCAAGCCCGTCTTCGCCGTCGGCATGGCCCTCATCGCCGGCCTGGCGTTCGCGCTGCGCCGCTGGCTCATCATTCCGCGCATGGACGTGCTGCGCCACACGATCCCGGCGACGGGCACGTCGATCGTGCAGTTCCGCAAGCTGCACATCACGGGGATGGTGTTGAACGTGATGCAGCTGGGCACGGTGGCCTGGGCGCTCACGCAACTGGGGCTGTGAGCGGGGCCAGCCTCTGTCTCTAACGCAGGAACCGCCCTTCCTTCGTCACCCGCACCATCTCGATGAAGCGCGAGCCCGTGTTGCTCGCGCCCGTGAAGTCGATCTCCATGTTGCCGATGCGCAGCTTCATCGCCTTCAGCGTGGCGTGCAGCTTTGCGCGCGTGAGGTCGCGGCCGGTGCGTCGCAGGGCTTCGATCATCACGAGCGCGTTCACATAGCCCTCGTAGCTCAGGTAGCCGATGTCGACCTTGGCGCGCTCGGCCAGCTGGCGGTATTCGCGGGCGGTGGCGTCGACCTCGCTCCAGGGGTAGGGCACGATCTGCGAGATGGCCAGGCCGCTGGTCTTGTCGCCGACGAGCTTGGCGGTGACGTCGCCCGGCACGATCGACATGCCGTAGAACATCTGGCGACCGCCGGCGGTCCAGGCGCTCTTCATGACCTCGCCGCCGATGCCGCCGCCCAGGTACATGAGCACGGCTTGCGCCTGGCTGTCGGCCAGGGCCTTGCCCGCGGCCTCGTTGGTCGTGCCGTCGCCTTTGACGGGCACCGCGGCCACAGGCTTGAGCTTGAGCGTGTCGAGCGCGGCCTCGACCAGCCGCGCCACTTCGGCGCCGCCGGGGTTGTCGAGGTAGGCCACGGCGATGCGCGAGACGCCGATGGTCGTCAGGTGCTGCACCAGCGCCTGCGCCTCGCGCGCGAAGGTGGCGCGCACGAAGTAACCCGCGCCCGCGACCTTCTCGCGTGCCGAGTCCGACACCGCATAGCCGCCGACCATCGGCGCGCCGCTCTGGCCCAGCACCTTGGCCGCGGCGGCCGTGGTGCCCGAGCCCACGCAGCCGAAGAAGGCGAAGGCGCGGTGCTCGGCGAGCAGCTTCTCGTAGTTGGCGACGGCTTTCTCGGGCTTGAGTTCGTCGTCGAGCGAGACCAGCTTGAGCTTGCGGCCCGCGAGCCCGCCCTGCGCATTGACTGCGTCGAAGGCCAGTCCGGCGCCGGCCATCACGACCTTGATCGGCGCGCCCAGCGGGCCGCTCAGGATGCCGGTGTGGCCGAGCACGATCTCGCCGTCGCTGACGCCGTTCTCGGCGGCCAGGGCGGTGGAGGTCAAGGAAAAGAGGGGGCCGAGTCCGGCCGTCGCCGCGGCCGAGGCGGCGAGAAAACGTCTGCGATGCATGGAACCGATTCCGCTTTTAGATACAACTGATAACAATTGAAAGCGAAAGCGGCCTCTTGTGCCGCCGGGGTTTACCCCCTGTGTTGTGCCGTGTCCTCGTCGGGTTTCTCGCGCAGCTGCCAGGCCGCGCAGACGGCCAGCGCGCACAGGCCGGCCAGCATCAGGAACACCTCGTCGAAGGCGGCCAGCCGCGCCGGGGTGCTCACCGGGTTGGCGAGCGAGTCGCCGTGCGCGGCCAGGCGCCATTCGAGAATGATGGCGCACAGGCTCACGCCGACCGCGCCGCCGAGCATGCGCACGAAGCTGATTGCGCTCGCGCCCTGCGGAATGAGCGGCTTGGCCAGCGGGCGCATCGACCCCAGGTTGAGCGAGGGCAGGATGAAGCCCAGCCCGATGCGCCCGACGATCGCGAACACCACCAGCAGCCACAGCGGGCTGTCCAGCCGCAGCACGGCCATGAGCGCGAACGACACCGCCAGCAGCGCCAGGCCGATGCTCACCAGCAGCCAGGTCGGTTGCTTGTCGGCCAGCCGGCCCACGCCCGCGATGGTGAAGGCCAGCACGATGCCGGCCGGCAACAGGGTGGTGCCCACGTGCGAGGCCGACAGGTGCAGCCCCACCTGCATGTACACGGGCAGCAGGTAGGTCGAGCCGAACAGCGCGGTGCCGTAGATGAAGGCGACCAGGCTGCCCATGGCGAACTGGCGGTAGCGAAAGAGCGCGAGGTTCATGAGCGGCGCGCCGCCCGAGGCCATGAGCCGGCGCTGCCACCACACGAAGGCGGCAAAGGCGATGAGCGCACCGGCCAGCAGCAGCGCGGCCTGCAGCGGCGAATCGCCGCGCAGCTCGACCAGCCCGTTCAGCAGGCACAGCGTGCCCACGGTGCCCAGCGCCAGCCCGCGTGCATCGAGCCCGCTGCCGCGCGTGGCGGCCACGCCGCCGGGCGCGGTCTTGGGCACGAACTTGTAGGCCAGCCAGACCGAGGCCAGGCAGAAGGGCACCACCATGAAGAAGATCGAGCGCCAGCCGAACAGGTCGACCAGCACGCCGCCGATGCTCGGCCCGATGGCCGGCGCCAGCACCACGCCCATGCCGAAGATGCCGCTGGCACGCCCCTGCTCGTGCGGCTCGAAGGCGCGCAGGATGATGATGGCCGGAATGGGCTGCACCACGCCCGCCGCCAGCCCCTCGGCCACGCGCGCCAGCAGCACCAGCGGGTAGTGGTTGGCCAGCCCGCCGACGATGCCACCGGCCAGCAGCAGGAGCATCGTGCCGACGTAGGTGCGCCGGTAGCCGTAGCGCGACAGCAGCCAGGGCGTGGTGAGCATCGACACCGTCATCGCCACCATGAAGCCCGAGCTCACCCACTGCGCGCGCTCCTGGCCCAACGCAAAGTGGTGGCTAATGTCGGGGATCGCCACGTTGACGATGGTCGAGGACATGATGGACGCCATCGTGCCGACCATGACCGACAGCAGCAGGTACCAGCGGTAGCGCTCGCCGTAGCGGGCGCGCAGGGCGCCCATGGAGGGCGGCGTGTCGGGTGTGTGTGGGGAGGTCATGGGGCGGCGCAGGGACGGTCGCGGGTCCGTCGTCCTACAAGCATATCGGTGTTTGCGCGGCCGACGCCACACGCGCGGGTCGCACAATGCGGCGGCTGTCCCCAGTGCGTCAAGTCACTATCAAAAGAACAAACAAGCCATGAACCCGTCGATCCAAGAACCCATCAATGACCCGACCGACCCCGTCGATCCTGTCTTGCCGGATGCCGCCCCCACGCTCGCGTCCGAACTCGCCGCGCCCACCGTCAGCCGCGCCTACCGCTGCCAGTGCGGGCGCCCCGTGTTCCTGCGCAACAGCAGATGCCTGGCCTGCCTCACGCCGCTGGGCTATGTGATCGACCGGCTCGGCGTGGTGCCGCTGGCACCGGCCGAAGGCGAGGGCGCCTTGCCCGACACCTTCACCGTCTTCGGCGACCCGCACGGCGCCACCTACCGCCGCTGCGCCAACCTCATGACGCCGGCCGCCTGCAACTGGATGGTGGCGCAGCCGCGCGAGGGTGAAACCATTCCCGCCGACACGCAGGGCCACGCGCCCGGCTACTGCCTGTCGTGCAGCGTCACGCGCACGATTCCCGACCTGTCGGTGGCGGCCAACGGCGAGCTCTGGTGCAAGCTCGAGCAGGCCAAGCGCCGGCTGATCTCGCAGCTGCTCGCGCTCGGCCTGCCGGTGGTGAGCCGCCATGCCGATCCGGTGCACGGGCTGGCCTTCGACTTTCTCAGCAACATGCCGGGCGCCCCGCACGTGATGACGGGCCACGAGCACGGGCTGATCACCCTGAACGCCGAGGAGGCCGAAGACGCGGTGCGCGAGCGCATCCGCGCCGAGATGCACGAGCCCTACCGGACGCTGCTGGGCCACTTCCGCCACGAGATCGGCCACTACTACTGGGACCTGCTGGTGCTGCCCACGCGCTGGATCGACGACTACCGCGCGCTCTTCGGCGACGAGCGCGCCGACTACGGCGCCGCGCTGCAGCAGCACTACGAGCAGGGCCCGCCGCCCGACTGGGCGCAGCGCTTCGTCAGCAGCTACGCGAGCATGCACCCATGGGAAGACTGGGCCGAGACCTGGGCCCACTACCTGCACATGGCCGACACGGCCGACACGGCGATGAGCTTCGGCATCGACGCGAGCAATGTGGAGCTGCAGAACGATTTGTTCACCGCCGCCGACCTGTGGCAGCCCGAGCATCCCGACGCCACGAAATTCCTGGACTTCATCAACGGCTGGGTGCTGCTGACCAGCATGCTCAACGAGCTGTCGCGCAGCATGGGCCAGCCCGACTACTACCCCTTCGTGCTGCCGCGCGCGGCGGTGGGCAAGCTGCAGTTCATCCACGGCGTGATCACCGCGCAGCGCAGCGGCACGGCGCCGACGATGGTGATGGCGGGGGATGTGGCGGCGCCTGCGGCGGAGGTGGTCGAGCCTGCGCCGATGCAGTCGCAATCCCAATCTCAAACCCAGTCGCAGGGCGACGTCGCTCAGTCCTGAAGCGGCGGCAGGCCCGCGGCGCAGCGCGCGCAGATGCAGGCCTGCCCGCGCAATGCCGGCGGCAGCGTGTCGAGCGGGGCCAGCGAAAAGTCGGCGGCCATGCACCAGCAGGGCGGCTGCGCCTGCCCGGTCTCGCGTTCGACCTCCATCGCGCAGCGGTTCGCCTCGCCGCACAGCGGGCAGTGCGCGGTGTCGATGACAACCGTCATGCGAGCGCGAAGGCCGGCAGCTTCTTCGGCACCGCCACGTTGCGCAGCGTCGCGTACACCGGCAGGCCGTCGCGGTAGGCGGGATAGTCCTCGCCCGCGATCAGCGGCAGCAGGTAGCGGCGGCACTTCTCGGTGATGCCGTAGCCGTCGTCCGAAATGAAATCGCGCGGCATCGGCTTCTCGACATTGGCGACCGCTTCGAGCGGCGCCGCACCCAGCGTGTACGCGTAGGGCACGTCGCTCGTGCGCTCGATGGTCGGCATCACCGCGTTGCGGCCTTCGAGCGCGAGCTCGACCGCGCGCTGGCCCAGTTCGTAGGCCTGCTTCACGTCGGTGGCCGAGGCGATGTGCCGCGCCGCGCGCTGCAGGTAGTCGGCCACCGCCCAGTGGAACTTGTGGCCCAGCGCTTCCTTCACCATCTGCGCGACCACCGGCGCTGCGCCGCCGAGCTGCGCATGGCCGAAGGCATCGCGTGCGCCCTGTTCGGCGAGGAAGGTGCCGTCGGGGTGGTGGCAGCCTTCGGACACCACGACCGAGCAGTAGCCGTGCTGCTGCACCAGCGCATCGACGCGCGCCAGGAAACGGGCCGCATCGAATTCGATCTCGGGGAACAGCACCACCACCGGAATGCCATGGTCGGCCACCAGCCCGCCGGCCGCGGCGATCCAGCCCGCGTGGCGGCCCATCACCTCGAGCACGAACACCTTGGTGGAGGTGGCGGCCATCGAGCGCACGTCGAACGAGGCCTCGAGCGTGGACACCGCCACGTACTTCGCGACCGAGCCGAAGCCCGGGCAGCAGTCGGTCAGCGGCAGGTCGTTGTCGATGGTCTTGGGCACGTGGATGGCCTGCAACGGGTAGCCCATCGACTGCGACAGCTGGCTCACCTTGAAGCAGGTGTCGGCCGAGTCGCCACCGCCGTTGTAGAAGAAGTAGCCGATGCCGTGCGCCTTGAAGACCTCGATCAGGCGCTCGTATTCACGGCGATTCTTCTCGAGCGACTTGAGTTTGTAGCGGCACGAGCCGAACGCGCCGGAGGGCGTGGTGCGCAGTGCCGCAATCGCGTCGGCCGGCTCGGCGCTGGTGTCGATCAGGTCTTCGGTGAGCGCACCGAGGATGCCGTTGCGACCGGCATAGAGCGTGCCGATGCGGTCCGGGTGCTGGCGCGCCGTCTCGATCACGCCGCAGGCCGAGGCGTTGATGACCGAGGTGACACCGCCCGACTGGGCATAGAAGGCGTTGAGGATGGCAGTGCTCATGGGGCA
Source organism: Variovorax sp. 54 (assembly GCF_002754375.1). Classification (NCBI taxonomy): domain Bacteria; kingdom Pseudomonadati; phylum Pseudomonadota; class Betaproteobacteria; order Burkholderiales; family Comamonadaceae; genus Variovorax; species Variovorax sp. 54. The sequence goes on from NZ_PEFF01000001.1 coordinate 3,725,006, forward strand.
AATCTCCGTGCGGGTACGCGACCGGCGCAGGGTGGCAACGCTTCGCGGGAAGGCCATTCTGGCGCAGTCGCCGGCCGCAGGCCAATGGCCTGCTTGGCAATTTCGCGCGATTACAGTTCGTTGCTGTGCGTCGGCCATGAAGGCCACGCACATGGCGTGCGACCCGGTCCGCGCCGTCCCTTTCCATTTGCAGGCACACCCATCATCCAAGGAGTCCGCGCGTGAGCATTTTTTCCCGTTTTTTTGGCCGCAAGGACGAGCCGGGCGATACCGGCGCATTGGTCGCCAACCCCGAGGCCGGTGAGGCCGGCGACACCGTCGCGCTGACGGTCTTGTTCGCGGATGTGCTGAACATCGATGTCGCCGCGCTTGCGCAGGCATTGCGCGCCTACCACTGCTCCACCGGCGACGCGCGCTGCGAGATCACCGAAGACCCCGGTCCTTTTCTGGCGCTGGCGGGCTGGAAGAACCACGTGGTCCGGATGGTCGGCTTCGATGTGCCGATGCCGGCCGAATCGGTCGAGGTTTGCGTGGCGCCGGCGCACTACCCGCAAGAGCTCAAGGCCCGGGTGCGCGCGCACCGCAGCCACGTCATCCTCTACTACGCGGGCTACGAGGCTTCGGTGCTCGAACAGTACGTGGCCCTGGCGACCGTGGCCGGCGCGCTGGCCCGGCTCGGTGCGCTGGTGGTGCTGAACGAATCGGCCCACACCTCGCTCCCCGCGGCCGTGTTCGACGCCCACATCGAAGGCGACAGCATCGAATTGCTGCGGGACCTCGATCTGCCGGCCCTGTACTGCGGCTTCGTCAAGTACGAGGTCGAAGGCGTGCAGGGCGTCTGGATGCGCACCTATGGCGCGCACCACTTCGGCCAGCCCGACTTCGCGGCCCTGGCCGAAGGCCACCACGAAGGGGAGAAATACTTCCAGCTGTTCGGCAACGTGCTGCGCTACCTGATCGACAGCGGCGCCGAAATGGGCGCCGGCCACACCATGCAGGTCGGCGAGGACAAGTTCCTGCGGCTGCGCGAGCCGCTCGAGGCGGAATACTTTCTCGACGGCCCCGAGGCCGTGCTGGTGGCCGAACTGATCGGCGCCGACGAGATCAACGCGCGCCCGCACTGACTGGCCGGCCCGCCGGCCATGCGGTTGCGGACGGGCGTGCGCGCCGTGTTCAGCGGCCCTCGAAAACCGGCGGCCGCTTCTGCAAAAAGGCGCTCACGCCTTCACGGAAGCTCGGGCGGTCGATGAGCGCGCGCTGGCGCTCGCTCTCGTAGTGCAGTTGTTCCTTCAGCGTGTGGCGCTCCGAGGCCTCGAAGGCCTCGCGCGCTTCGCGCACCGCATGCGCCGGCAGGCGCGCCAGGCGCTGTGCGATGGCGCGGGCCTCGTCCATCAGTTGCTCGTCGTCAGCGCAGGCCCAGATCAGGCCCCACTGCACGGCGCGCCCGGCGCTCAGGCGCTCGTCGAGCAGCGCCATGCCCATTGCGCGCGCCCGGCCGGCGCGGCGCGGAATGGCCCAGGTGCAGCCGAGGTCAGGCACGATGCCGAGCTTGGGCAGGAACGGGAGGTAGAAGTAGGCGCTGCGTGCCGCAATGGTTACGTCGGCCGTGAGCGCCAGGCCCACGCCCGCACCGGCCGCCGGGCCATTCACCGCGGCGACCACCGGCACCGGCAGCGTGCGCAGCGTTTCGATGAGCGGGTTGCTGAGCTTCTGCATCCACTCGGCGGTCTGGTCGCCGAGCGTCTGGCCGGCCTCGCCGGGCGGCGCCATCGCGCTCAGGTCGGCGCCCACGCAGAAGGCCTTGCCGGCGCCTGTGAGGATCACGGCGCGCACCGTGCGGTCGTCGCGGATGCGCTCGAGCGCGTCGCGCAGTTCGACCTGCAGGTCTTTCGCGATCGGGTTCAGCTTGTGCGGCAGGTTCAGCGTGAGCGTGGCGATGCCGTCGGCCTGCTCGCACAGCACGCAGGGCTGCGGTTGGGATGTTTGTTGCGGCGCGGTCATGCGAGCGCTCCGCCGAAAGTCGGGGTGGTCATGGGCGTGTCCCTTTCAAGGCAACGAAGGAAAACGGACGCCCAAAGCAAAAAGCCGCCTGTCGTCACGGCGGCACGCGGCGCTCCCTGCGGGGGCGGTCCATGGCATCGAGGTTCGATGCCATGGCGCCCGCGGTCAAGCCGGGGACAACCCGTGCAGTGCCAGTCGCCAAGGCGACCGCGCGCGCGCCTGTGCCCGCGAGGCCGGGTTCGGCAGCGCGGCGGGCTGCGCGTCCGACACCGAGATGCACGACGACTCCAGCGCCGACACCAGCACGCGCCGGTGCTCGCTGCTCTCGAAGCGCTCGCCCGGCCCGAGCACGATGTCGCGCGGGTCGCGGTCGAGCGTGATCCACACGGCGCCGCTGCGGCACTCGATGCCCACGCCCGCGCCGTCGGGCACGGCGAAGACGGCGCGGTTCGGCAGGCTCACGTGGAAGCGCGAGGTCGATGAGGAGAAAAAAGCGGAAGGAGACGGGGTGGTGCTGCTGCTCATGGGAACCTCCATTGCATTCGTGATACGAATGAATATAGTGAGTCGCCCCCTCTCTTACACGCGGTCATTCGGAACTCATTGCATGCCTACAGAGAATGCGAAAACCCCCGCCGGCGAGCTCCCGCCGCTCGAGCTGCTGCGCAGCTTCGAGGCCGCCGCGCGCCGGCTGAGCTTCACGCTGGCGGCCGGCGAGCTGCACCTCACGCAGTCGGCCGTGAGCCGGCAGATCCAGCAGCTCGAAGCCAGCCTGGGTGTGCTGCTGTTCGAGCGCCGCCACCGCGCGCTCGCGCTCACCGAGGCCGGCGGCGTGCTGCAGCGCGCCGTCACCGACAGCCTGGAGCGCCTGCGCGACGCCACCGCGCGCGTGCGCGCCAGCGCCGCGCCGCGGCAGGTGTCGATCACCAGCACGCCGGGCTTCGCGTCGCTGTGGCTCATTCCGAAACTGGCGCGCTTCACCAGCACGCATCCGCAGGTCGATGTGCGCGTGTCGGCCACGCTCGACGTGCTCGACCTGGACGTGAGCCGCCTCGACCTCGCGGTGCGCTTCGTGCCCATCGGCCGCGGCGTGGGCCCGGCGCTGTTCGAGGAATCGGTGATCCCGCTGTGCGCGCCGCAGGTCGCCGCGTCGCTGCGCGAGCTGTCCGACTTTTCCAAGCTCACGCTGCTCACCAGCGAGTACCCGGACCACAGCGAAGCCCCGACCGTCGACTGGGAGCCGTGGCTCAGGGTGATGGGGCTGGAAGACCTGCGCATGAAGAGCACGCTGCGTTTCACGCAGTACGCCGATGCGGTGGCCGCCGCGGTGGCGGGGCAGGGCGTGGTGATCGGGCGCCTGCCGCTGCTGCGCGAACTGATGCGCGACGGCCGGCTCGTGGCGCCACTCGGCGAGGGCGCGGCATCGCACCGCGGCTACTTCATCGAGATGTCGCGGCGCGCCGCGGGCAACCGCGACGCGCAGGACTTCGCGCAATGGCTGCGCGACGAAGCCGAGGCCGCGCAGCGGAGCTGACGACGGGCCGCGGCCCGTCTGCCGATCAACCTGGCAGCAGCACCTTGTTGACGACGTGGATCACGCCGTTCGACTGGTAGACATTGGCGATCGTCACCGCGGCCGTGCCGCCCTTGGCATCGGTCAGCCACACCGTGCCGCCGCTCATCGTGGCCGTGAGCGTGCCGCCGCTGGCGGTCTTCAGCATCGCCTTGCCGCCGCCCGCGTTGATCGCGCTCATCAGCGCCGCGCTGTCCATGCGACCGGGCACCACGTGGTAGGTCAGCACCTTGGTGAGCGTGGCCTTGTTCTCGGGCTTGAGCAGCGTGTCGACTGTGCCGGCCGGCAGTGCCGCGAACGAGGCGTTGGTCGGCGCGAACACCGTGAACGGGCCCGGGCTCTTGAGCGTGGCCACGAGGTCGGCCGCCTTCACCGCGGCGACCAGCGTCGTGTGATCCTTCGAATTCACGGCGTTGTCGACGATGTCCTTCGTCGGGTACATCGGTGCGCCGCCGACCATGGGCGTCGCCGATGCACTGCTGCTGCCCATGCCCATGCCGCCACCACTGCCAGCACAGGCGCCCAGCAAAGCCGACACGCCGAGTGCGATCACGAGTTTTTTCATGGATGTCTCCTGGAAAGAAAAGGCTCTGTGGAAACCGCCAACAGCTCGGAGGCGCAATGCGCTTGAGATGCCATACGGCGCGATGCGCGAAGCGGATTCAACGCGCGCGTTCGTGTCAGCTTTGCGCCACAGCACTGCGCGCCCCGCTTGCGCGCGGCGCGAGCCCTCGCCAGAATCCGCCCTTCCTTTTTCAGCGACAGTTTTTTCCGACACCACGCCCGGCGACGATCAACCTCCCGGGCGAGAACGCCAACCAATGAACCGTTCACTGAACACCTGACGCACACCGACCGCCCCGGCCGGATGTGCTCCTTCGCATCCGCCGCGGCCGTATCGACAAGGGCCCCGCGCGCAACTGCATTCGCCGGGGCCTTTTTGTTTTTTCGGAGTGTGCGCACATGAGTGCTCAACGAAAGGCCCGTGACGACGACAAGCGTCTGGGCCGGTTCTACTTTGCGGTGCCCGCGTCGGTACCGCGCAATCCCGTGGTGGCCGCCATGGCTCGCCGCGAATCCAGCCAGGGCGCAGGCCGCCACCTGCGCACGCACCGCGCCGAGCGGCGCGCGCAGAAGGTGGCGCTGCAGAAAGCCGCGCGCGACTTCGGGCGGAGGGCCGGCGATGCGTGACGACATGGACAAGGTGATCGTCGAGCGTCCGCGCGGCGGCTGGCGTGTGCAGGGCGATGGTCGCCCGTGGCGCAACAGCCCCGAGCGCGGTTCGCACCTGGGCATGAAGCGCGGCCTGCAGCATCCGAAGTGGCTGAGCGAAAACCTCCAGCCGCTCAAGCGCTGGCTGCACAAGCAGGTGCACCGGCCCTGGGACAAGGTGTACGCCGAGCTGTGCGCGGGCATCGACCGCCGCAGCACGGTGCAGGCGCACATCTTCCTGCACGTCGACGACTTCGTGGCGCGCGACGCGGTGCTGTGCGACGGCGAAGTGCGGGTGCGACCGTACCGCTGGGGAGACCGGCCCGGCGTGCCGCTGCACGAAGCGCCGGGTGTCGAGCTGTTCGTGCATCCGGTCACCGGCATCCTGCTGCCGAACCGGCGCTTGCGCGAGGCGCGTGCGGCGCGCCGTGCGGACCGGGCCGGGCGGCGCGGCGACACGCCGTATGCCGTTTACCACGTGATCGACGAGAGCACGCAGTGGCACTGCGTCGAGGGCTGCTGGTTCGAGGTCGTGCTGGCGAAGTTTCCCGAGCGCGCAAGCGCGACGCAGCCGGAGCCCAAGTGCTACGACGTGCTGCGCCGCTGCATGGTCACGCGCTGCGGCGCGGCGCGGCGTTCCGCGCCAGGCCTGCCCACGCACTTCGACATGTATGGGCGTCATGACGTGTATGCCGTCGCCAAGCGGCAGCTGAGCCGGCGCGAGGTGCGGGCGCGGTTGGGGGATGCGGCGTGAGCACCGCAGCACGGCGGTTCGCGCGATGATCGGGCGGACTGCCATCCCCTGTGAAGGAGCGCGCCATGACCCTTGCTGCATCATCGAATTGGTTCGTCTGGGCGATCCTGTCGGCCGTCTTTGCTGCGCTGACGGCCATCCTTGCCAAGCTGGGCCTGGCCGGCGTCGATTCCGACATGGCGACGCTGGTGCGCACCGTGGTGATCCTCGTCGTGCTCGCGGCCTTCGTGAAGGCCACGGGCAAATGGACGAACCCCTTCGAACTGTCGCCGCGCACCTGGGCCTTTCTCGTGCTGTCGGGGCTGGCAACCGGCGCGTCGTGGGTCTGCTACTTCCGAGCGCTCAAGATGGGCAATGCCTCGCAGGTCGCGCCGGTCGACAAGCTCAGCGTCGTGCTCGTGGTGCTGTTCGCCGTGATGTTCCTCGGCGAGCGGCCGTCCGTGCGCGAGTGGGGCGGCGTGGCGATGATCGCGGGCGGGGTGCTGATGCTGGCGATCAAGCGCTGAGGCGCACCCACTCGGCGAGGCTTGCAGCCGTGCGCGGGCGCACCACCCCTGCATAATTCCGACGAACTTTTTCAGGGCGCTGCATTGCCTACTTCCAAAAAATCCCCCGTCCGCTCGACGACACCAGCGCGCACCAAGGCCGCACCTTCCGTGCGTCCTCTTTTCGGTCGGGTGCGCGAGATTCTGGAGGCCGCGCGGGCTGGTGTGGCGCGGACGGTCAACACGACACAGGTGGCCGCCAATTGGTTGATTGGGCGCGAGATCGTCGAGGAAGAGCAGCGCGGGCAGCGCCGTGCCGGCTATGGTGCAAAGCTGCTGGCCGAGTTGTCGGAGCGCCTGAACACGGAATTTGGTCGCGGCTACTCGGTGGACAACCTCGAGGCGTTCCGGCAGTTTTATCTCGACTACCCGCAGCTGATTTCCGAGACGGCGCCTCGGAAATTGCCGATGCAGCCGATTTCCGCGACACCGTCTCGGAAATCGACCCCCGAACCGGACTGGCTTCCCGGCGTGCTGCATCCCTCGCTGTCCTGGAGCCACTACCGGCAGCTGTTGCGTGTGACGCGGACAGAGGCTCGCGCCTTCTATGAGATCGAGGCCATCCGCAATGCATGGTCGGTGCGTGAGTTGCAGCGCCAGACCGCGAGCCTGCTGTACGACCGCCTGGCCAAGAGCAAGGACAAGAAAGGCTTGATGCGATTGGCAACGCACGGGCAGGAGGTGGCGCAGCCGCTCGATGCATTGAAAGACCCGATGGTGATCGAGTTCCTCGGGCTGCCGGAGTCCCCCAGGCTCGTCGAGTCGACGCTGGAGCAGGCGCTGATCGACAACCTGCAGACCTTTCTGCTCGAGCTCGGCAAGGGCTTCGCGTTCGTGTCGCGCCAGGAGCGCATCACGATCGATGGCGATCACTTCTACATCGACCTGGTCTTCTATCACGCAGTGCTGAAATGCTATGTACTGATCGACCTCAAGGTGGGCAAGTTGACCCACGCCGACCTCGGCCAGATTCAGTTCTACGTGAACTACTTCGATCGCGAGCGCTGCACCGAAGGCGACAACCCGACGCTGGGCGTCATCCTCTGTCCCGACAAGAACGACGCGGTGGTGAAGTACACCCTGGGCGAACAACAGGAGCGCAACATCTTTGCGAGCCGCTACCAGTTGCATCTGCCGACCGAGCAGGAACTTGAGCGGGAGATTCGTCGCGAGATCCGTCAGTTATCGACGACTTTGCCCGCTCGCGCACCGGCAAAGAAAAGCGCGAAACGAAAGGCGTGACGGCGGCACGCGAAGGTGCCGCGTGCCTCGTCAAGGATCGGGTGACACCGGCCGCTGACGTTCACGCGCCCGCGGCAACAGAAGAAACGCCAACGTCCCCGCCGCCAGCATCCCGCTCACCGTGAGGAACACCGCGCGGAACGGCTCGGTGCCGTGGGTCACGGCCCAGGAGGCGGCGACGCCGGTGGTCCATTGCATCAGCGAGACGCCGAGGAACATCGCCATGTTGAGCAGCGCCATCGCGCGGCCGGTCACTGCCGCCGGGTAGGCGTTCTTGGTGTACGCGTACAGCAGCACGCTGTAGCCCGACAGCAGGCCGTAGACGATCGGCAGGCCGATGTCGATGGCACGCGATTGCGTGAGGGCCATGGCGGCGAACATCGCTGCGCCGGCGAAGGCGCAGCGCATCATCCAGCGCGTGCGGCGCGCACCGCCGGGGTCGAGGCGGCCGAACAGCATGGGGCTGGCCATGCCGGCGACGGTCATCACCAGCGCCACGTTGCCGCTGGCCACGAGCGAGAGGCCGTGGCGGTCGTGCAGCACGGGGCCGAGCCACAGGCCGCGCAACGTGATGAAGGCCGCATACGACACGCAGGCGAAGCACAGCAGGCCGAGCGTGTGCGGCATGGCGAACAGCGGCCCCAGGTCGCGCACGGCCTGGCGCAGCGACTGGCGTTCGGGCGCGGGTGCGTCCGGTGCGAGCGCTGCGGGCGTGCGCGCGGGCTCGTGCACGCGCCAGAAGATGACGATCCACGAGAGCACGGCGAAGGCGGTCAGCACGGCATAGCCGGCGCGCCATGACGCGGCCTCGATCAGCAGCGCCAGTGGCGTGCCGGTGAACACGATGCCCAGGCCCGCGAGGCTCATCACCAGCCCCGACATGGCGGTGAAGCGCGAGGCGTCGAAGTGCCGCGCAATGAACACGGTGCAGGCCAGGAAGGCCGGTGCGCAGCCCACGCCGATCAGCGCCTGCCCCAGCAGCAGCGCACCGAAACCCGGCGCCACGGTGCACAGCGCGGCGCCCGCGATGGCGAGCGGAAAGGCGGTGAGCACGGTGCGGCGCACGCCGAAGTGATCGATCGACACGCCCATCGCGAGCTGCATGATGCCGAAGGTGAAATGGAAGGTGCCGGCCCACGTGCCGAGCGCCTGCGGCGTGAGGCCGAAGTGCTGCGTGAGCGGCGTGGCCATCATGGCGCCGACGGTGCGGAAGGCCTGGCTCAGCGCGAAGGCGGTGGCCAGCGCGACCAGCATGCCGGCGGCCGAGGTCGACCAGCGGGTCGGGGGCGGCGATGCCGCGTGCTTGTTCATCGAAAGAGACGGAGACCGGAGAGAGAAAAGGGAGCGGCGTCGATGCTACCGGCATGTCGCGCCCCATGCAGAACGGCGCCCGAGGGCGCCGTTCGTTTGCTGTCTCCGAGGCGTCAGGCCCGGCAGGTGCCGGGCCCACGCAGGGCGCGCGTCAGGCCGCGGCCTTGACCTTCAGGCGCCATGCGTGCAGCAGCGGCTCGGTGTAGCCGCTGGGCTGCTCGATGCCCTTGAACACGAGGTCTTGCGCGGCCTTGTAGGCGGGGGAGGTGTCGAAGTGGCCGGCCATCGGCTGGTACAGCGCGTCGCCGGCGTTCTGCTCGTCGACCACCTTGGCCATGCGCTGGAAGGCCTCGTCGACCTGCGCCTTGGTGACCACGCCGTGCAGCAGCCAGTTGGCGATGTGCTGGCTCGAGATGCGCAGCGTGGCGCGGTCTTCCATGAGGCCGACGTTGTGGATGTCGGGCACCTTCGAGCAGCCCACGCCCTGGTCGACCCAGCGCACCACGTAGCCCAGGATGCCCTGCACGTTGTTGTCGATTTCCTGCTGCTTCTCGGCGTCGGTCCACTTGGCTTCGGCGGCGATCGGCACCTGCAGCAGTGCGTTCAGGATGTTCTCGCGCTCGCCTTCGGCGTCGATCTTTTCGAGCTCTTGCTGCACGGCGGTCACGCTGACCTGGTGGTAGTGCAGTGCGTGCAGCGTGGCCGCGGTGGGCGAGGGCACCCAGGCGGTGTTGGCGCCGGCCTTGGGGTGGGCGATCTTCTGCTCGAGCATGGCGGCCATCAGGTCGGGCATGGCCCACATGCCCTTGCCGATCTGCGCCTTGCCGCGCAGGCCGCAGTTCAGGCCGACGAGCACGTTGTTCTTTTCGTAGGCGCCGATCCACGCGCTGGACTTCATGTCGCCCTTGCGGATCATCGGGCCGCCCTGCATGGCGGTGTGCATCTCGTCGCCGGTGCGGTCCAGGAAGCCGGTGTTGATGAAGGCCACGCGCGCGGCGGCCTCGGCGATGCAGGCCTGCAGGTTCACACTGGTGCGACGCTCCTCGTCCATGATGCCGAGCTTGACGGTGTTGGCGGGCAGGCCGAGCAGTTGCTCGACGCGGCCGAACAGCTCGCTGGCAAAGGCGACTTCGGCCGGACCGTGCATCTTGGGCTTCACGATGTAGATGCTGCCGGTGCGCGAGTTGCCCTTGCGCTTGACGTCGATCATCGCGATGGTGGTGGTGACCACGGCATCCAGGATGCCTTCGGGGATTTCCTTGCTGCCTTCATACAGGATGGCCGGGTTGGTCATCAGGTGGCCCACGTTGCGCAGGAACATGAGCGAGCGACCGTGCAGCTTCAGCGGCTGGCCGTTGGCGCCGGTGTATTCGCGGTCGGCGTTCAGGCCGCGCGTGAAGGTCTTGCCGCCCTTGGCGACTTCTTCGGTCAGCGTGCCCTGCACGATGCCCAGCCAGTTCGCGTACGCGACGACCTTGTCGGCCGCGTCGACCACGGCCACCGAGTCTTCGAGGTCGAGGATGGTCGAGAGCGCGGCTTCGAGCACGAGGTCGCTCACGCCGGCCGCATCGCTCTTGCCGATGGCGGTGCTGCGGTCGATGCGGATGTCCAGGTGGATGCCGTTGTGCTTGAGCAGCACCGACGACGGCGCGGCGGCGTCGCCCTGGTAGCCGATGAACTGCGACGCATCGGCCAGGCCGGTGGTGCTGCCTTGCAGCGCGACGACGAGCTGGCCGTCCTTCACGCTGTAGCCGGTGGCGTTCTTGTGCGAGCCGTTGGCCAAAGGCGCGGCCTGGTCGAGCACGTTGCGTGCGAACTCGATGACCTTGGCGCCGCGCACGGGGTTGTAGCCCTTGCCCTTTTCGGCGCCGCCGGTTTCGGGAATGGCGTCGGTGCCGTACAGCGCGTCGTACAGCGAACCCCAGCGCGCGTTGGCGGCGTTGAGGGCGTAGCGCGCGTTCAGGATCGGCACCACCAGCTGCGGGCCGGCCTGCAGCGCGAGTTCGGCGTCGACGTTGGCCGTGGTGGCCTTCACGCCCTTGGGCTGCGGCAGCAGGTAGCCGATCTTTTCCAAGAAGGCGCGGTAGGCCGGCATGTCGGCGATCGGGCCGGGGTTCTTCTTGTGCCAGGCGTCGAGTTCGCTCTGCAGGCGGTCGCGCTCGGCGAGCAGGGCGACGTTCTTGGGCGCGAGGTCATGGACGATGGCGTCGAAGCCCTTCCAGAACACGTCGCTGGCCACGCCGCTGGCGGGCAGGACTTTTTCTTCGACGAAGCGGTGCAGTTCGGTCGCGACCTGGAGTCGGTGGGCGGTGGTGCGGTCGGTCATGTGTTTTCTCCTTGGGAACGCAATGCAAAAAAATGGAAATCGGGGAGGGCCTGGTTCAGAAGAAGGCAAGCACGTCGCGCAGGCTCTGGCCGGTGCGCTCGGGGGACGTGCCCAGTTCTTCGAAAGGCAGTTGGTAGCGGTTGACCCAGAGCGTGCGAAATCCGTACCAAGTGGCGCCCAGCGCGTCCCAGCCGTTGCAGCTCACGAAGGCGATCTGCGCGGGCGGCAGGCCGGTGGCCGTGACGCCGAGCCGGTAGGCCTCGGGATGGGTCTTGTACTTGCGGATGCCGTCCACGCTCAGCACGTGGTCGAGCAGGCCGTGCAGGCCGGCGCTGCGCACGGCGGCGTCGAGCATGCCGGGGTCGCCGTTCGACAGGATGCCGGTGACCACGCCGCGCGCCTTCAGCGCCTGCAGCACTTCGCGGCTTTCTTCAAAAGCGGCGAGCGTGCGGTAGGCGTCCATCAACTCCTGCTCGGCGGCGTCGCCCAGTGCCAGGCCCAGTCGCTTGGCGCTGTAGCGCAGGGCGGCGCGCGTGAGTTCGCTGAACGGGCGGTAGTGCGCGCCGTCGTTGCTGGTGGTCACGAGGCGGGTGTATTCGATCTGCTTGTCGCGCCAGGCCACGGCCAGCGCGGCTCCCTGGCCGGGGAACAGGCGCTCGGCCGCCTGCCCGACGCTGTACACGTCGAACAGGGTGCCGTAAGCGTCAAAGAGAACTGCCCCAGGTGAAGCCATAGGAGAACTGTATTCGATACTTTGCAAGCCAGTAAGAGCCGAAAGTGAGATTTATCTGTGACAAAAATGCATGTAATCGACGGAGGCCCGCGAAGGCCAGACCCCAGCGTCAAAGGGTAGGCCCTGAGGCCGGGGCGGTGTCAGCTGTATATATTTAACTTCTTAAATAATCAGCTCCCGTCGCAATGATCCTCCTGGCTTCCAACGAAAACCCGCTCGGCATGCCCGAGTCGGCCCGCCGCGCCGCCGCCGCCGCCCTCGAAGGTGCGGGCAACTACCCCGACAGCAACGGCACCGCGCTCAAGCAGGCGCTGGCCGCGCGGCTCGACGTGCCGCCCGAATGGCTCACGCTCGGCAGCGGATCGAGCGAGATTCTCGAACTGGCGGCGCAGGTCAGCCTGAAGCCGGGCGAGAACGTCGTCTATTCGCAGTACGGTTTCATCGTCTATGCGGCGGCCACGGCGCACGCCCACGCGCGCGCCACCGTCGTGCCTTCGCGCGATTTTGGCCACGACCTCGACGCGATGCGCGCCGCCATCGGCGACGACACGAAGCTGGTCTTCGTCGCCAACCCGAACAACCCGACCGGCACCTTCATCGATGCTGCGCCGCTGCGCGACTTTCTGCAATCGGTGCCCGCGCACGTGACGGTGCTGCTCGACGAGGCCTACACCGAGTACCTCGCGCCCGCGCAGCGCTACGACAGCATGGAGTGGGTGCGACGCCTGCCGAACCTGATCGTGGCACGCACCTTTTCCAAGGCCTTCGGCCTGGCGGGGCTGCGCATCGGCTACGGCGTGTCGCAGCCGGCGCTCACGGCGCGCATGAACGCGCAGCGCCCGCGCTTCAACGTGACGACACCGGCCCAGGCCGCGGCCGTGGCGGCGCTGGGCGATGCGGACTTTCTGGCGCGCACCTACGAACTCAACACCGCCGGGCGCGACCAGCTTGCCGCGGGCTTCACCGCACTGGGCCTGCCGTACGTCCCGTCGTCGGGCAATTTCCTGATGGTGCAGGTCGGCGATGCGTCCGCCGTGCACGCGCGCCTGCTGGCCGCCGGCATCGAGGTCTCGCTGCTCGGCCCGTATGGCTTGGCGCAATGGCTGCGCGTGAGCGTTGGACTGCCGGCGCAGAACGAGGCGTTGCTGGCCGCGTTGCGCTGACGGTCGACGGGCCGGTCGCGCAAAGAAACAACCACCACCCCGAGGAGACCGCCCCATGCAACGCCGCCAGTTCGCAGCGCAGGCCGCTGCCGTCATCACTGCCACGGCCCTCGCGCCGATGGCGTTCGCGCAGGAGCGCACGGTGCGCATCCTGATCGGCTTTCCGCCGGGCGGGTCGGCCGACGTGGTCGCGCGGTTGCTGGCCGACAAGATGCGTGTGTCGCTCGGGCAGAACGTCATCATCGACAACAAGCCCGGCGCGGCGGGGCGCCTCGCGCTGGCCGAACTCAAGCGCTCGCCGCCGGACGGCAGCGTGCTCATCTTCTCGCCCAGCGGCGCGATGGTGATCCACCCGTGGCTGTATGCGAACCTCGGCTACGACCCGGCGAAAGACTTCACGCCGATCGCGCTCGGCAGCACCTTCGACTTCGCCGTGACGGCCGGGCCGGGTGCGCCGGCGGGCGACCTGAAGGCGGTGCTGGCCTGGATGAAGGCCAACCCCGCCAAGGCCAACTACGCGACCTCGGGCGCGGGCACGGTGCCGCACTTCGCGGGCCAGTTGCTGGCGCACGCCGCGGGCGTGCCGATGACGCACGTCGCCTACCGCGGCGGTGCCCCGGCCGCGCAGGACCTCATCGGCGGCCAGGTGCCGCTGATGGTCGACACGGCCTCGGAAACCATCGAGCACCACCGCGCGGGCAAGGTCCGCATCCTCGCGGTGACGGGCGAACAGCGCAGCCGTGCGCTGCCTGATGTGCCGACCTTGAAGGAGGCGGGGATCAACGTGACGGCCGATGCGTTCTTCGGGCTGTATGGCCCGCCGGGGATGTCGCCCGAGGTGGTCGCGCGGATCGACAAGGCTGTGGCCGACGCGGTGCGCATGCCGGATGTGCAGGACCGGATCTATGCGCTGGGGCTCGTGCCGGCGCATGCGGGGCCGGCCGAACTCGCCGCCATTCAGGCGACCCATCTGAAGCGGTGGGAAATGCCGATCAAGAACTCGGGGTTTAAAGCCGAGTCCTGAGGCCCCGTATTTCTCCCTCCCCTTCCGGGGGAGGGCGGGGTGGGGGCACGGCGGCGGTCGATACGCTGCAGCCTGTGCAAAGGCCGCGTGCCCCCATCCCAACCTTCCCCCGGAAGGGGAAGGAGCAAGAAAAGAAGGCCGTCAGACCTGGCCGCTGAGTTCCTTCGCCGCCGCCAGCACGGGCCCGACATAGGCCGCGTCATACCGATGCGTCGGCATCGTCAGCGTGACTGCCGCGGCCAGCCGCCCATCCGCATGGAACACCGGCGCCGAGATGCCCGCCAGTTCGGCCGTGCGGTCGCCCACGAGCGCGCAATAGCCTTGCGCGCGGATCGCGTCGTACAGCTTGCGCTCCTTCGCCCCACGCGGCCGTTCGGCCTCGGGCCCGAAGGCGATCAGCACGCGCGCGCCCGCGCCCCGGTCGTTGGGCAGCAGGTCGCCCGCGCGCACGTGGTCGCGCACCACATGCGACGAGTCGACGCGGAACTGGCACAGCCGCACCCAGCTGTCGCCCTGGTCCTGCCGCACGTGGTACGCCGCGCTCTCGCCGGTGGCCGCGGCGAGCGTGCGCAGCACCGGCAGCACGAGGCGGTCGAGCGACTGCGACGCCGCGTACAGCCCGTGCAGCCGCGCGATCTCCAACCCCAGCGCGTAGCGCCCGTCGTCCTGCCGGCGAATGAGCCGCGCATGTTCCAGCGAGGCCAAGAGCCGAAGCACCGTGCTCTTGTAGAGCTGCGTGCGCTCGGCAAACTGCGCGAGCGACAGCGCCTCGTCGCCGGGCTGGAACGCCGAGAGCAGGCTCAGCGCGCGGTCGACCGCAGCGGCGCCGCCGGGGGCGGCGTTGAGATCGGACACCGATTCGTTCTGGGCTTTGCGGGGCATGGCGTGGCTTGACAGTCGGCGGGCTTGCCGATTTAATTCTGTTTAACAGAATATAGTTCTGCAAGATAGAACGGTCAAGGAAGCACCCGATGACCTCCCCCGACGTCCTCATCAGCGAGGTTGGCCCGCGCGACGGCCTGCAATCCGTGAAGGCCACCATGCCCACGGCCGACAAGCTGCGCTGGATCGACGCGCTGTACACCGCCGGCGTGCGCGAGATCGAGGTCGCCTCGTTCGTGCCCGCGAAGCTGCTGCCGCAGATGGCCGACGCCGCCGAGGTGGTGCGCCACGCGGTCACGCTGCCCGGTCTCGTGGTGATGGCGCTGGTGCCTAACCGCAAGGGCGCGCAGGCCGCGCTCGAGGCGGGCGTGCACAAGCTCACGATGCCGGTGTCGGCCAGCGTGGCGCATTCACTGGCCAACGTGCGCAAGACGCCGACCGAGATGGTCGAAGAGGTGCGCGCCATTGCCGAACTGCGCCGTGCCATCGCGCCGCAGGTGAAGCTCGAAGCGGGCATCTCCACCGCCTTCGGCTGCACGCTGCAGGGGCTGGTGCCGGAAGACGATGTGATCCGCCTCGCGGCGCAATGCATCGAGGCCGGGGCCGACGAATCGGGCCTGTCCGACACCGTGGGCTACGCCAACCCCGCGCAGGTGCGCCGCCTCTTCCAGCGGCTGCGCGCCGAGATCGGCGTGCACGCGGGCGCCGCCCACATGCACAACACGCGTGGCCTCGGCATCGCGAACTGCCTGGCGGCGTGGGACGAGGGCGTGCGCACCTTCGACGCCTCGCTCGGCGGTCTCGGCGGCTGCCCTTATGCGCCGGGCGCGTCGGGCAATGCGGTCACCGAAGACCTCGTCTTCATGTTCGAAGCCATGGGCGTGCGCACCGGCATCGACATCCAGAAACTCATCGCGGCGCGCGCGCCGCTCAAGGCCGGCCTGCCCGGCGAACCGGTCTACGGCATGACGCCCGAAGCCGGCCTGCCCAAAGGCTTTGTCCAGGAACACATTGCACATGTCTGAAACCAATCCCTTGCCCTACGCCGGCGTGCGCGTCGTCGAGTTCACCCACATGGTCATGGGCCCAACCTGCGGCCTGTTGCTGGCCGACCTGGGCGCCGAAGTCATCAAGGTCGAACCCATCGAGGGCGACAACACGCGCCGCCTGCTCGGCTCGGGCGCGGGCTTCTTCCCGACTTTCAACCGCAACAAGAAGAGCATCGCGCTCGACCTGAAGAAGCCCGAAGGCGTGGAGGCCGCGCTGCGCCTCATCGCCACCGCCGACATCGTGAGCGAGAACTTCAAGCCCGGCACGATGAAGAAGCTGGGGCTCGACTACGACACGCTCGCCAAGCTCAACCCGCGCCTCATCTACGTGAGCCACAAGGGCTTTCTGCCCGGCCCGTACGACCACCGCACCGCCCTCGACGAGGTGGTGCAGATGATGGGCGGCCTGGCCTACATGACCGGCCGCGCCGGCGATCCGCTGCGCGCGGGCGCCAGCGTGAACGACATCATGGGCGGCATGTTCGGCGCCATCGGTGCGATGGCCGCGCTGCGCCAGCGCGAGCTCACCGGAAAGGGCTGCGAGGTGCAGTCCGCGCTGTTCGAGAACAACGTGTTCCTCGTCGCGCAGCACATGATGCAATTCGCCGCCACCGGCAAGGCCGCCGACCCGATGCCCAGCCGCATCTCGGCCTGGGCCGTGTACGACGTGTTCACCGTGAAGGACGGCGAGCAGATCTTTCTTGCCGCCGTGAGCGACAAGCAGTGGGCCATCTTCTGCAAGGCCTTCGGCCTCGAAGACATGCTGGCCGACCCGCGCCTGAAGACCAACAACGACCGTGTGCGCGCGCGCGACTGGATGATGCCGATCCTGCGTTCGCACTTGGCCAACCACAGTGCGGCCGAACTCAGCGCGGTGTTCGAGCAGAACGAGCTGCCCTTCGCGCCCATCACCAAGCCGCAGGAGTTGTTCGACGACCCGCACCTCAACGCCACCGGCGGCCTCGCGCCCGTGCGCATGAACGACGGCCACATGGCCAAGGTGCCGCTCGCACCGTTCACGCTCGGCGGCGAGCGCCCCGGCATCCGGCTGCAGCCGCCGCACATCGGCGAGCACAGCGAGGCGCTGCTGAAAGAAGTGGGCTACAGCGACGGCGACATCGCCGCGCTGCGGGCGCAGGGCGTCACGGCCGGCGACTGAGAAGGTGAGAAGGCGGTGGCGGGCGATATAGTTCCCGCCCCATGGACCGCCTCAAGCAGCTCGAATCCTTTGTCTCGGTCGCGACCCGCGGCAGCCTCACCGCGGCGGCCAAGGCGGAAGGCGTGGCGCCCGCGATCATGGGCCGGCGCATCGACGCGCTCGAAGAGCGCCTGGGCGTCAAGCTGCTGGTGCGCACCACGCGCCGC
This sequence comes from Variovorax sp. 54, assembly GCF_002754375.1. Taxonomy (NCBI): domain Bacteria; kingdom Pseudomonadati; phylum Pseudomonadota; class Betaproteobacteria; order Burkholderiales; family Comamonadaceae; genus Variovorax; species Variovorax sp. 54. The sequence goes on from NZ_PEFF01000001.1 coordinate 3,742,186, forward strand.
ATCACGCTCACGCACGAAGGCAGCGCCTTTCTCGAAGACTGCCAGCGCCTGCTGACCGAGTTCGCGAACGCCGAGGCCAGCGTGAGCGCCGGCGGCGTGAAGGCCAGCGGCCACCTGCGCGTGACGGCGCCGGCCGGCTTCGGCCGCCGCCACGTCGCGCCGCTGGTGCCGCGCTTTCATGCGCTGCATCCCGAAGTGACGATCTCGCTGAACCTCAGTGACCGCGTGGTCGACGTCACAGGCGAGAGCTTCGACTGCGCGGTGCGCGTGGGCGACCTGCCCGACTCGTCGCTGGTGAGCGTGCGCCTGGCCGACAACCGCCGCCGCTGTGTCGCCACGCCCGAGTTCCTGCGCCGCCACGGCATGCCGAAGCACCCGGGCGAGTTGTCGCGCTTTGCCTGTCTCACGCTGTCGAGCGATGCCTCGCAGACGCGCGGTTGGGCCTTTCGCATTACCAACGAAGAGGGCGCGCAGGAGCTCATTCACCTGCGCCCCAGCGGCCCGCTCGATTGTTCCGACGGCCAGGTGCTGCATGACTGGTGCCTCGCGGGCCACGGCATCGCCTGGCGCAGCACCTGGGAGGTCGAGGCCGAGATCGACGCCGGCCTGCTCGTGCCCCTGCTCGACGACTTCGCCGCGCCGCCCAACGGCATCTACGCGGTGTTCGCGGGCACCAAGCACCTGCCGCTGCGCGTGCGACTGTGGCTTGATTTCCTCAAAGCGCAGTATGGGCAGCCGGAATTCTGGGGCGGGCGGTCCTGAAATCGTGACCGGGCGGCACAATGCTTTTTGCATTTGCTTGCAACCCCGATGAAGAAAGTTTCCGATGACCCTCGAAGCCATCCTCGCCTACCTGCATCTGTTGGCCATCCTCACGATGGTCGTGTTCATCTCCAGTGAAGCCGCGCTGTGCCGCGTGCAATGGCTCAATGCCGCCGTCGTCGAGCGGCTCGCCAAGGTCGACATGGTCTACGGCATCGCCGCCATCGCGGTGCTGGCCACCGGCATCGCACGCACCTGGTGGGGCGTGAAGGGCACGGCCTGGTACTGGACCAACCCGCTGCTGCACGTGAAGCTCACGTTGTTCATCATCGTGGGCGTGCTGTCGATCTTCCCGACGCTGACTTATTTCCGCTGGCGCAAGACGCTGCGCGCCACGGGCAAGCTGCCCGCGGAGGCCGACATCCTGAAGACGCGCAAGCTGGTGATGATCCAGGCGCACCTGATCGCGCTGATCCCGCTGGTCGCGGTGTTCCTGGCGCGCGGCTTCGGCAAGTAATCAACAGAACAGACAAAAGAAAAGGCCCGCATGAGCGGGCCCTTCGGGAGTAACAAATGTCAGCGTCGTGCGGCGCTGCGCCGGATCAGGCCTTGGCGGCGCCGGCTTCGCACTTCTTCATGAAGCTGTTCTTGGCGGCACCGGCCAGGGCCTTGCCGTTCTTGTCGATGGCCTTGGCGGCGCAGGCGGGTCCGGCGGCTTCCTTGGTGCACTTCTTCATGAAGCTGTTCTTGGCGGCGCCGGCCAGGGGCTTGCCGTTCTTGTCGATCGCCTTGGCATCGCAGCTGGCACCACCGGCGGGCGCGGCTGCTGCAGCGGCAGGAGCGGCTGCCGCAGGTGCGGCGGCGGCTGCGGGGGCCACGACCGGTGCGGGTGCCTTGTCCTGCGCGTAGGCGCTGAACGACAGGCAGGCGCCGAGCGCGACGGTGGAGACGACCAGGGAAAGGAGCTTCTTCATGATGGGATATGTCCTTGCAAGGTTGGGTTGTGACAGACGCCCCGCCTCGGGGCCGACCATCCTAACGGGCGACATCGCCCATCGGATGACGATCGTTAACTGGGTCCGGGTTTGCCCCCGGTAAAATTCACAGATGCTATTGGTCAAACAGGAGCTGCTCGCGGCGCTCGCGAACACGCTCGAAACCCTCTCTCCCGGCGCCGGTGCCAAAGCCGCGTTCGAGTCGCCCAAGGTGGCGGCGCACGGCGATTTCGCCAGCACCGCCGCCATGCAGCTCGCCAAGCCGCTGGGGCGCAAGCCCCGCGAACTGGCCGAGGAACTGAGCGCTGCGCTGCTCGCCACCCCCGCTTTCGGCCAATGGGTCGAGGCGATCGAGATCGCCGGCCCCGGCTTCCTCAACATCCGCCTCAAGGCCGCCGCCAAGCAGCAGATCGTGCGCGAAGTGCTGGACGCCGGCGAAGCCTTCGGCCGCCAGCCGGCCACGGGCCAGAAGGTGCTGGTCGAGTTCGTGTCGGCCAACCCGACCGGCCCGCTGCACGTCGGCCACGGCCGCCAGGCGGCGCTGGGCGACGCCATCTGCAACCTGCAGGCCTCGCAGGGCGAGAGCGTGTGGCGCGAGTTCTATTACAACGACGCCGGCGTGCAGATCCAGACGCTGGCCCACAGCACGCAGCTGCGCGCCAAGGGCTTCAAGCCCGGCGACGCCGAGTGGCCCAGCGGCGAAAAAGCCCCGGCCTACAACGGCGACTACATCGCCGACATCGCCGAAGACTTCAAGGCGAAGAAGACCGTCAAGTCGGACGACCGCGAATACACCGCCAGCGGCGACATCGACGACCTGGACAGCATCCGCGAATTCGCCGTGGCCTACCTGCGCCGCGAGCAGGACCTCGATTTGCAGGCCTTCCGCGTGCGCTTCGACAACTACTACCTCGAGTCCAGCCTCTACACCAGCGGGCGCGTCGAGGCGGCGGTGGCCAAGCTCGTGGCCGCCGGCAAGACCTACGAAGAGGATGGCGCGCTGTGGCTGAAGTCGACCGACTACGGCGACGACAAAGACCGCGTGATGAAGAAGAAGGACGGCACGTACACCTACTTCGTGCCCGACGTCGCGTACCACATTGCCAAGTGGGAGCGCGGCTTTCACAAGGTCGTGAACATCCAGGGCACCGACCACCACGGCACCATTGCGCGCGTGCGCGCCGGCCTGCAGGCCGCGGGCGAAGGCATTCCCGAGGGCTACCCCGACTACGTGCTGCACACCATGGTGCGCGTGATGAAGGGCGGTGAAGAGGTCAAGATCAGCAAGCGCGCCGGCAGCTACGTCACGCTGCGCGACCTGATCGAGTGGACCAGCACCGATGCCGTGCGCTTCTTTTTGCTCAGCCGCAAGCCCGACACCGAGTTCCTTTTCGACATCGACCTGGCGCTGGCGCAAAACAACGACAACCCGGTCTATTACGTGCAGATGGCGCACGCGCGCATCTGCAAGATGCTGCGCGACTGGGCCGGTGACGTGGCCTCGCTGAGCGCGGTGGACCTGTCCTCGCTGCAGGCTCCGCAAGCGCAGACGCTGATGCTTCAGCTGGCCAAGTACCCGAGCATGTTGACGGCCGCTGCCAAGGATTTCGCGCCTCACGACGTAACTTTCTACCTGCGCGAGTTGGCCGCCAACCTGCACAGCTACTATGACGCCGAGCGTGTGCTCGTCGACGACGAAACGTTGAAGAAAGCGCGCCTGGCACTCGTCGCCGCTTGTGCGCAGGTGCTGCACAATGGCCTCGCGATCCTCGGCGTCAGTGCGCCGAACAAGATGTGAATCACCCTCTGAACATGAAGAAGACAAGCAGACAAAGCGGCAACATCGTCATCGGGCTCATCATCGGCCTGGTGCTCGGTCTGGGCGTCGCCCTGGGCATCGCGGTCTACGTCACCAAGGTGCCGATCCCGTTCGTCAACAAGACGCAACGCGGCGGTGCCGAGCAGGACGAAGCCGAAGCCCGCAAGAACCGCGACTGGGACCCGAACGCACCGCTGGCCGGCAAGGCCGGCGCGCCCAAGCCGGCCGCCACGCCACCGGCCGCCACGGCCACCGGCCCGGTCAACCCGATCACCGGCGCCCCCGTCACGGTGGCACCGGGCACGGCGCCCACCACCGTCACCCCGCCGGTCACTGCCCCCGCCCCCGTGGTGGTGGCGCCCAAGCCGGCGCGTCCCGCGCCGGTGCCGGCCGAAGCCAACGCCCTGCCGCCGTCGAACGATCCGCTGGGCGACCTCGCCCGGGCCCGCGCAGGCGGCAGCAGCACGACCACCGCGTCCGCTGCGCCGAGCCACACGGCCGCCGCACCGTCGCCGTCGGGTGCCGACCCCTTCATGTACTTCGTGCAGGCCGGCGCCTTCCGCACCACCGACGACGCCGAGGCGCAGCGCGCCAAGCTGTCGCTGATGGGCGTCGAGGCCAAGGTCACCGAGCGCGAGCAGGCCGGTCGCACGGTCTACCGCGTGCGCGCCGGCCCGTTCAACAAGAAGGACGATGCCGACCGGCTCAAGGAACGGCTCGACGGCGGCGGTCTCGAATCGGCGCTGGTGCGCGTGCAGCGCTGACCAACGTCTTTCTTGAACAGCCTTTAAGCTCTCGCCCGCGCGGCATCTGCCGCACGCTGTTTTGTCAATTCCAGCGCCTCGGGCGCGCCGCCGACGGGGAACTCCCGGCAGCGCGCCGGCTCTGTCTGCGGTACCCACAGGAGAACCTTTTCCATGAAACGTCGTGACTTTTCGCTGGCCGCCACTTCGATCGGGCTGCTTTCGCTGGCTGCCGTTCCGGCACACGCCCAGCGCGCCCCCAAGGCCGGCACCGACTTCCTCGTGCTCGACAAGCGCGTGCCGGTCGATGCAGCGGCCGGCAAGGTCGAGGTGGTCGAGTTCTTCTCGTACAACTGCCCGCATTGCAACGACTTCGAGCCCTCGCTCGAAGCCTGGGTCAAGGCAGCCCCGAAAGAAGTGGCGTTCCGTCGCATCCCGGTGCCCTTCGTGGGCAACGACGTCGAAGCCAAGCAGCGCCTGTATTTCACGCTCGAAGCCATGGGCAAGCTGGAGGAATACCACTCGAAGGTGTTCGCCGCGATTCACGCGCAGCGCCAGAACCTGAACGGCGAAGCCAACATCCAGGCCTGGGCCGAGCGTGCCGGCCTCGACGGTGCCAAGTTCAAGGAAACATTTGCGTCCTTCGGCGTGGCCAGCAAGGCCCGCCGCGCAGCGCAACAGACCGAGGCCTACAAGGTCGCCGGCGTGCCGGCCCTGGCCGTGGCAGGCCGCTGGTATGTCGACGGCGAAACCGCCGGCAGCATGGCCAAGGTGCTGCAGGTCGCGACCTTCCTGATCGGCGAAGCCAAGAAGGGCTGACCGACCCGACGACCTGTCGACCTGGTTTTTGGGTCGAATGCAAGGCCCGCTTCGGCGGGCTTTTTCATTGGCGGCGGTGGGCAATCACCGTCCCACGCATACAATGTTTCAGAGCAAGTTTCGTGCCTTTATGACATTGCCCTCCATCCCCACATTCCCCACCCTTCGTCGCCTCGGCCGCCTGGCCTTCGGCGCGCTGTTGCTGGCCGGAGCCGCCTCCGGCGCCCTGGCTGAAACCGCCGACCGCACCAAGCCGATGAACATCGAGTCCGACTCGATGCGCTACGACGACCTGAAACAGACCAGCGTGTTCACCGGCAATGTGCTGGTCACGAAGGGCACGATCATCATCCGCGGTGCGCGGCTGGACGTGCGCCAGGACGCCGAGGGCTACCAGTACGGCGTGGTCACGGCGGCGCCCGGCAAGCTGGCCTATTACAAGCAGAAGCGCAACGCCGGCGACGAGTGGATCGAGGGCGAGTCGGAAGTCATCGAGTACGACAGCCGCGCCGACAACGTCAAGTTCATCCGCCGCGCCGTCATGCGCCGGCTGATCGGTGCCACGGCCAATGACGAGAGCAGCGGTGCGCTGATCGTCTACGACCAGAGCAACGACACCTACACCGTCAACGGTTCCCTCGTGCCGCCGAACGCCGGCGTCTCGGCGGGCGGCGGCGGTCGCGTCAAGGCCATCCTTACGCCGAAGGCCACGCCGGCCCCGGCGGCAGGCGGTGCCGCACCGGCAGCGGGCGGCAAGAAGCCCGCGGCCCCGGCGCCCACCCCCGCGCCCGGCGCCGGGCTGCGCCCGAGCACCACGCTGGGCGGCAGCACAGAAGGGGAAGGGCGCAAGTGATCGAAACCGCAGGAACCCCGCCCGCCGACGGCGTCCCGGGCAGCCGCCTCGTGGCGCGCGGCCTCAAGAAGAGCTACGGCAGCCGCACGGTCGTCAAAGACGTCTCGCTCGATGTGCAGAAGGGCGAGGTCGTCGGACTGCTCGGCCCCAACGGCGCGGGCAAGACCACCTCGTTCTACATGATCGTCGGGCTGGTGCGCGCCGATGCCGGCGAGATCACCATCGACGGCGAGCCCATCGCCCACATGCCCATTCACCGCCGCGCGCGCATGGGCCTGAGCTACCTGCCGCAGGAAGCCTCGATCTTCCGCAAGCTCACGGTCGAGGAAAACGTGCGTGCCGTGCTCGAGCTGCAGCGCGAGCCCGACGCCAACGGCCGTCTGGTGGCGCTGTCCAAGCAGCACATCGACGAGCGACTGACGGATCTGCTGGCCGACCTGCGCGTCGACCACCTGCGCGATTCGCCCGCGCTCGCGCTGTCGGGCGGCGAGCGCCGCCGCGTCGAGATTGCGCGCGCGCTGGCCACCCAGCCGCGCTTCATCCTGCTGGACGAGCCCTTTGCCGGCATCGACCCGATCGCGGTGATCGAGATCCAGCGGATCATCAGTTTCCTGAAGGAGCGCGGCATCGGCGTGCTCATCACCGACCACAACGTGCGTGAAACGCTGGGCATCTGCGATCACGCGTTCATCATCAGCGACGGGCACGTGCTGGCACAAGGCACACCCTCGGAGATCGTCGACAACGCCGAGGTACGCAGGGTGTACCTGGGCGAGCACTTCCGCATGTAAGGGAGGGGCGCGTCCTCAT